>NZ_AYJW01000036.1 GCF_000497205.1 Saccharopolyspora rectivirgula DSM 43747
AGCCGAACTGCTTCTCCTGCGCCTCCGGCGTCTGGTCGTCGAAGTCGAACTCCGGCGCGCCCGGCAGCACCGGGTCACCCCACCGGATCACCACTTCGTGCTGGTAGCCCTCGGGCACCACCACCGCGTCCGCGCTGTTGGGCTGCACCGGGGTGAAGTCCAGCCCCGGCGGGTTGGGCGGGGCGGGGGGTGCCGCGGAGGCCTCCCCGGTGGTCAACGCCGGCAGCACGGCTGCGGAACCGGCCACCACCGCTCCCGCGCGCAGCAGGCCGCGCCGGTCCAGCACGGCCTGCAGCACGTCGTGGAAGTACGGGTTCTCCGACTTGTTCGGCGGGGTGTGCGAGCACTGGTCCCCGCAGCGGTAGCGGCAGGTGACCCGCGCCCTGCCAGCGGTCAGCAGCGGCAGCAGCCGCCGTCGGCCCGGTTGGATTGACACCGCGAACCTCCAAGCTGCTCGGTCCGAATCGACTCGCAGCCTAGAACTGGTCCACCGGGGCCGAAACGCGAAAACCGCGATTCGTCGTGTTCTCGCAATCAGGAGGCCTTCGCGGTGGCCTTCTCCGGGGCGGTGGCAGCGCTCCGCCGCTGCAGCGACAGCAGGACCGCGGCGATCACGCACAACGCGGCCCCCACCGCGAACGGCGACTGGGCGCCCAGCAGGTCGGCGACGTGACCGACCAGGGTGGCCGCCAGTGCACCGCCCAGCCAGCGGCAGAAGTTGTAGCCCGCGCTGGCCACCGAGCGGGGCGCGTTGCTGACGCTCATGGCGATCCCGGTGAACAGCGCGTTGAGCACGCCGGAGCAGAACCCGCTCAGCACGACCGCGATGACGATGAGCGGCTTGGAGCCCACCGCCATCACCACCAGCAGGACCGCGTAGCAGACCACGGACAGGATCGTGGTCTGCACTTCCCCGAGCCGGGCGGCCAGCTTGGGCGCGAGGAAGACCCCGGCCAGCGCCAGGCACAGCCCCCAGCCGAAGAACACCAGGCCGACCGCGATGGCGCCGTACTCGAGCACGAACGGCGCCCAGGCCAGCACGGTGAAGAACGCCGCGGTGTAGCACGCCGAGCCGAGCGAAGCGCGCAGCAGACCACCGTTGCCCAGCGCCCGCAGCGGGTCGAGCAGGCGGACCGCCGGCCGCTGCTGCCGATCGCTGTCGGCGGGCAGGAACGCCACGCTGAAGATCAGCCCGATCGCCATCAGCACGGCGGTGCCGGCGAACGGCCCGCGCCAGGAGATGTTGCCGAGCAGCGCCCCCAGCAGCGGTCCGGTGGACAGCCCGACGCCGAGCGCTGCTTCGTAGAGCACGATCGCGGCCTGCTGGCCGCCGGTGGCCGCGCCGACGATCACCGACAGCGCGGTCGCGATGAAGAAGGCGTTGCCCAGGCCCCACAGGGCGCGCAGCGCGATGAGTTGTCCGATGCTGGCGGCCAGCGCGCACAGCAGGGTGGCCACCACGATCAGTGCGAGCCCGGTGACGACGGTGCGCTTGGGGCCGAAGCGGGCGCTGAAGGCGCCGGTGACCAACATGGCCAGCACCTGCACTCCCAGGTAGGAGGAGAACAGCAGGGTCACCTGTTCGGGGCCGGCGTCAAGGCTCTCGGCGATCGACAACAAGATCGGGTCGACCAGCCCGATGCCCATGAAGGCGATGACGGAGGCGAAGGCGGTGATCCACACCGCCTTCGGCTGGTTCTTGAAGGTGTCAAGCAACCTCGGGTGCTCGGCTCCGGTCATGTTGTTCAACTTTCTGGTACCGCGACTGTTTCGTTCGCCATGCTAACTTTTAGTCCCCTTGAACGCCCCACCCGAATGAGCAAGGACACCGCGCCGATCCGGCGGAATGCGCTCAACGCCGCACGACGCACCCGGACACCCGCACCCCCATCGGTATCCACATCGGTACTTCTACGGCTGCGAGCACCAGGGCCTTTGGTCCACACTGGGAAGTGTCCGGGGTCACACCGGACAACCGGCAGGAAACCCGCCGCCCGGATGCCGTGGCCACAACCGCTGCCCGCCGGCACGAGGGGCAGCCACCCACACCCGGGCGGCCGCAGATGAAGGGAGTGGTCGACACATCGGCCGGACAGCCACCAATCCAGCTAACACTGTCCGACCCTCCTCTCCGCAGCGAGGCGAGTGCGCCAGCTAGCAGCGAAGACGCGCAATCGCCTCGCTGCTCGGCGGCTACACCTGCTCGGCCACCCACACCGCGATCTGCGCCCGCGAGGAGAACCCGAGCTTGGCCAGGATGTGCTCGACGTGGCTGTCCGAGGTGCGCTTGGAGATCACCAGCTGCTCGGCGATCTGCCGATTCGACAACCCCTGCGCCACCAGCCTCGCCACCTCGCACTCCCGCGGCGTGAGCTGCTGCCAACCGTCCTGCGCGGGCTCCCGCAACGCGTACCGCACCGCGTCGGCCAGCGCGAACCGCCTGGCCAACTGCTGGGCGGCGTGCAACTCCGCCCCGGACAGCACCTCCCGGACCCCCGCCTCGGCCTGCGCGTGCCAGCGCACCAACGGCTCGAACCCGAACAGCAGGTCGCCCCCGACCGGCTCCCACCACTGGCCAGCGGAGAACAGCAGCGGCGCGGCGAACGCGGCATCCCCGCGATCCGCCTCCACCACGGCCACCAGCTCCAGCGCCGCGGCGACCCCCACCGCGTCGGACAACTGCCGCTTCACCCGCAGCCCCTCCCGCAGCAGCGCCAACCCCACCGCGGCCTCCCCCCGCTGCCAGGCCACCAGCCCGCGCACCAGCTGCACCCACGACCACAACCACAGCTCCCGGCGCCGGGAACACCACGCCTGGGCCCGCTCGGCCAGCCGCTCAGCAGCCGCGACCTCCCCCCGCAACAGGGCCAGCAGCGCCGCAGCCGGCTCCGACCTCGGCTCCGCCCCCAACGCGGCCTCCGCGCGGTCGTAGTCGTGCAGCAGCAACTCCAGCAACCCCACCGGCCACCGCGCACCGGCCTCCGCGCCGGCCTGCTCCGCCTGCTCCCAGCAGGCCCGCGAACCGGTCGCATCCCCCTGCAGCCCGCGCACCAGGGCCGCCACCTGCAGCGCCCGACCACGACCGGCGCACCCCGGCGCGGTGTTGTCCAAGCACTCCTGCAGCCAACGCCGGCCCCGCACCAGCTCGCCCGCCGCCAACCAGAAGTACTGCAACTCGGCGACCAGCCGAAGCGCCCGCGGGTGCTCCGCCGGATCGGCCAGGCAGAAGTCCAGCGCGGCACGCAGGTTCGGCAACTCCGACCGGATCCGCTCCACCCAGTCCCGCTGGTGCTCGCCGAACCAGTCCCGGGAGAACTGCTGCACCAGCGCCGAGCAGTGGTCCCGATGCCGGCGGCGCAGCTCGAACAACTCCCCCGCGGCGAGCTTCCGCCGACCGAACTCCCGCATCGTGCGCAGCAACCGGTAGCGGGCCCGGTCCCGCGGGAACCGCTCCCGGACCAGCACCGACTTGTCCACCAAACCCGCGACCGCGGGCAACACGTCGGCCTCGTCCAACCCGTCCCCGACGCACACCGACTCGGCCGCGCGCAACTCGAAACCGCCGTCGAACACCGACGCCCTGGCCCACAGCAACTGCTCGGCCGGCGAGCACAGGCGATAGCTGCGCTCCACCGCCGAACGCAGCACCGACCGCCCGGGCTCCCCGCCGGGATTGCCCCCGGTCAACAACCCGAAGCGGTCCCCCAGCCGGTCCAGGATCTCGGGCACCGACAGCGTCCGCGTCCACAGCGCCGCCAACTCGATCGCCAGCGGAAGCCCGTCCAACTCCTGGCACAACCGGGCGACCGCGCCCTCGTTCGACTCGTCCAGCGCGAAACCCGGCAGCACCGCTGCCGCCCGCTCCGCGAACAGCTCCAGCGCTTCCCGGCTGTCCCGGCCCGACCACTCCCGCGCGACCCGCATCGGCGGCACCGGCCACACCTGCTCACCGGCGATCCCCAACGGCCGCTGACTGGTCACCAGCACCCGCACCTGCGGCGCGGCCGCCAGCAGCTCCGCCACCAGCGGACCGCACGCCTGCACCAGGAACTCGCAACCGTCCAGCACCAGCAGCAGCCGCTCGCCCGCCAACCGCTCGGCCAGCGGTTCTTCCCCGGACACGCCCAACCGCGCGCGCACCAGCGGGCCGACCCGCTCCGGAACCTCCACCGCGGACAGGTCCACCAACCGGACCCCGTCCGGGAAGGACCGCCGCACATCACGGGCCACCCGAACGGCCAACCGCGACTTGCCCACCCCCGCGACCCCGGTCAGGGTCACCAACCGGGACCTCGACAGCAGCCGCTTCACTTCCGCCAACGCCGCCCGACGACCGACGAAACTGGTCAACTCCGCGGGCAGCTCACCTGCCGGTCGGGTTGTCATCGCGACCACCCGCGTTCCGCTTCCGGTGGAAAGCCCAGTGTATTCCCGCCCCGGCGGAACGCCCGGCAACCGACGGCGCCACCACCTGGTCAGTTGGCGGCACCGAACCACCGGCCCAGCGGGGCGAGCAGCTCCTGCTGCTCCTCCCCCCCCACGCCACGTGGCCGTCCGGCCGCAGCAGCACGGCGGGCACCTCCAGCTCCGCCCCGCCGTCGACGACGTGGTCGACCCGGTCCTCCCACCCCGCGACCGAAAGCCGCCCGGTCCGGTCGAGCAGCAAGCCGCGACCGCTGCGCATCCGCTCGTACAGGCGCCCCCGCCGCAACCGCACGTCCCGCATCCGCCGGCCGAGCAGCTCGTGCCCCGAACCGAAGTCGTAGCGGATCCCGAGCCCGGCGATCTTCTCGACCAAGTACCGGTTCACCACGTCGAAGTCCATCAACTCCGACAGCAACCGGCGCACCGCCCGGGCACCCGGTCCAGCGGACATCAGCTCGCCCTGCGCGCGGATGTCGTCCAGCACCTCCGCGGCCACCGGGCGCCGCTCGTCCTGGTAGCTGTCCAACAACCCCGCGGGCGCCCAGCCGCGCACCTCCGCGGCCAGTTTCCAACCGAGGTTGAACGCGTCCTGGACACCGAGGTTGAGGCCCTGCCCGCCCAGCGGCGGGTGCACGTGCGCCGCGTCGCCGGCCAGCAGCACCCGGCCGACCCGGTAGCGCTCGGCGAGCCGGATGGCGTCCCCGAACCGGGACAACCAGCGCGGGGAGTGCACGCCGAAATCCGTGCCCGCGTACGCCCGCAGCTGCTGCTTGACCTCCGCCAGCTCCGGCGGCACCGAGCGGTCGGCGCTCACCCCCGCCGCGGGCACCACGACGCGGTACAGCCCGTTCCCGGACGGCCCGACCCCGAACCGCTTGTGGACCTGGCGCACTTCGGCCACCACGCGGGCGATCGTCTCCGGCTCCTCGGCCGCCTCCATCTCGCCCAGCAACCACTCGTTCCGGGCCGGTTCCCCGGGGAAGTCGACGCCGAGCAGCTTGCGCACCGTGCTGCGCCCGCCGTCGCACCCGACGAGGTAGCGGGCCCGCAGCCGTCCACCGTCGGAGAGCTCGACGGCCACCCCGTGCTCGTCCTGCCGGAACCCGACCAGCGCGCAACCGCGCCGGAGCTCGGCACCGACCTCGACAGCGCGCTCGGCCAGCAAGCGATCGGTGACGGGCTGCGGAATGCCGAGCACGTAGGGGTGCGCCGTGTCCAGCCCGGTGGGCTCCGGCTTGGCGATGCCGGCGAAGAAACCGCCGAGCGGGTGCCGCTGCCCGTGCGCCAGGAACCGCTCCAGCAAGCCCCGCTGGTCCAGCACCTCGATGCTGCGCACGTGCAGGCCGAGCGCCCGGACCTGCTCGGTCGGCTCCGCCTCCTTCTCCAGCACGAGCACCCGAACCCCGTGCAACCGCAGTTCAGCGGCCAGCACCAAGCCGGTCGGACCGCCGCCGGCGATGATCACGTCGTACATGAAGACCCCGTTCGAGAAGTGGTGCCCCGGCCAGCCGCGCCGCGCGCTCCGGCCCGCACCCCGGTTCAGCGCAGCCAGCACGCGTCCTCGTTTTCCCAGGTGCTGGCTCTGGAGCGGCAATTCTGCGGCACCCCGGGGGTCTTGCCGCAAGCCCCGGTGCAGGCGGTACCTTGAGAACGGGAGGGGACGAACCCCCTACGTCCGCTGTGGACGAATTTCTTCGCGGAACAGCGAATTTCGCTCGAAACCACGCCGATCACCGCAAACCCCGCGGGAAACGGCCGTTCCCCACACCGGCGGTCGACAACTCCCCGGTCGCGATTCCCCCTCCACCGCGGGAAATCCCCGGTCGAGCCGCGTCCCGTTCCAGCAGCGCAGCACGATCGGACGTGCCGCGACGTTCATCCCGGCGGGCAAAACCGCCCGGTCGCCGAAAAACAGCCTCGCCCGCCCGCGCGTCCAGTGCGGTTGCGGAACCGTCCCACCGCTGGGAACCGCGAAATTCGCCGCGGTTCCCGGACCGAGGGGTTCGGCCGTGGCGTGCCGCACCGGCGAACCGGTGCTCGACCGCGCAGCGGACGGCGCGGTGGAGATCGGGCCGCGCGAGGGGTTCGGCGGACCGCAGCCGACGCGTCCCCAGCCCCGCGGACGACCCGAAGCGGGAGAAGAACCGGCTGCACACCGACCTCGGCCCCACCGGCCGCTCGCAGGACGAGGGGCTGCGGCGCCTGCTCGCGCTCGGGGCGCACCCGGCCGACGTCGGCCAAACCGCTCGGGGTTCGCGGCACGTGCTGGCCGGTCCCGAGGACAACGAGTTCTGCCTGCTCGAAGCCCCGAACCGCCCCGGCCTGACGCGGGGAGTCCGGGAAGGACTGATCGGCCGGTCAGCGGAGTTCGCGGCTGGGCGAGGTGGCCCGCCGCCTCACTCCCGGGCCATGTCGACGAACCGGCTGTAGTGCAGCTGGTGCGCCACCGTGACCGTGCCGGTGGGGCCGGCGCGGTGCTTGGCCAGGATCAGGTCGGCCTCGCCCATCCGCGGGTCGTCCCGCTCGAACGCGTCCGGCCGGTGGATCAGGATCACCAGGTCCGCGTCCTGCTCCAGCGAACCGGACTCGCGCAGGTCCGCCAACTGGGGCTTCTTGTCGGTGCGCTGCTCCGGCCCGCGGTTGAGCTGGGAGATCGCCACCACCGGCACTTCCAGCTCCTTGGCCAGCAGCTTCAAGTTCCGGGAGAACTCGGCGACTTCCTGCTGCCGGGACTCCACCCGCTTGCCCGAGGTCATCAGCTGCATGTAGTCCACGACGATCAGCTGGATGTCGTGGCGCTGCTTCAACCGCCGGGCCTTCGCCCGGATCTCCATCATCGTCAGGTTGGGCGAGTCGTCGATGAACAGCGGCGCCTCGCTGATCTCGCTCATCCGGCGGGCCAGGCGGGTCCAGTCCTCGTCGCTCATCCGGCCGCCGCGCATGTCGCTGAGCCGGATCTTCGCCTCCGCGGAGAGCATCCGCATCACGATCTCGGTGCGCCCCATCTCCAGCGAGAAGATGACCGCGCCGAGACCGTGCTTGATCGCCGCGGACCGGGCGAAGTCCAGGCCGAGGGTCGACTTGCCGACACCCGGCCGAGCGGCGACGATGATCATCTGCCCGGGGTGCAGACCGTTGGTGAGCTCGTCCAGGTCGGTGAACCCGGTGGGCACGCCCTGGGACTCGCCGCCGCGGGACGCGATGGCGTCGATCTCGTCCATCGTCGGCTGCAGCAGCTCTTCCAGGGACGCGTAGTCCTCGCTGGTGCTGCGCTCGGTGACGTCGTAGATCGCGGCCTGCGCCCGGTCGACCACCTCGTCGATCTCCGCGCCCTCACCGCCGCTGTAGCCGAGCTGCACGATCCGGGTCCCGGCTTCCACCAGCCGCCGCAGCAACGCCTTCTCCGAGACGATCTCCGCGTAGTAGCCGGCGTTCGCCGCAGTGGGCACGGTGGCGATCAACGTGTGCAGGTAGGGGGCACCGCCGACCTTCATCAACTGCTGGCGCCGCTCCAGCTCGGCGGAGACGGTGATCGCGTCCGCCGGCTCGCCCCGCCCGTACAGGTCGAGGATGCAGTCGTAGATGACTTGGTGAGCAGGTCGGTAGAAGTCGTTGGGCCGCAGCACTTCGACCACGTCGGCGATGGCGTCCTTGCTCAGCATCATGCCGCCGAGCACGGACTGCTCAGCTGCCAGGTCCTGTGGCGGCTGTCGTTCGAACGAGTTCGGACTGCCAGGTTCCGCAGCCAGGTACTCGTCGCTGACTTCGTCGGGCAACGCCACCGGAACCCGTCACCTCCTAGGGGGCATCGCGACAAGTGCTCACGCGCGGTTGGCAAGACGCCCCGCGCGGCGAAGCTAGATCACCTGCCCGGAGCAGGCAACTCCGGCCATACACAGATCGGTGGAGAGCCTGTGGATAACTTGTGGATTAACTGTGGATATCTTGGGGTACGTTGTCCCGCAGTTGGGGATAACTTGGGGACAACAACCACAGATCCACACAAAACCGCAGGTCAAAGACCATGCGGCGGCTGTGGATAAAATCCGTGGAAAAAATCCGCGAAGATCCCTCCACAGCGTGTCCCCTACCACAAGACGAAGCGATGGTGCGGGAGCGACACGCGGAGAAGAGAAGAATTCTGCGGATGCAGGGAGCTACCTGCAGCACCGTCCGTTGTCACTCGACCGGTGACACGGACGGTGCTACGAGGCGATGGGTGCTTACTGCTCCTCGGCCTTGACCTGGACGTTGACCGTCGCCTTCACCTCGGGGTGCAGGTTGATGTCAACGGTGTGCTTGCCCAGGGACTTGATGTGCTCGCGCAGCGAGATGGAGCGCTTGTCCAGGTTCGGGCCGCCAGCCTTGCGGACCGCGGCGACGATGTCGCTGGTGGTCACCGAACCGAACAGCTTGCCCTGCGACGAGACCTTGGCGGTCAGCTGGATCGGGCTCAGGTCCTGCAGCTGCTGCTTCAGCTCGTGAGCGTGCTCCAGACCGCGAACCCGACGGGCTTCCTGGACGCGACGGATGGTCTCGATCTGCTTCTGCGCGCCCTTGGTGGCGACGATGGCCAGGTTGCGCGGCAGCAGGTAGTTGCGGGCGTAGCCGTCCTTGACCTCGACGATGTCGCCCGAGTCGCCGAGACCGGCCACGTCAGCAGTGAGGATGATCTTCACGACGTGTCTCCTTGTAGAAGTCTCTTCCGAGCGGCAGTGCGATCAGCGGGCGGTCGAGGTGTACGGCAACAGAGCCATCTCACGGGCGTTCTTCACCGCGGTGGCGACGTCACGCTGGTGCTGGCTGCAGTTGCCGGTGACCCGGCGGGCCCGGATCTTGCCGCGGTCGGAGATGAACTTCCGCAGCAGCGTCGTGTCCTTGTAATCGATCTGCGTGGTCTTCTCCTTGCAGAACACGCAGACCTTCTTCTTCGGCTTGCGCACGGGCGCCTTGGCCATCGGTCTTCCTCCTGAGCAAAATACTTGGAGCTGCCTGGATGCGCCGCTCAGAACGGCGGCTCGTCGCTGAACCCGCCGGAACCGGCCGGCGGTGCGGAGCCCCAGGGATCATCGGCCATGCCCGTGGGCTGGCCACCGAATCCGCTGCCGCCTCGGCTGACCTTGTTCACCTTCGCCGTGGCGTAGCGCAGGGACGGGCCGATCTCGTCGACCTCCAGCTCGATGACGGTGCGCTTCTCGCCTTCCTTCGTCTCGAAGGAGCGCTGGCGCAACCGACCCTGCACGATCACCCGCATGCCACGGGTCAGGGTTTCCGCCACGTTCTCCGCGGCCTGCCGCCAGATGTTGCAGCGGAGGAACAGAGCCTCGCCGTCTTTCCACTCTCCGGTGGAGCGGTCGAAGAACCGGGGCGTGGATGCGACCGTGAAGTTCGCAACCGCCGCACCGGACGGGGTGAACCTCAGTTCCGGGTCGGCGGTGAGGTTGCCGACCACCGTGATTACTGTTTCACCAGCCATGACCTGGGGCTCCAGTCTGCTCGGATGTGTGCCGGATCAGGTCAGGCGGTCGCCCGGGCCTTGGCCTGAACGGGCGGTCTTCCGCGGCTCGACCTTGCGCAGCAGTTTGGTCCGGATCACGGATTCGCTGAGACCCAGCTGGCGCTCGAGCTCCTTGACGGCCGCCGGCTCGGCGTTGACCTCGAGCACCACGTAGATGCCCTCGGAGTGCTTGCCGATCTCGTAGGCGAGCCGCCGACGTCCCCAGACGTCAACCTTCTCGACGTTGCCGCCGTCGTTGCGGATGACGTCGAGGAACTTCTCCATCGACGGAGCCACCTGGCGCTCATCCATGCTCGGGTCGAGGATGACCATGAGCTCGTACTGACGCATTGGGACCACTCACCTCCTGTGGGCTCACGGCCACGGACTTTCCGCGGCAGGAGGTCGTCGCGTCGGACGAACTGCTCCAGGCTAGCAAGCCGCCCGGCAGTCCCGTACCGAGGGGCGGTCGCCCAACGGTCCCGCGCCGAGGGGCTATTGCCGGCGGAGCACCCAGCTGCGCACCAGTCCGGCGGTGACCACCGCCAGCGACACGGCCGCGATCAGCACCGGAAGGGCGACCCGGTCGCTGTGCTGGGCGGGCAGCGCCTCGGCCCGCCCGGCCGCCTGCTGCTGGGCGGCCAGCTCGCGCTCCCGCGCCTTCTCGGCCAGTTCCCCGGTGTCCGGCTGGTAGGTGGGGGCCTGCCCGGGACGGCTCTGCAACCAGCCCGGCAAGGACCCGTGGGTCGGCGGGAGCACGCTCACCGCGGGGGTGGTGCCCGGCTGGCCCGGCGGAGGAGTCGCGGTGCTCGGGTCCGCCGGTTCCGCCGGGGCGGGCGGCGGCGCCGGCTCTTGGGTGCGCTCCTGCGTTTCCCGGGCCGGGGGCGGCTGCTCCGGGGGAGCCGGCTCCGCGGGTCCTTCCTCCTCCGGTTCGCTGATCCGGAGGGTGAGCGCGTTGCCGAGGCTGACCAAGTTCTTGAAGTGCCGGGCCACGCTGTCGACCTTGTCCTCGGGCAGGCCGATCCGGGACAGCGCGGGTTGGACGGCTTCGGCGATCTCCCGACCGGAGTAGAAGGTCTTCCCGGGTTCGGCGGTGCCCAGCGGAATGGGACCGAGGGCGAGGAACCGCTCCACCGCTCGATCGGCTTCGTCGAAGGCCAGCGGCATCGCCAGCAGCACGGCCTGGCGCACCTTGAAGTCCACGGTGCTCGGCGCGATGGCGATCTCCTGGCCCGCCTGGGCGGTTTCGATCGCCAGCGCGTTGTCCACGACCAGGGGGTCCGCCGCCGCGGTGCCGGCCGAGAGCAGCGAGCCCGCGGCGATGGCCGCGCTCACCAGCCCGGCCGCCAGCGTCCGTCGCGCGGTCGACCGGACGAGTGGATTCGGTGGCGTTCGCATGCGTGCCTCCGCTCAGGGGAGAGTCGTGGGTGGTGTGAACCTGGCACAGCAGTCAACGCCACAACCCCCCGGTTGGTGACGCCAGTTACCGAATTGGTGCACTCGCTCGGGGCGCTCAGCCCGCTCCGGGCCGCGGCTTAGACTGCGGAACATGCTGATCGGGGCCCACGTGCGCGACGATGATCCGCTGGCGGCGGCTGCTGAGCGCAACGCCGAAGTCGTCCAGTTCTTCCTGTCCGACCCGCAGGGCTGGAAAGCCCCGAACCCGCACCCGCAGGCGGAGCAGCTGCGCAACAGCGACCTGGCGGTGTTCATCCACGCCCCGTACGTGGTCAACGTGGCTTCGCAGAACAACCGGATCCGGATCCCGTCCCGCAAGGTGGTCGCCCAGCAGGCGAAGGCGGCCGCCGAGGTGGGCGCCCGCGGACTGGTGGTGCACGGCGGGCACGTGACCAAGGGGGGTGACCCGGCGGAGGGCGTGGCCAACTGGCGGAAGCTGTTCGAGCGGCAGGCCGAGCAGGGCGGTTTCGAGGTGCCGATCCTGATCGAGAACACCGCCGGTGGGGCCAACGCCATGGCCCGCAAGTTCGACGCCCTGGCCCGGCTGTGGGACGCGGTCGGCGAGTTCGGGGCCGGTTTCTGCCTGGACACCTGCCACGCGCACGCGGCCGGTGAGGAGCTGCTGGACATCGTCGACCGGGTCAAGGCGATCACCGGCCGGATCGACCTGGTGCACCTGAACGACTCCCGCGACGAGTTCGGCTCCTCCCGCGACCGGCACGCCAACATCGGCGCCGGGCACATCGATCCGGAGCTGCTGGTGGCGGTCTGCGCCACCGCCGACGCCCCGGTCGTGGTGGAAACCCCGGGCGACGGCCAGGCCGCCGACATCGATTTCCTGCGCAGCAGACTGGCGTGACCGCCCGCTGAACCGCTGGCGGAACGGCTCGCTCCGGGGGAGGCGGTCCAGATCCGAGTGAACACGCTGCCCAAGCCGGTGGCGCGCGGGTTGTCCCTGTCCGGGGTGGTCGCCCTGTGCCTGCTGACCGTGCTGACGCTGGGCTTGGGCTACGCCAACAAGGCCCGCTGCACCGGACCGGACTTCGACGAGTGGGGGCGCTCCCAACCGGGGTACCAGGAGCGCGCCTTCGGGCTGGCGTGCTACTCCGACATCCAGAACCTGTGGATCGGCCGGAGCATCGACCGGCACGTCTTCCCCTACGTCCACGGCGGGATCTTCGACGACGGTTCGCTCTACGGGGGTGTCGTCGAGTACCCGGTGCTCACCGGGCTGCTGATGTGGCTCGGGGCGATGTTCGTGGAGACCGACGCCGGGTTCTTGGCCGCTTCGGCGCTGCTGCTGGCCCCGTTCGGGTTGGCGGTGACGTGGTGGCTGGGCCGGTTGAGCGGGTGGCGGGCGGCGCTGTGGGCGCTGAGCCCGCCGCTGGTGCTGTACGCCTTCCACAACTGGGACCTGCCGGCGGTGGCCTGCGCGGTGGCGGCGGTCTTCGCGGTGCACCGGTGGCGGGCCCCGTTGCGCCGGCGGGGTGTGCTGGCCGCGGTGCTGCTGGGCCTCGGTTTCGCGGTGAAGCTCTACCCGGGGATCTTCGTGCTGCCGCTGGCGCTGTACGTGCTCACCGGGGGCCGCGACCGGGCCGAGCTGCCCGATGGCCGCCGGTTCGACGTGGGCGGGGCCGCCCGGGTGGTGGGGGCCGCGGCGGCGACCGCGGTGCTGGTGAACCTGCCGTTCGCGCTGGCCGGGTTCGAGGGCTGGTTGGCGGCTTTCGAGTTCCAGTCCCGGCGGCAGGTGGACGTGAGCACGAACTCCATCTGGTACTGGGGTTTCCGGCAGTGGAGCGGCACCGAGGAGTTCCAGTCCCTGATGGGCGTGGTGTCCCCGGCCTTGGTGCTGCTGTCGTTCGCGGTGGCGTGCTCGCTGGGGTGGTGGCGGTTCGAGCGCACCGGGACGTACCCGTGGGTCCAGGTGTCCGCGGCGATGTTGTGCGGGTTCTTGCTGCTGCACAAGGTGCACTCGCCGCAGTACGCGCTGTGGCTGCTGCCGTTCTTCGTGCTGGTGCGGATCCGCTGGGGGTGGATCGTCGCCTACCTGGTGGCGGACGTGGCGATGGGGATCAGCATCTTCCGCTGGTTCTACTTGAACATGATGGGCGTGCCCAACGGGATCCACGACGGGTTCACGTCCCAGGCGCTGATGATCGGGGTGTGGGGTCGGGCGGCCCTGCTGATCGGGTTGTTCGTCGCCTTCCTGGCCGCGGAACCCGCGACGGCGGACCGGTCCCGGCGGTAGCGCCCCCGAAAAGCGCCGTGGCGGCGCCCCTGGGGGACGCCGCCACGGTGTCGTCCGGTGTTCGCTCGACCGTCAGAAGGCGGACTCGTCGACCTCCATCAGGGAGAGGTCCGCGGCCTCGATGATCTTGCGGCGGGACTTCAGCTCCGGCAGCACGTTCTTGGCGAAGAACCGGGCAGCCGCCAGCTTGCCCTGGTAGAACGGCTTGTCCTTCTCGGAGGCGTCGCCGTCCAGGGCGGCCAGGGCGACCTCGGCCTGCCGCAGCAGCAGCCAGCCGATCAGCAGGTCGCCCATGCTCATCAGCAGGGTGACGCTGTGCTCACCCACCTTGTAGATGTTCTTGATGTCCTCCTGGGCGGAGGTCAGGTAGGTCAGCATCGAGGTGACCATGCCCTGGGCGTCGTCGAGCGCCGCGGCCAGCAGGGCGCGCTCCTCCTTGAGCCGCTCGTCGGCGTTCTCCGCCTTGAGCGTCTTCTGGATCTGCTCGGCCAGGTAGCCGAGGGCAGCACCGTTGTTCTTGACGATCTTGCGGAAGAAGAAGTCCTGCGCCTGGATCGCCGTGGTGCCCTCGTAGAGGCTGTCGATCTTGGCGTCGCGGATGTACTGCTCGATCGGGTAGTCCTGCAGGTACCCGGAGCCGCCCAGGGTCTGCAGCGACAGGGTCAGCATCTCGTAGGCGCGCTCGGAGCCCACGCCCTTGACGATCGGCAGCAGCAGGTCGTTGACCTGGTCGGCCAGGGTGTGGTCCTCGCCGGCGGCCTTGGCCTGCTTGACCTGGTCCTGGAAGGTGGCGGTGTAGAGGTAGACCGCGCGCAGACCCTCGGCGTACGCCTTCTGCTTCATCAGGATGCGGCGCACGTCCGGGTGGTGGGTGATGGTGACGCGCGGGGCGGTCTTGTCCGCCGCCTGGGTCAGGTCGGCGCCCTGCACGCGCTCCTTGGCGAACTCCAGGGCGTTCAGGTAGCCGGTGGACAGCGTGGCGATGGCCTTGGTGCCGACCATCATCCGGGCGTACTCGATGACCTGGAACATCTGCCGGATGCCGTCGTGCACCTCGCCGAGCAGCCAGCCCTTGGCCGGGGTGCCGTGCTGGCCGAAGGTGAGCTCGCAGGTGGCCGAGACGTTCAGGCCCATCTTGTGCTCGACGTTGGTGACGAACACGCCGTTGCGCTCGCCGAGCTCACCGGTCTGGCTGTCGAAGTGGTACTTCGGCACCAGGAAGAGGCTCAGGCCCTTGGTGCCCGGCTTGGGCTCGATGCCCGGGCCCTCGGGGCGGGCCAGCACCAGGTGCATGATGTTCTCGGTCATGTCCTGGTCGGCGGAGGTGATGAACCGCTTGACGCCTTCCAGGTGCCAGGAGCCGTCCTCCTGCTTGATGGCCTTGGTGCGGCCGGCGCCGACGTCGGAACCGGCGTCGGGCTCGGTGAGGACCATGGTGGCCCCCCAGCCGCGCTCGATCATGATCTCGGCCCAACGGCGCTGCTCTTCGGTGCCGTTGCGCCACAGGATCGTCGCGAAGTTCGGGCCCGCCATGTACATGTAGATCGGCGGGTTGGCACCGAGGATCAGCTCGGCGGCCGCCCACTCGACGGTGGACGGGATGCCGTAGCCGCCCAGTTCGACCGGCAGGCTCAGCCGCCACCACTCACCGTCCATGATCTGCTTGAAGGACTTCTTGAAGCCCTCCGGCAGGGTGACCGAGTGAGTCTCGGGGTCGAACTTGGCCGGGTTGCGGTCGCCCTCGGCGAAAGAGTCAGCCAGCGGCCCGGTGGCGAGCTCGTTCAGCTCCTGGAGCACGCCGCGCACGGTGTCGGCGTCGGTCTGCTCGAAAGCGCCTTTGCCCAGCTGCTCTTGAACTTTGAAGACCTCGAAGAGGTTGAACTCGAGGTCGCGGACGTTGCTCTTGTAGTGGCCCATCGAAGGCTTCCTCTCGCGCGCTGCTGCGGGCGGGCCCAGCTCGCCGGACGCCCAAGCCCTTACTCGTCGGTAACAAGAGGGTATTACTTGACAGTAACTTCTGCCAAGGAGGGTTGCCGCCACCTCGGCGAACCCGCTGCGCAACGCGCTTCCCACCGCTTCCGGCGGCCGGCGGTGGTCGGACATCCGGTCTACAGTGGCGCCAGCACGACCCAGCGGAGGCTCGGATGGACGACCCGGCCGTGCGCGCGGAAGCGCTGGTGAAGACGTTCGGGGAGAACCGCGCCCTCGACGGTGTGGACCTGGAGATCCCCACCGGCCACATCCTCGGCCTGCTCGGCCCGAACGGGGCGGGCAAGACCACCGCGGTGCGCATCCTCACCACCCTGCTGCGCCCCGACTCGGGCACCGCCACGGTCGCCGGGCACGACGTGCTCACCGACCCCGGCGGAGTCCGGCGGAGCATCGGCGTCTCCGGCCAGTACGCCGCGGTGGACGAGAACCTCACCGGTTTCGAGAACCTCTACATGGTCGGCCGCCTCTACGGCATGTCCCGCGCCCGCGCCCGCGAGCGGGCCCGCGAACTGCTCGACCGCTTCCAGCTGCAGGAATCCGCCGACCGGCCGGCCAAGGGCTACTCCGGCGGGATGCGCCGCCGGCTCGACCTGGCCGGTGCGCTGGTGGCCAGACCACCGGTGGTGGTGCTCGACGAACCCACCACCGGGTTGGACCCGCGCGGCCGCATCGACACCTGGAACGTGATCAGCGAGCTCGTCGCGGTCGGCACCACCGTGCTGCTCACCACCCAGTACCTGGAGGAAGCGGACCACCTGGCCGACACGATCGTGGTGATCGACCGCGGCCGGGTGATCGCCCGGGGCAGCGCCGAACAGCTGAAGGACCAGATCGGCGGCGAGCGCCTGCAGCTGACCGCGCAGCACGAGGAGGACCTGGCGGCGATCAGCCGGGTGCTGGCCGAAATCGGCAACGGCGAGCCCGAGATCGCGCAGCAGGTCCGCACCGCCACGGTCGCGGTGGACACCGGGACCAAGGCGCTCATCGAAGCCCTGCGGCGGTTGGACGCCGAAGGCGTTGCGGTGCAGGACGTCGCACTGCACCGCCCCACCCTCGACGACGTGTTCCTGTCCCTCACCGGCCGCCGCGCCGAAGAGGACTCGGCCAGCTGATCAGCGCTCCAGGATCGCCACCATGCCCTGACCGCCGGCAGCGCAGATCGAGATCAGCCCGCGCCCGGAACCGCGCTCGGCCAGCAGCTTGGCCAGCGTGACCACGATCCGACCACCGGTCGCGGCGAACGGGTGACCAGCGGCCAGCGACGAGCCGTTGACGTTGAGCTTGTCCGGGTCGATCTCCCCGAGCACCCCGTCCCGGCCCAGGCGGTTCTTGCAGAAGTCCGGGTCCTGCCAGGCCTTCAGGGTCGCCAGCACCTGGGAGGCGAAGGCCTCGTGGATCTCGTAGAAGTCGAAGTCGCCGAGCCCCAACCCGGCCCGGTCCAGCAGCCGCGGCACCGCGTACGCCGGGGCCATCAGCAGCCCCTCTTCCCCGCTGGTGTGGTCCACCGCCTCGGACACGGCGTCGGAGAAGTAGGCCAGCACCGGCAGGTTGCGCTCCTTGGCCCACTCCTCGCTGGCCAGCAGCACCGTGGAGGCGCCGTCGCTGAGCGGGGTCGAGTTGCCCGCGGTCATCGTGGCCTGCTCACCGCGGCCGAAGACCGGCTTGAGCTTGGCGAGCTTCTCCACCGAGGTGTCCGGGCGCAGGTTCTGGTCCCGGGACAACCCCAGGTACGACGTCATCAGGTCGTCGAAGAACCCGCGCTCGTAGGCGGCGGCCAGCCGCCGGTGGCTGCGCACCGCCAGCTCGTCCTGCTCCTCCCGGGAGACCTGCCAGGCCAGCGCCGTCTTCGCGGCGTGCTCCCCCATCGAGAGCCCGGTGCGCGGTTCGGCGTTGCGCGGGATCTCCGGCACGACGTGCTGCGGCCGGACCCCGGCCAGCGCCTTCAGCCGGTCGCCGAGGGTCTTGGCGTGGTTGGCCCGCAGCAGCACGCGGCGCAGGTCGTCGTTGATGCTGATCGGCGCGTCGCTCGCCGAGTCCACGCCGCCGGCGATGCCGCAGTCGATCTGCCCCAGCGCGATCTTGTTGGCCACCGAGACGAACGCCTCCAGCCCGGTGGCGCAAGCCATCTGCACGTCGTGCGCGGGGGTGCGGGGATCCAATTGCGAGCCGAGCACCGTTTCCCGAGCGAGATTGAAGTCGCGGCTGTGCTTGAGCACCGCCCCGGCGACGAATTCCCCGACCCGCTCGCCCTGCAACCCGAACCGCGCGATCAGCCCGTCCAAGGCCGCGGTGAGCATGTCCTGGTTGGAAGCTTGCGCGTAGGGGCCGCCGGACCGGGCGAACGGAATCCGGTTGCCGCCGATGATCGCCACTCGCCTGGCCATCACTGACTCCCTCACTGGTGCCTGTTGCGTCAGACCTCTAACCTACCGATGAGTAACTAATTCGTCGAGTGCTTGCGGACCACGCAGGAGTTGCCATGGCCGACCGTTACCAGCAGTTCATTTCCTCCCCGCTCGGACGGCAGATCGCCAAGCGGCTCGGCCTGCCGAGGCCGGTCCCGCTGCGCCGCTATCGCCCGGGAGACCCGGTGGTGGCCGGCCCCGTGCTGTTCGACGCGGCCCCGGGCTCCCGCCTCCGGGAAGCCGTCAACAAGACCCTCAAATCCGTCAACGCCCAGGTCCACCAGACCCCGGTGGAAGGAGCACGCTACGCCGGCCTGGTCTTCGACGCCACCGGCATCGGCGACAGCTCCCAGCTGAAAGCCCTGCTGGACTTCTTCGGACCGGTCATCCGGCGACTCGACCGCTGCGGCCGGCTGATCGTGCTCGGCACCCCGCCCGAGGAGGAGGAGTCCCCGCGGGCCCGAGCCGCCCAGCGCGCCCTGGAAGGCTTCGTGCGCACCGCCGGCAAGGAGGTCAAGAACGGCTCCACCGCCCAGCTCGTCTACGTCTCCCGGGGCGCCGAGGACGCCATCGAGTCCACCCTGCGGTTCCTGCTGTCCGCCAAGTCCGCCTACGTGTCCGGCCAGGTGGTGCGGATCGGCCCGGCGGAGGTCCCGGACGTGGACTGGGAGCGGCCGCTGCAGGGCAAGACCGCCCTGGTCACCGGCGCCTCCCGGGGCATCGGCGAAGCGATCGCCCGCACCCTCGCCCGCGACGGCGCCAAGGTGGTCTGCCTGGACATCCCCGCCCAGGGCGGGGACCTCACCCGGGTCGCCAACAGCATCGGCGGCTCCACCCTGCAGCTGGACATCACCGCCGACGACGCCCCGCAGCGCATCGCCGAGCACTTCGCCGAGCGCCACGACGGGCTGGACGTCGTGGTGCACAACGCCGGCATCACCCGGGACAAGACCATCGGCCGGATGAGCGAGCAGCAGTGGAACTCCGTGCTGGCGGTCAACCTCACCGCCCAGGAGCGCATCAACGAGGCCCTGCTGGCGGACGGTTCGCCGCTGCGGCCGGAGGCCCGCATCGTGTGCGTGTCCTCGATGAGCGGCATCGCCGGCAACGTGGGCCAGGGCAACTACGCCGCCTCCAAGGCCGGCGTGATCGGGCACGTCCAGGCCACCGCTCCGCTGGCGGCGGAGAAGAACGCCACCATCAACGCGGTCGCCCCGGGCTTCATCGAAACCCAGATGACCGCGGCCATCCCGCTGGTGATCCGGGAGGCCGGCCGGCGGATGAACAGCATGCTGCAGGGCGGCCAGCCGGTGGACGTGGCCGAGACGATCGCCTGGTTCGCCAACCCGGCCTCCGCCGGCATCAACGGCAACGTGGTCCGGGTCTGCGGCCAGGGCATGCTCGGCGCGTGAGGAGGGCACCATGCCGGAACTGACCACCGCACCGAGCCTTTCCGCGCTGTACGCCAAGGCGGTCGCGACCGGCCCGACCCGGCGCGGCCGGGACCTGCCGGACACCGAGTACGTGCGCCGGGACATCGCGATCGACACCGAGCACCTGGCCGAGTACGACCGGGTGTGCGGCTTCGCCCTGCGCGACGAACTGCCGATCACCTACCCGCACGTGCTGTCGTTCCCCCTGTCGGTGCAGCTGATGACCGACCCCGGTTTCCCGTTCCCGCTGGTCGGCCTGGTGCACGTGGCGAACCGGATCGAGCAGGACCGCCCGCTGCGCAGCACCGACGTGCTGGCCCAGCGGGTCCGGGTGGCGAACCTGCGCCCGCACCCGAAGGGCACGCAGTTCGACGTCATCACCGAGACCAGCGTCGACGGGGAGGTCGTGTGGCGGGAGACCAGCACCTACCTGCGGCGCGGCAAGTCCTCGGCGGAACCGCAGCAGCGGCGCAGCGTCGACCCCGGGGAACCGATCGCCCAGTGGCGGGTGCCGGGTGACACGGGCCGCCGGTACGCCGCGGTGTCGGGCGACCGCAACCCGATCCACCTGCACCCGTTGACCGCCAAGGCGTTCGGCTTCCCGCGGGCCATCGCGCACGGCATGTGGTCCAAGGCGCGCTGCCTGGCGGCGCTCTCCCACCGGCTGCCGGGGGCGTGCGCGGTCGAAGTCGAGTTCCGCAAACCGCTGCTGCTGCCCTCCACAGTGGAATTCGCGGCGCGGCGCAACGGCGGCGGAGTGGACTTCGCCCTGCAGTCCCGGTCGGGCAAGGCGCACCTGATCGGCACGGTGCGCTGACCGATCGCCCAGCGGTTTCAGCAGGAAGGGGACTTCCCTGCCGCAGCAGGCGGGAAAACCCCCTTCCTGCGTTCCGCGGAACGCCCGGGGGCCGGTGGGATCACTCCGCGTCCGGGGACCAGGACTTCCCCTCGACGAGGTTCCCGAAGCCCATCCACACCATGTTCATCAGCCGCCGGGCCAGCCCGTCCGGGGTGTGCTCGGGGTTGTCGAACCACCACTCGACCAGCGACTCCCCGGCGCCGACCAGCGCCGCGGCGAACGGCAGCATCTGCTCGGGGCGGCGCGGCTGCGGGGACCTCTCGGTGGCCCGGGCGAGCAGCTCGGCGATCATGCCGGTGGCGCGCTGCCGCCACTCCAGGAATTCGCTGATGAACGGCTCCTGCAGGGAAGCCGCTTGGCGGTGCAGCACCGTCCACCCGGCGCGGTTGTCGTTGACGTACGCGAAGAAACCGCGCAGCCCCTGCCACAGCTGCTGCTCGGGGCTGGACCCCGGGACGACGGATTCTCCGATGGCCTCGATGAGCCGTTCGGCCTCCTTCCGGATGCAGGCTTCGAACAGCTCTTCCTTGGCTCCGAGGTAGGCGTAGATCATCGGTTTGGAGATGCCCGCGACCTCGGATATCTCGTCCATGGAGGCTGCGTGGAACCCCCGCGCGGCGAACACGTCCACAGCTGCGGTCAGGATTTGCCGTTCCCGGACTTCTCGCGGTAGCCGCCGGTTCCGGCGTTGTTTCTGCTCGGCCTGCATTTCACCTCTTACGCCTGTTCCGATGCAGGTCAGGCTAGAACAGGCCGACTCGGGCCCGCGCCTTGCCAGAGAAACCTACTCATGAGTAGTCTTACTGGAGAGTAGGTAATGGAGGTGGCCGATGGCCCAGACCAACCCGATCGCCGCGCTCGGCGATCTGGACCCCAAGAAGGTGAGCCAGGAGGAGTTCACCTCGCTGCTGGAAGCAGCCACCGAAGCTGCCAGCAGCAACGCTGAAGCCGACCTGAGCGAACTGACCCCGGAGCAGTTCGCCCGGATCATCTCCCGCGCCTCCGACGCCCAGCTCAAAGCCGTCATGGAACGCCCCGTGCTCCGGGAGCGCATCCTCGACGAGGTGTTCCGCCGGATGGAGGAGCACTACAAGCCGGGCCGGACGAAGAAGGAAGCCGTCGTCCGCTGGCGCATCGGCACCGCGAACGACGAGCCGCTGCGCTACGAGTGCACCATCACCAAGGACACCTGCACGGTCAGCAAGGACCCGCAGCAGGAACCACTGGTGACCATCACCATCGGCCCCGTCGAATTCATCAAGCTGGTCTCCGGCAACGCCTCCGCGCCGATGATGTTCATGACGGGCAAGCTCAAGCTCGCCGGAGACGTCGGGTTCGCCGCTGGACTCACCAAGCTCTTCCAGATCCCCAAAGCCTGAGGACCCCAATGAGTTTTTCACTTGAGCTTTCCGAAGAGCACAAAGAACTGCAGGAATGGGTGCACGGCTTCGCCGAGAAGACCGTGCGCCCGGCCGCGGCCGAGTGGGACGAGCGCGAGGAAACCCCCTGGCCGATCATCCAGGAAGCCGCCAAGGTCGGCCTCTACGGCTTCGAAAGCCTCGCCAACTTCTGGGCCGACGAGACCGGGCTGTCCCTGCCCATCGTCAACGAAGAGCTCTTCTGGGGCGACGGCGGCATCGGCATGGCGATCTTCGGCACCACCCTGGCCGTCGCCGGCATCTTCGCCGCCGGCACCCCGGACCAGCTCGCCGAATGGGTCCCGCAGTGCTACGGCGACGAGAACGACCCGAAGGTCGCCGCGTTCTGCTCCTCCGAGCCCGGCGCCGGCTCGGACGTGAGCGCGATGCGCACCCGCGCCGTCTACGACGAGGCCAAGGACGAGTGGGTGCTCAACGGCCAGAAGGCCTGGGCCACCAACGGCGGCATCGCCAACATCCACGTGGTGCAGGCCGTCGTGGACCCCGAGCTCGGCGCCCGGGGCCAGGCCGCGTTCATCGTCCCGCCGGGCACCAAGGGACTGGAATCGCCGGGCAAGATCCGCAAGCACGGCCTGCGCGCCTCGCACACCGCCGACGTCTTCCTCGACGACGTCCGGGTCCCCGGCCGCTGCCTGCTGGGCGGCAAGGAGAAGCTGGACGAGCGGCTCGCCCGCGCTCGCGAAGGCGCCCGCGCCAAGGAGCAGGCCGCGATGAAGACCTTCGAGCTGTCGCGGCCCATCGTCGGCGCCCAGGCCATCGGCATCGCCCGCGCCGCCTACGAGGTCGCGCTCGAGTACGCGCAGCAGCGCGAGACCTTCGGCCGGCCGATCATCCAGAACCAGTCGATCGCCTTCACCCTCGCCGACATGCGCATGGAGATCGACGCCGCTCGACTGCTGGTGTGGCGGGCGGCGTGGCTGGGCCACAACGGGGGGTTCCCCTCCGGGGAGGGCTCCATGTCGAAGCTGAAGGCCGGTCGAGTCGCCACCTGGGTCACCGAGCGGGCCATCCAGATCCTCGGCGGCAACGGCTACACCCGGGAGTTCCCGGTGGAGCGGATGCACCGCGACGCCAAGATCTACGACATCTTCGAAGGCACCGAGCAGATCCAGCAGCTCGTGGTGGCCCGGGCCATCTCCGGCCAGCACATCTCCTGATTCCAGGTGCGGAACCCCGTGTTCCGCCCGCCGACCGGTGGGCGGAACACGGGATCTCATCCCGACCGACCGGGAGCGGCGCGGGTTCCCTGGCCCCGCGCCGCTCCCGGTCGGTTCCTGACCACTCCGCCGCGGTGATCACCGACCCTTCGCCCCTCCGGTGATCACCGCCCTCTCCCTTCCAGCACCAGCGAACGCGTGATCCGCGCCGCGCCCTGGCGCACCGCGCGTTCCACCGTCCAACGCCGGGCGCGGAACTCCGGCACCGGGAGGGAGATCGCCACCGAGCCGGCCACGCCGCCGGCCTGGTCGTGCACCGGCACCGCCATGCACGCCAGACCGAGCTGGAACTCGTTGATGTCCAGCGCCAGCTGGGACTGCCGCACGTGCTCCAGGTGTTCCTCCAGCACCTCCCGATCGCAGATGGTGGCCGGCGCCCACCGCTGCAGACCGGCCTTGTCGAGGTAGTCCGCCCGCTGCTGCGGATCCATCGCGGCGAGCATGATCTTGCCGAACGCCGTGGCGTGCGCGGCCTGGTGGAACCCCACGTCCAGCGGCTGCACCCGGGGACGGCGCGGCGAGTCCGCGACGTGCGCGATGACCACCTCGGTGCCCCGGTAGATCGCGTAGTAGGCGGCCGCGTCGGCGTGCTGGTGCACCCACCGCACCGCCCCCGCGATCCCCGGCGCCACCGCCAACTGCCGGGACAGCGACTGCCCCAAGTACCGCGCCTTGTACCCGAGCACGAACACGTGCTCGTCCGGCAGGTGCACCACGTGCCCGGCCTCCACCAGCGTGGTCAGCAGGTGGTAGACCGTGGGCAGGGCGAGCCCGAGCCGCTCGGCCAGGCCCTTGGCGCTGATCCCGTCCGGGCAGGCGGCGATGACGTCCAGGGCCCGCAGCGCGCGGGTCACCGACTGCAGGGTTCCCGGTCTCCCGCCGCGCCGCGGGCGGCGTTCACCGATCGGTTGCGCGCTCATCACCCGGTGTTCCGCCGTACCTGGTGGCCAGCAGCCCCTGGCACCACTCCCGGTTGCTCTCGATGCTCACGCGGGTCGCCCGGCCGCGGCGCAGCCGCAGCGGCAGCTCCTCCTCCGCCACCGGCGCCCCGTGCTCGTCGAGCAGCAGCAGCGCGTCGTCGTCGCAGGGCAACCCCAGCTTCTGCCGCCGCTTCCGCAACCGCTCGACCAGCGGGTCGGTGCCCAGCTCACCGAGCCGCACCCGCACCAGCTGGGCCGGTTCCACCCCGGACCGCAGGAGCTTGCCGGCCAGCTGCTCCTGGCAGGCCAGGTGCGCTTTGCGCAGGAAGGTGCGGCGCAGCTGCTCGAGCTCCCCGTCGGCCAACCCCGGGAAGGCGGCGCGGAAACCGCTGTCCGCGGCCACCCCGGCGTTGATCTCCTCGGAGGCGAAGTGGTCCAGCAGCCGCACCCGGACCTGCCGCACCCCGGGGACCGCGGACACCGCCTCGCGGGCGTCCGCGGCCATCAGGTACGCGAAGTTCGGGGCGCAGAAGTAGGTGGGCAGCCGCAGGTCCACCGCCACCTCCCCGGTACCGCTCACCTGCAGCCGGGCCACGAACCCCAGCTCGGTGATCGGCTGGTCCAGCTCCGGGTCGAGCACCTCCTGCAGCGCCTGCCGAACGGCCTGCTCGCTGAGCACCGCGGTGGTCACGGCGACATCACCTCCGCGTTCGTCCCGGAGGCCACCGCGGTGCGCTGCGCCGGCGGTTCGGCGGCCCGCATCTCGGCCGGCACCTCGATGTCGTAGAGCCGGGCCGCGTTCAGACCGAGGATCTTGCGCTTGACGTCGGTGGTGAGCACCCCGTACTCGGACTGCATGTCCTCGGGGATCTGGAAGTCGACGAACTTCTCCACCAGCCACTTCGGCGTCCAGATCGCGTAGTCGCTGGAGAAGGCGATGCGGTTCTCGTCCAACCAGAACAGCAGCTCACCGATGATCTTGGCGAAGTAGCGAGGTCTGCTGTGGATGAACGGCATCGCCACCGCGAGTCCGCCGTAGACGTTCGGTTCCTGGGTGGCGATCCAGCAGAAGTCCTCCAGCCGCGGCAGTCCGACGTGCTCGACGATGAAGTTCAGGTCCGGGAAGGCCGATGCCACGTCGTCCACGTCGGCCACGTCGAAGGCGTCCCGGTTCAGCGGGTAGATCGTAGGTCCTTTGTGGACGTGGATGTTGCGGATCCCGAGCTCCTGGCACTTCTCCAGGTAGCGGTAGGACCACGGGTCGCTCAGCTTCCAGCCCTTGGAGTTGCCCTTCCACTCCGCGGTGTAGAGCTTGGCGCCCTTGAACTGCCAGCGCTCGGCGAGGCGCTCCAGCACGGCCAGGCCGGCTTCCCCGTCCCGCGGGTCCCACGCACCGTTGAGGATGAACTTGTCCGGGTGCTTCTCGGCCAGCACCGCGTTCTGCTCGACGGTGTTGAACCCGTTGACGAAGAAGTCGGTGAGGTAGGTGGGCTGCATGATGGCCTTGTCGACGTAGCCGACCTCGAACAGGTCGTGCATGACGTCGGCCTCGCTCTGCCGCTGGAAGTGCTCCAGCGACCACAGCTCGGACTCCGGGCTGAGGTTGCGGTGGTAGTCGTAGAAGCAGTTCAGGAAGCCCTCGCCGTACCGGTTGGCCTGGTTGGCGGGCGTCCCGTCCCAGAAGTGGATGTGGCTGTCGACGATGAAGTACTTCTCGCCGTCTTTGACGTACATGGCGGTCTCCGATCACCGGATCAGCGGACGAGGATGGCGCGGCCGCCGGGAATGCGCCCGGCGTCCAGGTCGGCGAGCGCGTCCAGCGCGTTGTCCAAGGGGTAGGTGCGGGTGCGCAGCGAGACCTTCCCCTGCGCGGTGAGCGTCATCAGCTCGGCCAGCTCGTTGTAGGAGCCGACGAGGTTGCCGATGACGTTGATCTCCCGGGAGATGATGTCGATGGTGGGCACGTCGACCCGGCCGCCGTACCCGATGACGAAGTAGGAGCCGGCGTCCCGGGTCATGGCGACCCCGTCGTCGGGGGTGCCGGCCTCCCCGACGAAGTCGAGCACCACGTGCGCGCCCTTGCCGCCGGTCAGCTCCAGCACCGCGGACACCTGGCCGCCGTCGGCCCGCACGGTGTGGTGGGCCCCGAGCTGCTCGGCCGCCTCGAGCGCCTCCGGCGAGGTGTCCACCACGGTGATCTCGGCGGGGGTGAGCGCGAGCAGGGACTGCAGGCCGATGTGCCCGAGCCCGCCGGCCCCGATCAGCACGACGTGGGTGCCGGGGTGCAGCAGCGGGGCCGCTTTGCGGACCGCGTGGTACGCGGTGAGGCCGGCGTCGGCGAGGGCCGCCACGTCGGCCGGCCGCAGGTTCGGGTCCAGCTTCACCACCGAGCGCGCGTTGGTCAGCAGCAGCTCGGCCATCCCGCCGTCGCTGTCCAGGCCCGGGAACCGGGAGTTCTCGCAGTGCACGTCGTCGCCGCTGCGGCAGGCCCGGCACAGGCCGCAGGTGACCAGCGGGTGGAGGATGACCTTGTCACCGGGGCGGACGTGCTGCACGGCGCTGCCGGTTTCGCGGACCGTGCCGGCGTTCTCGTGGCCGATGGTGTACGGGAGGGCGACCCCGCTCTTGTCCGCCCACTGCCCCTCGATGATGTGCAGGTCGGTGCGGCAGACTCCGGCCGCTTCGATCTCCACCAGCACGTCCAGGGGGTCCCGCACCACCGGGTCGGGGACCGATTCCAACACCGGTTTTTCTCCGTAGCCGTGGACTCGCACCGCTTTCACACCGGACTCCTCTCCACTGGCATGTGGTTGGAGTCACATCATGGGTCGGCGTGCGGCAGGCCACAAAAGGGTGTTGTCGCATGCTGATAACGGCCCCCGTCCACGGCCTTGTTGTCACCCGTTCGGGTGGGACTGAGCGGTGCGCCGGGGAAAATCGCCGACCCGGACACCGCTGACTGGTAAGCCGGGAGCCGGCCACCTCGCGCCCGGCGCAGCGGCCGACCCGGTCAGCTGGCCAACCGGGTTCGACGAGGATTCATCTCAACGAAATATCAGCTCGCTGACATTTAACGCGCGAGTAGCAACGGTCTGGGCATGATGGGGGGTTTTGCCCGAGTGGCGCTCGCCACCGTGCGAAATTGCACAAAGTAGGAGCGTTTTCCAGCCAAAGCATGCAGGATTCCGTCGGCCAGGTGCCTCTTCACTTGGGCAGAGTGCACCGGGCTGGTCAGTGAACAACCACAACCCCACCGGGAAGGCGCGTTCCGGTGGGACCGGTCTGCCCACCGGGCAGCGCCGGACGAGCTCTGCGGGGAGGGCTCAGCACGGCCCGCCCAGGCGGGCCCGAGCGCAGCTTCGAGACGAACGGGAGGCGAAGCGGTGAAGACCACCCCTGACGCGGAGACCCCTATATTCCGGGAACTGCACGAAGAGCTCGGTGAGCTTCCCGAGATCGACATCCACGACTTCGACAAGCACGCCTTCGACTTCCTGCGGGAGTACGACGAGCAGAAGAGCAGCGGCGACCAGGTCGTCGGCCCCGACAGCCGGCACTCGGCCGGCCGCCGCCGCAAGGAGTCCTGAGCTCCACCCGAAAACCGTCGGCGCCCCGTGCCACCATGTGAGCATGGCCACTTGGCAGCAGTTCGCCGAGGAAGCACCCGAACTGGCCGAAACCGCGCGGAACCGGTTCACCGAACACCGCCACCACGTGCTGGCCACGGTGCGCAAGAACGGGGCGCCGCGGGTCAGCGGCACCGAGGTCTTCTGGTACGGCCCCGACCTGGCGGTCGGCTCGATGCCGAAGGCCCGGAAAGCCCTGGACCTGCTGCGGGACGGCAGGTTCGCGCTGCACTGCAACCCGGGTGGCGAGACGATGACCGAGCCCGACGTGAAGATCTCCGGGCACGCCGAAGAAGTCCTCGGCAAGCCGCGCGAGGAGTGGCTGCGGGAAGCGCAACCACCGGGCGGCGACGGCCACCTGTTCCGGCTCGAGCTGAACGAAGTGGTCGCCACCGCGGTGGCCGAGGACCAGAGCCACCTGGTCATCAGGCTTTGGCGGCCCCACATGGGGATCGCCACGTTCCACCGGTACTGATCGAGGCGGGCCCGGTGCTCGTCCGGGCCCGCCGACCGGTCAGTACGTGATCGCCATGCTGGGATCGGCGAACAGCGCCCCGACATCGGCCAGGAACTGCGAGCCCTGCTGGCCGTCCACGATCCGGTGGTCGAAGCTCAACGCCAGCTGGCACACCTTCCGCGGCACCACCTGGCCGTCCACCACCCACGGCATGTCGCGGATCGCGCCGAGCGCGAGGATCGCCGACTCGCCCGGGTTGAGGATCGGGGTGCCGGTGTCCACCCCGAAGACGCCGACGTTGGTGATCGTGATGGTGCCGTCCACCATGTCCCCCGGAGGGGTCTTGCCCTCCCGCGCGGTGGTGGTCAGCTCCTCCAACGCCACCGCCAGCTCCCGCAGGGAGAGCTGGTCGGCGTCCCGGACCTTCGGCACCACCAGCCCGCGCGGCGTCGCGGCCGCGATGCCCAGGTGCACGTAGTCCTTGTAGACGATCTCGCCCGCCTGCTCGTCCCAGGTGGCGTTCACGTCCGGGGTGCGGCGCACCGCCAGGCACACCGCTTTCGCGGCGAACGCCAGCGGCGTCAACTTGACCCCCGCGAAGTCGGGGTGGTTCTTCAACCGCTCCCGGAACTCCATCATCGGGGTGACGTCCACGGTCAGGAACTCGGTGACGTGCGGCGCGGTGAACGCGCTCCGCACCATCGCCTCCGCCGTGGCCTTGCGGACGCCCTTGACCGGCACTCGGCGTTCGGACCGGCCCGCGGGCGCGGCCGCGGACGTCTTCCCGCTGGCGGCGGCTTCGACGTCTTCCCGGGTGATCACCCCGCTGGCACCGGAGCCGGTGATCGAGCGCAGGTCCACCCCGAGCGTCTTGGCCAGCTTGCGCACCGGCGGTTTGGCCAGCGGCACGTAGCCGCCCTGGCGCGCTCCGTTGCGCGGCTCGGCCTGGGAGGGCGGTTCGGCCGCGGGCGGCGCGGAAGCCGTCGCAGCCGGCGCGGTCGGCGGTCCCGCGGCGGCCGGTGCGTTGCGCCGGCGCCGCCGCTTCGTGCTGGACGCCCGCGGGCCGTAGCCGACCAGGGTGGCGACCTTCTCCTCCTGCTGGGTGCTCTCCGCGGCGGGGGCGGCGCCCTGTTCGACGACCTCCACCTCACCGGCCACGTCGATCGCGACGATCGGGGTGCCCACCTCGACGGTCTGCCCCGGTTCGGCGAGCAGTTCCCGCACGGTGCCCGCCCACGGGCAGGGGAGTTCCACCGCCGCCTTGGCGGTCTCGATCTCCACGATGACCTGGTTGACCTCGACCTGGTCGCCCGGTTGGACCCGCCAGTTGAGGATCTCCGCTTCGGTCAGCCCCTCGCCGACATCGG
Organism: Saccharopolyspora rectivirgula DSM 43747; assembly: GCF_000497205.1. Taxonomy (GTDB): domain Bacteria; phylum Actinomycetota; class Actinomycetes; order Mycobacteriales; family Pseudonocardiaceae; genus Saccharopolyspora; species Saccharopolyspora rectivirgula. The sequence goes on from NZ_AYJW01000036.1 coordinate 29,344, forward strand.
GCAGGGGGAAGTGCTGCAGGTTGGCCATCTTGCTGCTGTTCTCCCCTCAGTACGCCAGCGAACGGTCGACTGCGTCCAGCACCCGGTCCAGGTCCGGCAAGTAGTCGTCCTCCAACTTGCTCGGCGGGTACGGGGTGTCGAAGCCGGTCACCCGCAGCACCGGGGCCTCCAGGGAGTAGAAGCACTCCTGCTGCACCCGGGTGGCCACCTCGGAGGTGATGGAGGACTCCGCCGGGGCCTCGCTGACCAGCACCAACCGCCCGGTCCGGCGCACCGACTCGAACACCGGCTCCAGGTGCAGCGGGGACAGGGTCCGCAGGTCGATCACCTCGAGGTCGAGGTCGTCCTCGGTGGCCGCTTCGGCCGCGTCCAGGCAGGTGCGCACCATCGGCCCGTAGGTGGCGATGGTGGCCGTGGTCCCCGCGCGCACCACCCGGGAGCTGAACAGCGGTGGCGGGGAAGCGGCCGGGTCCAGCGGGGCCTTCTCGTAGTAGCGCCGCTTGGGCTCGAAGAACAGCACCGGATCGTCGCAGGCGATGGCCTGCTGCAGCATCCAGTAGGCGTCGACCGGGTTGGAGCAGGACACCACCTTCAACCCGCCGACGTGCGCGAACAGCGATTCCGGGGACTCCGAGTGGTGCTCCACCGCACCGATGCCCCCGCCGAACGGGACCCGCACCACCACCGGCACCTTCACCTTGCCCTGGCTGCGGTAGTGCAGCTTGGCCAACTGGGAGACGATCTGGTCGAAACCGGGGAAGATGAACCCGTCGAACTGGATCTCGCACACCGGTCGGTAGCCGCGGAGCGCCAGCCCGATCGCGGTGCCGATGATCCCGGACTCGGCCAGCGGGGTGTCCAGCACCCGGTGCTCGCCGAAGTCCTTCTGCAAGCCGTCGGTGATCCGGAAGACGCCGCCGAGCTTGCCGACGTCCTCGCCCATCACCAGGACTTTCGGGTCGCGTTCCATCGCGGCCCGCAGCGCCAGGTTGAGGGCTTTGGCGATGGTGACGGTCTGGGTGGCCCCGGCCTTCGTGGTCGGGTGTTCCAGGGTGGGCGCGGCCATCAACGAACACCTCCCGCCATTGCGTCGTCGGCGAACCCGGCGAGGTAGCGCAGGTACTCCTCGCGCTGCTGGGCCAGCTGCGGTGTTTCCTCGGCGTAGACCTCGGAGAAGATCCGCTCGGGAGGCGGAGTCGGCATGTTGAAGCAGAAGTCGCGGAACCGCGCGGCCAGCTCGTCGGACTCCGCGGAGACCTCGTCGAAGAAGTCCTGGTCGGCGATCTCCTCGCGCACCAGGTGCACGCGCAGCCGCTCGATGGGGTCCTTCAGCTTCCAGGCCTCCATCTCGTCGGAGAGCCGGTAGCGGGTGGGGTCGTCGGAGGTGGTGTGGGCGTCCATCCGGTAGGTGAACGCCTCCACGAGCACCGGCCCGTTGCCCTGCCGGCACTCGTCCAGGGCCCACTTGGCGACCGCGAGGCTGGCCAGCACGTCGTTGCCGTCCACCCGGATGCCGGGGAAGCCGTACCCGGCGGCGCGCTGGTAGAGCGGGACCCGGGTCTGGCGCTCCAGCGGTTCGGAGATCGCCCACTGGTTGTTCTGGCAGAAGAACACCACGGGCGCGTCGTAGACGGCCGACCACACCATCCCTTCGTGCACGTCGCCCTGGCTGGTGGCCCCGTCACCGAAGAACACCATGGTGGCCTCACCGTCGGGGTCGCCGACCTTGCCGTCGAACTTCTGCCCCATGGCGTAGCCGGTGGCGTTCAGGCACTGGTTGCCGATGACGATCGTGTAGGTGTGGAAGCCGGTCTCCTTCGGGTCCCAGCTGCCGTGGTCGGTGCCGCGGAAGATGCCGAGCAGTTCGGTGGGGTCGATGCCCCGGCACCACGCCACCCCGTGCTCCCGGTAGCTGGGGAAGGCCATGTCCTGGGGTTTGAGCGCGCGGCCCGCCCCGATCTGGGCGGCCTCCTGGCCCAGCAGGGGGACCCAGATGCCGAGCTGGCCTTGGCGCTGCAGGGCGTTGCCCTCCCGGTCGAACCGGCGGACCAGCACCATGTCCCGGTACAGGCCGCGAAGCGCCTCGTCGCTGAGCTCTATGTCGAAATCGGGGTGCTCGACCCGCTCTCCTTCGGGGGTGAGGAGCTGAACGAGGTCAGCTCCGCCTTCACTGGTAGCCCGCAATCCGGCGATCACCTGCTCCCTGCTGGGTCGTGCTGCGGTAGCGGCAGGGGGCCCGGTCACTTCGCCGGTTTCGGTTAGTGCTCCCGGTCGCGTCCATCGTTCGGGGGACATGTGGATCTCCTCGTGTCACCGTCGGCTCACACCGCTTGTGGTGGTGTGCCCGACTGCTCCGTCCAGGTGGCGTTCACGGCTGTGCTGCCGCTGGGCCGCCTGACCGGAGCGGTTGGACCGCTCCCCGTCATCCTGACACGAAACCGCCAAAAGCAGTGAGCCCTGCCACAGGGATTCGATTCAGCCGGACGGCCGCCCGGCCTCGCAGGCCATTCACGTTAATTCCCCACCAGAACGGGAAAAATCGCAGGTCATCGAAGTAATGGAGATCCGATTGACGAGTCCGGGAAGGTCGTAACCCCAACACTTCGCACACCGACCAACGGCGGGGAAACTCGCCACCCGCCGCCCTCGGCGGGCCGGCCCCGAGGCCCGCAACCCCACCCGCCATGGCCAAGACCGCGGCAGGACGGGCATACTGCACCAGGTGACCGGCATCACCCTTCCGGAAGAATTCGTCCTGCTGCTGCACAAGGACAACGGCAGCTACTACGCCACCGCCGACCGCACCGGCGCCGCCGAATTGGCCGAGCTCGCCCGCCAGCACCGCATCGCGATCGACGGCAAGAACATCGAGCTCACCAACTCCGAGCCGAGCGAAGTGCCCTGGATCGCCGAAGCCGTCGAACTGCTCGCCCAACGCCAGCAGAAGACCGGTGGACCGGTCGCCGTCTCCTGGTTCCTCGAACGCCGCAAAACCCGCGACCAGCACGCCGAGTCCCTCGTGCGGCGCGGGCTGATGCGCCACGAGCAGCGCGAATTCCTCGGGCTGTTCCGCAGCAACCGCTACTACCCCGACCACAACGCACGCCAAGCGCTGATCGGCGAGCTGCGCGCGGTCGCCTCCGGTCAGCAGCCCCTCGACAACCGGCTGGCCCTGCTCGCCGCCCTGGTGCACACCAGCGGGCTCTCCTGGGCGCTCAAGTTCAGCTCGGCGGAGCGCAAACGGCTCAAGAAGATCAGCGCCGGGGAGGAACTGGGCAACGCGGTGGAGGCGGCCGTGGCCGACCTCAACGCGGTGCTGACCACCACCGTGATCATCTCCGCCACCGCCGCCGGTTCGGAGTAACCCGCGCAACGGGCTCCCCGCCCCGCCGCAGCAGGCATAGGATCGCGGCGTGGATCGAGCAGCCGTGACGAAAACCGTGCAACAGATCTGGGACGAATCCGTCCTGCCCAGCCTGTCCGAGCTGGTGGAGATACCAGCGGTGTCCCCCGCGTACGACGCGGACTGGGAGGCCAACGGGCACCTCGACGCCGCCGTCGACCACGTGCGGCAGTGGGTCACGGCACGCGGCATCCCGGGCGCCGAAGCGGAAGTGGTTCGGCTCGACGGCCGCTCCCCCCTGCTGCTGATCGACATCCCGCCCGCCGAAGGCGCCTCGGAAGAGACCGTGCTGCTGTACGGGCACCTGGACAAGCAGCCCCCGCTCCACGGCTGGTCCGAAGGACTCGGCCCGTGGACACCGGTGGTGCGCAACGGCCGGCTGTACGGCCGCGGCTCCGTGGACGACGGGTACTCCGGGTACGCCGCCATCTCCGCCGTCGAAGCCGCTCGCCAGCACGGCGGCCGGCACGCCCGCTGCGTCGTCCTGCTGGAGACCGGCGAGGAATCCGGCAGCCCCGACCTCCCGGCGTACCTGGAGCACCTGTCCGACCGGCTCGGCGACGTGACCCTGATCGTGTGCCTGGACTCCGGGGCCGGGGACTACGAGCGACTGTGGCTGACCACCTCGCTGCGCGGCGGGATGCAGCTGGAGGTGACCGTCCGGGTGCTGGAGTCCGGGCAGCACTCCGGCATGGCCAGTGGCATCCTGCCCAGTTCGTTCCGGATCATGCGACAACTGCTGGACCGGATCGAGGACCCGCGGACCGGGGAAATCCTGGTCCCCGAGCTGAACGTGCCCATCCCGAACAACCGGGTCGAGCAGACCCGCGCGGCGCTCGAAGCCGTCCCCGGCCTGGTGCGGAACTCGGTCCCGCTGCTGGACGGGATGCAGCCGCTCAGCGAGGACGAGGTCGAACTGGCCCTGAACAACACCTGGCGACCGACCCTGTCGGTGATCGGCGCCGACGGGATGCCCGCTCCTTCGGACGCCGGCAACGTGCTGCGCCCCTACACCACGCTGATGCTCAGCTTCCGGCTGCCGCCGACCGCTGACCCGCAGGCCGCGATGGAAGCGGTCAAGCAGCGGCTGTCCACCGACGTGCCCTACGGGGCCCAGGTGAGCTTCGGGCACTCCGACACCGGAATGGGCTGGAACGCTCCCGATCTGCAGCCGTGGCTGCACGAAGCGCTGGACCAGGCCAGCGCGGACATCTTCGGGACCCGGTGGCAGACCATGGGGGTCGGCGGATCCATCCCCCTCATGGGGCTGCTGCACAACGCCTACCCCGACGCCCAGTTCGTGGTGACCGGAGCGCTGGGCCCGGACAGCAACGCCCACGTGCCCGACGAATCACTGCACCTGGGGTTCGCCGCCAAGCTCAGCGCGGCGATCGCCTACCTGCTCGACGCGCACGCCCGCAGGTGACCGTCGAGCACCGCGCTCGTGGCGGCGTCCGGTGCGCCGGGCGCCGTCCGCGGCGGCCCGCTCAGCGCCTGGGGATCAAGAACCACAGCGCGAGGTAGAACACCACCTGCGGTCCGGGCAACAAGCAGGAGAGCAGGAACAGCACCCGGACCGTGCTGGGCTTCATGCCGAACCGGTCGGCCAGCCCAGCGCAAACGCCGGCGATCATGGCCCGGTCCTGGGGGCGGGAGAGGGGGGTTCGCTGTGTCGTCATGCCCCCATGCTTCCTGAAAACGACCGGCAGCACGTCCGGAAGTCCCCTGAGATCTCCCTGAGCGGTCCTCTGGCGCTGGGCTGGCCACCGCTGGTCGTCAGCAGCGCACCTCGTACACCCGTTCCGCCAGCACCTGGTCCCCGGAAACCACGCGGACGTGGGTCCGCTTGGACGGCAGGGCGAAGGAGCCCCGCACGACGCCCCTGCCGCCGACGGCGCCGGTGGCCCTGGTCTCGCCGTTCACGTCGATCCGGAACGGGGTGGGGTTGCCCGCCGCCTCCTTCCCGCGCAATTCGTACGACACCGTGGGCCTGGACGCTGCCTCCGCCACGTCCTTCGACGCCCCGAACTGCTCCAGCGCGTCCTCGGCGGCCGGGGAAGCGCACTTCGGTTCGCCGAGCACCACGTCGACCGGGGCCTGCGCTGCCGCGGCCGACAGCGCGGTGAGGGGAAGGGCGGCGAACGCGGTCACGACCAGGGGCACGATGCGACGCCCGATCATGGAAAACCAACCTCCAGAAGCTCGGGGTCCCCGGTTGGTCCCTCCAACCGGATCACCTCGAAGCTATTGGCTCGCGCGATCTTCCGGAGGTTTCGTGCGACCAACGAGTTAACCCCGGTAGGGCGAAATGATCGGGCCGGCCGTCGAGCGGCCCGTCGCAGGGGTCGGCTTCCGCCGTCCGCCACCGGCCCGGCAACGCGTTCACCTGGCGGACCTTGTCCGTCGCCGGGTGCAGGATCTCCCGGACGACCAGCACGCACAGGGCCACCACCAGGGCGTCCCGGACCACCACGGCCCCCAGGAACCAGCCCTCCGGCAACCCCTTGTTGCCGGTGCCGAGGTAGTAGTACATGCGCGGGGCCCACACCGCGGCGTCCGCGACCATCCAGGTCAGCAGCAACCGCCAGCGCGGAATCGCCAGCACCGCCAACGGCACCAGCCACAGCGAGTACTGCGGGCTCCACACCTTGTTGGTGAGCAGGAACGCGGCCACCACCAAGAAGCACAGCTGGGCCAGCCGCGGCCGGGTCGGGGCGGCCAACCCCAGCCAACCGATGGCCAGGCAGGCGACGAGGAACAGCACCAGGCTGACCGCGTTGAGCACCACCGGCACCTGCCCGAACTCCAGCGGACCGTCGAAGCCCTCCCAGCCGGTGAAGTACATCAGCACGTTGTACAGCGAATCCGGGTCCGCCGGGCGATCGGTGTTCAGCCGGAAGAACTCCGCCCAGCCGGCCGGGAACAGCAGCATGATCGGCAGGTTCACCGCCAGCCAGGTCCCCGCGGCGGCCCCCAGGGTGCGCAAACCGGCGCCCAACCGCCCGGCCCGCAAGCACAGCACCAGCAGCGGGCCGAGGAAGAACAGCGGGTAGAGCTTGGCCGCCCCGCCCAAGCCGAGCAGCACCCCGGCCAGCACCGGTCGCCGTCGCGCCCAAGCCAGCAGCCCGGTGGTGGCGAACACCGTGGCCAGCGCGTCCCAGTTGGTGAAGGCGTGCACGAAGACCAGCGGGGAGGCCGCTGCGATGGCGGCGTCCCACTCCCGGCGCCGGCACAGCAGCAGCACCGCCCAGATCGTGGTCAGCCAGGCCACCGCGAGCCAGAACGCGCTCATGTTGAAGTACACCACCACGGTCAGCGCCATGGGCAGCCAACCGAAGGACGCCAGCGTCACCCAGCCGTCCGCGGCGCGCGCGTTGATCCACTGGAACAGCCCGGTGAGCACCGGGTACTCCATGTACCGGACCTTCTCCTGCGGTGTGCCGGGGTTCTCCAGCCACGCCGTCTTATACGGGAAGGCGTCGTCCGGGGCGACATCACCCAGCCCGTAGCGCGGGATGATGTCGGTGTAGCACATCGCGGTGTACTGCTTGTAGTTCCGCCAGTCCAGCTGCGGCCCCTGGTCGGTCTCGTAGGTGACCTGGCAGGGAGCTTTGAACAGCCAGCCGGCCGCAAGCACGAGGACCGCGATCAGCAGCACAACCCGCAGCGGGGTCCAGAACCGCTGCCGCCCCACCTGGGCGTGCCGCCCGAGCCGACCGCCGAAGGGTCGGCTGAGCCGCTGCGCCAGCGGCTCCGTCCACGTCGGCGGCACCCGGTCAGCGGGCCCCAGTGATTCGCAGTCCACCGCCGCGCCGACGACCGATCGGTTCCCGGTGCTGGTTGGCTCGCTGGAGGTGGACACGTCCGGATGCTACTTGTAGCCGATCTACGACGAGGGGCACCCACTCGACAGCGGGTGCCCCTCGATCGACTAGTGGCCGTCAGTTCTCCCGTTGCCGTTCCCCGGTCAGCATCGGGTCCTCCTGGCCGTTGCCCCTGTTCGGCTGTTCAACTCCGGTGCACCCGAACAGACCGCACTGCGGGCGCTCCTGTTCCTCTTCTTCTTCCTCCTCGTCCTCGTCCCTCGACTCCGACGGATCGCTCGGCCGCGTGGAGCTCTCCGACGGCGGCATCGACGAGGACGGCGGCTGCGAGGACTCGGTTGACGGCGGCGGGGGCGGCACGTACTCGAACTGCCCGATCTTCTTGTGCAGATCGAACTTCTCGATCTTGAGGCCCTGGTGGTAGGCGTTCATGAACTCCTGCCACACCTTGCCGGGCAGCCCGGAACCGTAGACGATCTTCCCGCTGGCCTCCTTCAGCGGCACCGGCTTGCTGTCCTCCTCGGCCAGCATGGCCACCGCCGCCGACAGCTGCGGGGTCGCACCGATCATCCACGCGTTCTTGTTCATCTTCGTGTCGAAGTACTGGTGCGTACCGGTCTTGGCGGCCACCGGGCGGTTGCCGTCCAGGGTCAGCTTCGACCGGTCCACCACGCCCAGCAGCGCCTGCACCACGTTCTCGGCGATGTCCCGGCTCTCCTCCGGGTCGTCGGAGAACGCCGGCTCCGGCTGCGGGACGTGCACCATCGACTCTTCCCCGTTGGGGGCGGTGAGCTTCTCCACGAAGTGCGGCTTGATGCGCTTGCCGTCGTTGGCGAAGGCCGCGTAGGCACCCGCCATGTCGATCGGCCGCACCGGGTACATGCCCAGCGCGATACCGGCGTCCACGTTCCCGTTCGGGCTCTGCAGCGTCGGCGTGTCGCCGTACTTCTCCGGGATGCCCGCCTGGTGGGCGAGCTTGGCGACGTTGTGCGGCCCGAACTTCACCGCCATCTCGACGAAGACGGTGTTCACCGATTCGTTGAGGGCTTCCCGGATGCCGCAGTGCGTGGGCACCTCGCACGCGGAGCCGGGCGCGTTGTCGAAGACGGTGCCGGCGATCTCCCGCGGGGCGCTGCCGTCGTACACCTCGCCGATGCCGTACCCCGCCTTCAACCCGGTGGCCACCACGAACGGTTTGAACGAGGAGCCGGGCTCCTGCGGCTGGGCCGCGTAGTCGAGGTCACCGATCTGCTCGTTGCCCGCGTGGTAGGCGCGCACCCCGCCGGTGTTCGGGTCCACCGCGACCAGCGAGGTCTTGATGTTGTCCGGTTGGCCGGCCAACACGTCCTCCACCGCCTGCTCGGCGGCCTTCTGGGCGTCCGGGTCAATCGTGGTGGTGATGGTGTAGCCACCGCGGGACAAGGTGTCCTCCGACCAGCCCTGGGACTCCAGCTCGGCCAGCACCTGCCGGTAGATGGCGTCCTGGTTCGGGGACATCCGGCTGTCCTTGCGCCACTCGGTGCGCGGACGGGTGGTGGGCATCTCCAGCGACTGGCGCTCGGACGCAGACAGGTAGTTGTTCTCCACCATCTGGTCCATCACGTAGTTCCAGCGCTTCTCCGCCTGCTCGGGATCCGCCCGCGGGTCGTTGGCGTAGGGCCGCTGCACCACACCGGCCAGCACCGCGGCCTCCGCCGGGTCGAGCTCGCTGGGCTTCTTGCCGAAGTAGGCCTCCGACGCCGCGTAGATGCCCGTGGCGCCGCGCCCGTAGTAGGCGGTGTTCAGGTAGGCGGTGAGGATGTCCTCCTTGCTCTGCTCCTTGGTCATCTTGTACGACAGCACGATCTCCTTGACCTTGCGGACGTACGGGCTGTCGGTCTGGTTCAGCTCCAGGTGCAGCTTGATGAACTGCTGGGTGATCGTCGAACCACCACCGACACCGGAGCCGGTGACCAAGAAGTACACAGAGCGCAGGATGCCCATGACGTCGAAGCCCGGGTTCTCGTAGAACGAGGCGTCCTCGGCCGAGACGGTGGCGTTCTGCAGGTACTCGGACACCTCGTCCAAGTCCCGGATCATGGTGCGGCTGCCGCCCTCGGGGGCGATCTGCGCCATGGGCTCGCCGTTGGCGTAGTTGATGACGATCGTCTGTTCCTGGTTGATGATCTCCTCTTCGGTGGGCACCGGCCAGGTGAAGTAGCCGTAGAGGCACACGCCTATCGGCAGCAGGATCATCAAGCACGCCGCCACGTAGAACGTGCGGCGGATGCGGCGCCACATGGTGCGACGGCGCTGCTTGCGCTCGTCCACCTCGTCGTCGAAGTCGGCCGGGCCCTCGTGGGCGGCGAAAGCGGCCTCGTCCGCGCCGTGCTCGTCCTCCGGCTCGTTCGAGTACGGGTCGTCGTCGTAGGGGTCGTCGTCGCCGGCCGCGTAGTAGTCGTAGCTGCCGCTCTCCCCGCGCCCCGGCGCGCCGGGCCCACCAGGACCGGACGCAGCACCCTGCGCGGCCGCACCAGCGGCACCAGCAGCACCGGCCGCCGCGGCACCTCCCGCGGCAGCGGCACCGCGACCGCGCTCGGACTCCCGCGAGTCCGCCGGAACCGAGGGCAAGTGCTCGGTGGGGCGTTCGTCGTCAGTCGGCCGACCACCGGCCGGTGGCGGCCCGGGCCGCCGACCCGGGGGTGGGGAGATCTGCTGGGTGGGCTGCGGTCCCGGCGGGGGCCCCTGACGACCGTCCCCGGTCGGGGGTGGCGGCGGCGCCTGCATGTAGGAGGTGGGTAAGTCCCCTCCTCGTCGGCCGCCCTTGGCGTCCTCCAAGTCCTGGCCGCTCAGCCGCCGGGTCAGCGGCGACTCGTTCTCCGCGCCGGCGTTCGACGGGCGTTCGGGGCGCGCCGGCCCTCCGGCGCGCGGCGGCGCCGGCGGGGTGCGCTGCGCGTCGTCC
>NZ_AYJW01000037.1 GCF_000497205.1 Saccharopolyspora rectivirgula DSM 43747
TGACCGCCACCTTGATCAGCGAACCGGATTTGCTGCGGCGCAGTCTGCAGGTCGCCGTCAAGCACCCCGGTACCGACATGATCGCGGTCCTGCTGGGAAATGCCGACAGCGGAGCCGACCAGCTGATCGAGATCATCCGCCAGGCGTACGAATCGACCGACCGGCCCATCGTGGTCGTGTGGACGGGCGGCAGTGGCCGTCCTCGGCAGCGGCTTCGGGAACTGGGCATCCCGTGCTTCACCGATCCGGCCCGCGCCGCAGCCGCCCTGGGGGCGCTGGCCGATTTCAGCTTCCGGCCGCCGCTGCCGGCAGCTGCCCGGCCCGATGACATCGAGGACCGGGTCGTCCGCGCGATCGTCTGCAAAGCGCGCAGCGAGGACAAGCGCCAGCTCGACGAGTACGACTCGACGCGGCTGATCGCCGCTTACGGCATCCCGTGCGCCGGTTCCTACCCGGTCACCACCGTCCAGGACGCGGTCGAGGCCGCTGCGGAGCTCGGCGGTCGAGTGGCGGTGAAACTGCTGTCCGACCGCATCGGGCACAAAACCGATGTCGGCGGGGTGCGGTTGGACCTGCGCACGCCCGAGCAGGTGCGGGAGGCCGCCGCGGACTTGCTGGAAATCGCTGCGGACACCGGGCAGGCCAGGCCGGCCGTACTGGTGCAACGAATGGTCACCGGAGGCGCTGAGCTCGTGGCCGGGATCAAGCGGGACCCGGTGTTCGGGCCCGTGGTCTTGGTGGGCTTCGGGGGTGTCCTGGTGGACGTGCTGGCTGACACCCGGATCGGTGTCCCTCCGTTCGACAGCGACACAGCGCGGCGGTTGCTCCTCTCCCTGCGCGCCAGCGAGGTGTTCGCGGGTCTGCGCGGCCAGCCGGCGTTGGACCTGGACGGCGCCGCGGACGCGGTGATGAGGTTGTCCTGGCTGGCCGCGGATCTGGCGGACGAGGTCGAGGAGTTGGACGTCAATCCGCTGGTTCTCGGCCCCTCCGGAGCGACCGCGGTGGATTGCCTGGCCGTGTTGAGCGCCGGCGCACCGGAGGAGCGGCACTGATCGGTGACCGCCCCGGCCGCTGTGGGAAGGATCACTCATCCTCTCCTCGGTCTGGACAGGCCCAGCGCTGTTGCGGTGAAAGTTGACCAGCCGAACCAACGGAGGTTTGCATGTTGCTGAAGGACAAGACCGCTCTGGTCACCGGCGGAGCCAAGGGGATCGGCTTCGCCATCGCGCAGACGTTCGTCTCGCACGGCGCGAAGGTGGTCGTCGCCGACATCGACGGTGACCAGGCCCGCGAAGCGGCGGAAAAGCTTGGCGGCAAGCCCACTGCGCTGGCCGTGACCTGCGACGTGACGGATCAGGACGCGGTGGAGTCCGCGGTCCGCGCTGCCACCGACGAGTTCGGCTCCTTGGACGTCATGGTGAACAACGCCGGTATCACCCGGGACGCCACGATGCGCAAGATGACGCTCGAGGACTTCGAATCAGTGCTCGACGTGCACCTGAAAGGCGCCTGGCTGGGCACCAAGGCCGCGGCCGCGGTCATGCGGGAGCAAGGCAGCGGTTCGATCGTCAACATCTCCTCCATATCCGGCAAGGTCGGCATGATCGGCCAGACGAACTACAGCGCGGCCAAAGCGGGCATCGTGGGGCTCACCAAGGCCTCGGCGAAAGAACTGGCCTACAAGGGTGTCCGGGTCAACGCGGTGCAGCCGGGACTGATCCGCACCGACATGACCGCGGCTCTGCGCGAAGACGTCTGGCAGGCCAAGCTCGCCGAGATCCCGATGCAGCGCGCTGGTGAACCGGAGGAAGTCGCCAACGTCGTGCTGTTCTTGGCTTCGGAGATGTCGTCCTACATGACCGGGTGCGTTTTGGAGATCACCGGCGGACGGCACATCTGACGCGGCGCGGCCGGACCCGTCCCGCGAGCAGCAAGCCGGTTCCCCGCTGGATCAATCCTCCTGCGGGGCGGGTTCGTCCAGTTCAGCGAGGATCTTGTCGGTGTGCTCCCCCACCTCGGGGATCGGGTCCATCCGGAGTTCCCGGTCCGGGTAGGTCACCGGGGGCAGCAGTGCCCGCAACCGACCGGCCGGCGAGTCGACTTCCCGCCACCGCTCCCGCGCCCGCAACTGGGGGTGTTCGGCGAACTCGGCGACGGTGCGCATCCGCGCGTTGGCGATGCCGGCCTCCTGCAGCCGTTCCAGCACTTCGGTGCTGCTCAGCTCGCGGAACGCGGCCTCGACGATCGCCACCAGCTCCGCGTTGTTGGCCACCCGGCGCGGGTTGGTGGAGAACCGGGGATCAGCGGCCAGCTCTGGCATTTCCAGAACTTGCGAGCAGAACGCGCGCCACTCCCGCTCGTTCTGGACCCCGAGGAACACCCGAGATCCGTCACCGGCGGTGAACGGACCGTAGGGGGCGATGGCAGCGTGCCGGGCTCCGGTGCGCTTCGGCGCGGTCCCCCCGTACACCGCGTAGTAGTACGGATATCCCATCCATTCGGCGAGAGCGTCGAACAGGGACACCTCGAACGCGGTCCCCTCCCCGGTCCTCTCCCGCTCGTAGAGGGCTGTCAGCACGCCGCTGAAGGCGTACATGCCCCCGGCGATGTCCGCCACCGATATCCCGGTTTTGGCCGGCTCGGCTTCGTTGCCGGTGATGGAGACCAAACCGGTTTCGCACTGGATCAGCAAGTCGTACGCCTTCTTGTCGCGGTACGGACCGGAACTGCCGTAGCCGGAGATGTCGCAGACGACCAGCCGGGGGTTGCGCTCGCGCAACTCCGCAGCGCCCAGCCCCAATCGCGCAGCCGCCCCCGGCGCGAGGTTCTGCACGAACACGTCGGCCCGGTCGAGCAGTTTGCGCACGACCCGCTGGCCATCGGTGGTCTTCAGGTCGACGACGAGGCTCTCCTTGTTCCGGTTGAGCCACACGAAGTGACTGGACATGCCGTTGACGGCGGTGTCGTAGGCGCGGGCGAAATCGCCGCCCGGGCGCTCCACCTTGATCACCCGAGCACCGAGGTCGGCGAGCTGACGAGTGGCGAACGGCGCGGCCACCGCTTGTTCCAGTGAAACGACCGTCACTCCCTCAAGCGGAAGCATGCTCCCGTTCCCCTCCGATCGGGATGGCAGCTGGAAGGGCCAGCGGACCAGCAGGAGCGGCGTCACCCCCGAGGTGCCCGACGCTGGCCAGCGCTCGCCGAACCTCTGGCGGGCGCGCATCCGCCGGCGAACAGACCATGCCCGCAAGATACCCAGTGGCTCTGCCGCTGACCAGACTCGATCCGCGAAGAGCGCCGAGCGGGAAGAGCTGTGACGGGCAGCTGGCGCAGCTCTGGCCGTGAGCCCGCTGGGTTCACGGCCAGAGCTCAGCGCACTGCTACCGCGCCCTCAGGAATCGAGCAGTGCGATGTCCGAAGGATGTTGCGCGAGAGGAGTGATCTCCATCCTCATGTAGGGGAACAGCGGCAGGTTCCACAGGATCTCGTGCAGCCGATCGTTGCTGTCCACGTCGAAGATGCTCAAGTTCGAGTACTGCCCGGCGCACCGCCAGATGTTCTTCCACTCGCCGCCCTTCTGCAGCTCCTGCGAGTACGCCTTCTCCCGGGCGAGGATGTCGGCTTTGACGTCCGGATCCATCTCCGGTGGCAGGTTGACTTCCATCTTCACCGCGAACAGCACGACAGGTCCCTTTCTTCGTCCAACTGCACGAAAAGCGCCGCGGAAGGGCACCTCGGGCCGAACTCCTCCAGGCGGAGGCGCCCTGCACCGGGCTCATTCCGGGTCGAGCACGAAGTCCTTGTGCGCTTCCAGCCCGTCACCGTCGCCGACCGGGGTGGGCTTGAGGATCAGCTCCGGCTTCACCGCCGAGGCGATGTCGTTGTCGACGTAGTCCTCACCGTCGAAGTACAGCTGGACAGTGATCAGCTGGTGCCCGGGCGCCGAAACCTTCAGGTGCAGGTGAGCCGGACGCCACGCGCTCCACCCGGCAGCGGCGATCAGCTTGCCGCAGGCGCCGTCCTTGGGGATCTCGTACGGGGCCGGCTTGATGGTGTGGATCTTGTAGCGGCCTTCCTCGTCGGCGATGCAGGTGCCGCGCAGGTTCCACTCCGGCAACCCCGGGGCGTACTGGGAGTAGTAGCCGAGGTCGTCCGCGTGCCAGATCTCCACTTTGGCGTGGGGCAGCGGCTCGCCGTCGACGCTGGTGACTCGGCCGTAGAGGGCCAGCGGGGTGCCGGGCTCGTCCTCGCGCATCGGGAGGGTGCACTCGGAGGGCAGCTCCGGGGCACCCGGCACGTAGTACGGGCCCTCGATGGAGCCGGCGCTTCCCTTGCGGTTCTCGTTGGCGACCTGCTCCACCACGTGCTCGATCCACACGTCCAGGAACAGCGGCCACTCGCCGTCCTCACCGACCTGGATCAGCCACGCCTTCAGCGCGTCGTACTCGCTGTAGGTGACCTTGTGCTTGCGGATCACTTCGTGCAGCGCCTGGAGAGCGTCGGTGGCGATGGCGTTCACGCGCTCCTGGCTGGCGTTCACCTGGAGGTTCTTCTGCCGGAAACGAGCGGTGGCCGCAGCACCGGACGCAGCAGCGGTGGCTTCCTGCTCAGTCAGCTGTTCTGTCATTTTGATTTTCCTTCTCGCTCCAACAGCGTTGTTGTTGCTTCCACCCGCTTCCCCTCCGGGGAGCGGAAGTTCAGTTGTCCTGGCGGTAGCGGGCCAGTTTTTCCGGGTCGATCTCGATTCCCAGCCCGGGCTGGGACCGGACTGCGACCGTGCCGTCCACGATCCGCACCGGATCGGTGAGCAGGTCGTCGCTCATGTCGAGGAAGTTGGACAGTTCACCGGCCCGTTGCGATGTCAAGCGGAATGCCGCGCCGAAGACCACCGAGCACATCGTTCCGATCTGCCCGTCGATCTGGTTGCCGATGACCGCCTCGACTCCGAGTCCCTCGCACTGCGCCAGCACGCGCTGCGAGGTGGTGAACCCGGTCCGCGCGGTTTTGATGCTGATCGCGTTGGCGGCACCGGAGAGCAGTTCCCGAGTCACTTCTCCCGGGCGGGCGACGCTTTCATCGGCGACGAACGGGATCTTGCACTGCTGCACGAGCCAGCGCCGTCCGAGGACGTCGTCCGCCGGGCACAGCTCTTCGGCGAGAGTCAAACCCAGATCGGACATCTCGTCAAGAGCCCTGGCGGATTCCGAGGGAGTCCAGCCTCGATTGCCGTCGATGTAGAGCTCAACGTCCTCGCCCAGACCTTCTCGCAGAGCCCGGCAGGCTTCCACGTCGAGCGTGTACGGGCGACGGCCGACTTTGACCTTGAAGGTGGTGATGCCGTACTCGGAGCGAACTCGCTGCGCCTCGGCGACCATGTGCGCTGGAGAAGCGAACCCCACCATGTGGGAAACGCGCATCCTGTCGGTGTAGCCGCCGAGCAGCTGAGTCACCGGAACCTGCAAGGATTTCCCGATCACGTCCCACAGCGCCATGTCGATCGCTGCCTTGGCCGCCGGGTTGCCCACCGTGCGGTGCAGTCGAGCGTGGATCGCTTCGCGTTCCAGCGCTGACATGCCGACCAGTTCCGGCGCGAAGATCTTGCGGATCACCGCGACGATGGATTCTTGAGTTTCCCCGTAGGTGTACGGTCGCGGCGGTGCTTCGGCCACACCGACTACCCCGTCTTCGGTGTGCACCCGCACCAGCACGTGGTCTGCGGTGTTGACTTCACCGCTGGCGAAGCGCAGCGGCTTCCGGTAGGGGATGGCGAACGGAATCGCCTCAACTTGCGTGATCTTCACGGATGTCCTCGCTGTGCGGAAGAAAAACTTTGTTCTCTGCCAGTGCTGTCAGCACGTTGTGCAGCAGCGGCGAGGTGTCGTCAGCTCGCCATGCCAGCGCCAGCTCGACGGACTCGGCGTCCGGAACGGACACGAAGACGACGCCCTCCAGCGGCAGCGCCTGCACCGAAGCCGGCGCCAGCGCCACGCCCAGGCCAGCGGCGACGAGCGCCAACTGGATGGATGACTCACCGACTTCGTGCACGCAATTCGGGTAGAAACCCGCGGACAAGCAACTGCGCACGACCGCGTCGTTCACCACTGATCGAGATGCCGTCTCGTACATGATGAAGGACTCGTTGCGCAGTTCAGCCACGCTGACCGTCGATTCCCCCGCCAACCGGTGGTTGCTCGGCAGCACCAGCACCAGGGGTTCCCGGTCCACAGTCCGGTGGACGATCCCCTCCCCCCTGGTGGGCGGACGCAGCACGCCGATGTCGATGCTCGACTGCAGCAGTGCTCGCTCTTGCGCGGGAGTCAGCATGTCGGTGTGGATTTCCAGTTCCACCCCGGGAAGCTCCTGCTTGATGACTTGAGCTATCCGAGGAAGTTGCTGGTAAGAGGCCAAACCGGTGAGCCCGAGCCGCAAGAGTCCGTGGCACCCCTCGGCGAAGCGCCGAGCCCGGCGGGTGGCGTCCTCGATCGACTGCAGGATGCGCTGCGTGTCGTCGTAGAAAACCGCCCCGGCAGTGGTCAGTTTGACCTGTCGCGTGGTGCGGGTGAACAGCTTCACGCCGAGCTCCGCTTCCAGCTGCCTGATCGCCTGGGACAGCGGCGGCTGAGCCATGTTCAACCGCTGAGCCGCCCGACCGAAATGCCTGGTCTCGGCAACTGCGAGGAAGTAGCGCAGGTGCCGCAGTTCCACCGAGCCACCTCCTTCGACGTTGCAGCCAGCTCCGGTAAACCGCAGCGAAACGGGCTGGAAGCGGAAATCGCATGTGGTGTGGCGCAGAGCACAAAGAGCTGCGTCTCGGTCAGCGTAAGCCACCTGATTCAGCTCTCACAAATACTCATTTGCGATGAATTAGTACTTGGTGAATATCAATGGACCCTAGGTTAGGACTAGGCAAATTCCCGGCGTAACACACGTCACTGCCATGTCAACGTCTTCGGCAACGCCCGGACACCGAGGTCCGCGAGGCGGGCAGCAGCCCGCCGGGAATCAGGAGGCACGATGTCGGAGACGCTGGAACGAATCCGGACGGTGCTGGACAACGCCGTGGTGGAGGACCCCGAGACAGGCCTTCGCCGCGCGAAGCGCAGCATCTTCACCGATGAAGAGCTCTTCGAGCTCGAGATGAAGTACATCTTCGAAAGCAACTGGGTGTACCTGGCGCACGAGAGCCAGATCCCCGACGTCGGTGATTACTTCACCACTTACATCGGTCGTGTTCCGGTCGTGATCACCCGCGACAAGCAGGGTGAGCTGAACGCGCTGATCAACTCCTGCAGCCACCGCGGCGCGATGCTGTGCCGGCGCAAGACCGACAACCGGGTCACCCTCACCTGCCCGTTCCACGGCTGGACCTTCAGCAACAACGGGAAGCTGCTGAAGGTCAAAGACCCACGCGACGCCGGCTACCCGGAAGGCTTCAACAAGGACGGGTCGCACGACCTGACCAAGGTGGCCCGGTTCGAGAGCTACCGCGGTTTCCTGTTCGGCAGCCTCAACCCGGACGTCCTCCCACTGGAGGAACACCTGGGGGAAACCACCAAGATCATCGACTTGATCGTGGACCAGTCGCCCGAAGGCTTGGAAGTCCTGCGCGGTTCCTCCACCTACATCTACGACGGCAACTGGAAGGTCCAGGCCGAGAACGGCGCTGACGGCTACCACGTCTCGGCCACGCACTGGAACTACGCGGCCACCACCGCCCGCCGCACCACCGGCGAGTCCAGCAACCAGACCAAGAACATGGACGCCGGCACCTGGTCGAAGCAGATCGGCGGTTTCTACTCCTTCGAGCACGGCCACCTCCTGCTGTGGACGCGCTGGAAGGACCCGACGAACCGGCCACTGTGGAACCAGCGGGAAGAGCTCAGCGAGAAGTTCGGCGAAACCAAGGCCAAGTGGATGATCGAGTACTCGCGCAACCTGTGCCTGTACCCGAACGTCTACCTGATGGACCAGTTCAGCTCGCAGATCCGGCACTTCCGCCCGATCGCGCCGGACAAGACCGAGGTCACCATCTACTGCATCGCCCCCAAGGGGGAAAGCGCCGAAGCCCGCGCCCAGCGCATTCGCCAGTACGAGGACTTCTTCAACGCCACCGGGATGGCGACGCCCGACGACCTGGAGGAGTTCCGGGCCTGCCACAGGGCCTACGCCGCCGCGGACTACGCCCCGTGGAACGACATGAGCCGTGGTGCGACCCACGAGCTGGAGGGACCGGACGAGGACGCCCGCGAACTGGGCCTCAAGCCGCTGGCCAGCGGTGTCCGCACCGAGGACGAGGGGTTGTACCCGATCCAGCACGGCTACTGGCTGGAAACCATGCGCAACGCGGTGGACGCAGAAGCCGCGCGGAACGGGCAGTGAGGGAGGCGATCGGCATGACGACAGCGACCGAGAAGGTGACCGTGGAAGCGGTTCGCCAGTTCCTCTACCGCGAGGCTCGCTACCTGGACGACCGCGAATTCGAGCGCTGGCTGGAGTGCTACCACCCGGACGTCGAGTTCTGGATGCCGGCGTGGGACGACAACGACGAGCTGACCGAGGACCCGCAGAAGGAGATCTCGCTCATCTACTACTCCAACCGCGGGGGCTTGGAAGACCGCGTTTTCCGGATCCGCACCGATCGGTCAGCGGCCACCAGCATCCCGGAGCCGCGCACCGGTCACAACATCACCAACGTCGAGATCCTCGATCAGCGCGGCGATCTGGTGGACGTCCGGTTCAACTGGTTCACGCTGTACTTCCGGTACAACAACGTGGACACCTACTTCGGAACATCGTTCTACACCATCGACTTCTCCGGTGAACAGCCGTTGATCACCAAGAAGAAGGTCGTCTTGAAGAACGACTACGTCCACCACGTCATCGACATCTACCACATCTGACCGAGGTGACCCGCTGATGGCCTATCAGGTTGCACTGAACTTCGAGGACGGCGTCACTCGGTTCATCACGTGCGAAAGCCACGAAACCGTTGCTGAAGCCTCCTACCGTTCCCGCATCAACATCCCACTGGACTGCCGGGACGGGGCGTGCGGCACCTGCAAGGCATTCTGCGTCTCCGGTGAATACGACGGCGGCGACTACATCGAAGACGCGCTGAGCGACGAAGAGGCCGAACAAGGCTACGTGCTGCCCTGCCAGCTCATGCCCGAGTCCGACCTGGTGTTGGAGATCGCCTCGACGTCCGAATTCGCCAAGACCGGAGCTGTCGTCCACACCGGTACGATCAGCGATATCCACCGGTACTCGCCCACCACCGTGAAATTCACCGTCGACCTCGACGATCGGGACAAGCTGGCTTTCCTGCCCGGCCAGTACGTCAACGTCAAAGTACCGGGCACCGATCTGGAGCGCTCCTACTCGTTCTGCAGCGGGACCGGGGAAAAGGCGGTGTCGTTCCTGGTTCGCATAACCGAAGGCGGCGCGATGTCCGGCTACCTCAAGGACAAGGCCGAAGTCGGGGATCGAATCGAATTCACCGGCCCGATGGGCACGTTCTACCTCCGCGAGTTGACCAGGCCGGCGCTGTTCCTCGCTGGCGGCACCGGCCTCGCCCCCATTCTGTCCATATTGGACCGTTTAGTGGGAGAGCCACCGGAGCACCCGGTGCACCTGCTCTACGGCGTGAGCACCGATGAAGATCTCGTGGAGCTGGACACCATCCAGCAGTACGCCGGGAAGATCCCGCAGTTGACGTTCGACTACTGCGTCGCCGACGAGCGCAGCTCAGCACCGAACAAGGGATTCGTCACCTCCCTCCTCGGGCCGGAGCAACTGCACGACGGCGATGTGGACGTCTACTTGTGCGGACCGCCGGCGATGGTGGACGCCGTGCGCAGCCACCTGAACGAGGCGGGGGTGACCCCGGCGAACTTCTACAACGAGAAGTTCCAGGTAGCTGCGGAGGTGGGGCGATGAGCCGCGGCCGGTTCGCGGGGAAGGTGGTCGTGGTCACCGGTGCCGCCCAGGGCATCGGCCGAGCGGTCTCGGAACGGCTCTTCGAGGAGTGCGCCGAGGTCGTTCTCGTCGACCGCTCGGAACTGGTGCACGAGGTGGCCGCGGAACTCTGCGGGGACGGCCGCAAAGCGCACAGCTTCACGGCCGACCTCGAGCACTTCGAAGGAGCTCAGAAGGCCATCGGGCAGACCAACGACCTGCACGGCGGGGTCGACGTGCTGATCAACACGGTCGGCGGCACCATTTGGGCGAAGCCCTACCAGCACTACCCGCCGGAGCAGATCGAGGCCGAGATCCGCCGATCGCTGTTCCCCACGCTGTGGTGCTGCCGAGCGGTGCTGCCGCTCATGATCGAGCAGGGTCGGGGCACGATCGTCAACGTTTCCTCGGTGGCCACCCGCGGCATCAACCGCGTTCCGTACGCCGCCGCCAAGGGAGGGGTCAACGCGATCACCTCCGCACTGGCGATGGAAGCGGCGCCGCACGGCATCCGCGTGGTGGCCACCGCCCCGGGCGGCACCAACGCTCCGGAGCGCCGCATCCCCCGCGGCCCGGCACCGGAAACCGAGCAAGAACGGACCTGGTACCAGGAGATCGTCGAGCAGACCGTCGCTTCCTCGTTGATGAAGCGCTACGGCACCCTCCAGGAGCAGGCCGCGGCGATCGCCTTCCTGGCCTCCGACGAGGCCAGCTACATCACCGGCTCGGTGCTTCCGGTGGCCGGCGGCGATCAGGGCTGAACTGGTTGCCCCGGTAAGTACAGTCGGCGCGTGGCGTCAACGCAGTCCAACGAGGAACTGGTCGGGCGGCAGCACGAACTGTCCGACCTGGAACGCATGCTGGCCGACGTGCGCGCCGGCCTCCCCCTGGCCGCCCTGGTGGCAGGCACGACCGGGATCGGAAAAACCACCCTGGTCGAGCACTTCCTGGCCCGGCAGGACGGCATCCACGTCGAGTGGAGCACCGGGTTGCGCTGGGAGCGGTCCAACCCCTTCGGAGTGGTGACGCAGCTCCTCGGCCAGCGAGCAGCCGATCGACCTCCGCAAGACCCGGTGGACGCCGCTGAGCAGTTGCTCGAGCACTGGTCCGCCGGCCCCACCGCGGTGGTGGTCGACGACGCGCACTGGGCTGACGTCGATTCGCTGCAAGCGCTGGTGTCCGCGCACCGCCGGATGACCAGTCAACAAGTGCTGATCCTGCTGATCGCCCGCACCGACTTGGCCAGGCAGGTGCCCGAGGAAGTCGTGGACCTCCTCGGGCACCTGCGGCCGATCCTGCAAGTCGGCCCGCTCACCACCGATGACGTGCGCAGTCTCGCGCTGGTCTGCTCCGGCCTGGACCTGCCGGCGGCCACCGCGCGGCGACTGGCCGAGCACACCCAGGGCAACCCCCGGTACCTGCGGGAGCTGTTCGCGGAAACCCCGAAGACGCACTGGGACCGCTGGCACCCGATGCTGCCCGTGCCGGAATCGGTGCGCACGGCCGTATCCCGCACTCTGCAGGGGTGCAGCGCCACCACCCGCGCTTTCCTGGAAGCCGCGGCCGTGCTCGGCCGCACCGTTTCGGTCGCCGAAGCCGCGGAGATCTCGGGGGTCCGCGACCCGGTTCCCGCCCTGGACGAGGCCTGCGCCGCGGGACTCGCCACCACTGTTTCCGGCAGCGGTCTGCTGCTGATGTCGTTCCCCAGCACCTTGATCCACTCCGCGGTCTACCACGGCCTGCCTCCGCTGGTGCGGCACGAGCTGCACCTCAAAGCAGCTGAAGCGGTGCAGGAACGAGGTGAGCGGCTCAACCACCTGGTCAGCGTCACTCCTTTTCCGGACTCCTCGCTGGCCGGGGAGCTCGAGTCCTACGCGGATCAGCAGGCCGACCTGGGGGCCTGGGCCGTCGCCGGGCAGGCGCTGATCAACGCCAGCCGGCTCAGCCCCGATCGATCCGACCAAGAGCACCGGCTGGTCCGCGCCGTCGACGCCTTCGCCGGCGCCGGTGACCTGCCGCAGGCGAGCATGTACGCCCCGCAGATCGAAACCCTGCCGCCGAACCCGCTGCGCGATGCGGTCCTGGGGTACCTGGCGATCCTCCGCGGTCGTCCTTCCGAAGCCGAAGCGCTGCTCACCCGAGCTTGGGAGAAGTGCGACCCGCAGCGCGACCCGGAGACCGCGGCGTTGATCTGCCAGCGCCGGGTGTTGCACGCCCTGAGCCATTGGAACGGAGAGCAAGTCGTCCTGTGGGCGAAGCGGGCGATGCAGCTGGCCGATCCGGTCTCCCCTTCCGCGGTCGAGTCGGAGGCGATCATCGGCCTGGGCATGGCCGCTTCCGGCAGAGCGGAAGAGGCGAGGGAGACCTACCGGATCGCCGGCAACCGGGTCAACCGCGGAGCCCAACCCCAGCGCATGCACCTCGGGAAGGGGTGGGTGGAGCTGGCCCTGGACGACCCGTTGAGCGCGCGCCAGGAACTCGAGGTCGCGGCGCGCACCGAGTACAGCCTCGGTTCGATCCGCATCTCGCTGTGGGCGCACGGCTGGCTGGCCCGCACCGAGTTCGCCCTCGGCGCGTGGGACGCGGCGCTGCAAACCGTCAACCGCGCCATGCTCCGCACCGAGGACAGCGGAATGGAGCTGATGCGTCCGCTCGTCCACTGGACGGGCATCCAGATCAACGCGCTGCGCGGAGATTTCGAAACCGCCCAGGAGCACCTGCGCAAGATGCCCGCTGCGACGCACAGCTACGAAGTGATGCTCATTCCCGCCTGCATAGCGCGGGCCCAATTCGCCGAAGCGCAATCGGACTACCACGGGGTGCTGCGAGCGCTGGAGCCGCTGACCGGACTGCTGGCCCAGGAGGGGCCCAACGAGCCCGGGTTCTGGCCGTGGCACGACATCTACGCCAACGCGCTGGTGATGACCAGCCAGGTGGACGCCGCCGACGACTTCCTGCGCCCGCTCGAAGAGCTCGCCGCCGAGCGGCAGCACCGGTCCACGCAAGCCAGGCTGGGGTACGTGCGCGGGCGCATCCACGCCGCGAACGGAGACGTCGACGCGGCCCGGGAGAGTTTCGAAACCGCCTTGACCCGGCTGAAGACGCTGCCGCTCCCCTACGAGCGGGCGCGGGTCAACTTCGCCTACGGCCAGACCCTGCGCCGCGCGGGCAAGCGCAAGGAAGCCGACACCGTGTTGCACCAGGCACGGGAGATCTACGCCGCGTTGGGCGCCCACACCTACGTCAAGCGGTGCGACAGGGAGCTCAAAGCCGGTGGCATGAACGCGAAGCGCTCCCGGGCGCTGCTCACCGAACTGACCCCGCAGGAGCAGTCGGTGGCCAAGCTGGTCGCCGAAGGCAAGACGAACAAGCAGGTGGCCGTCGAACTGTTCATTTCGGTGAAGACGGTGCAGTACCACCTGACCCGGATCTACACCAAGCTGGGGCTGCGGTCCCGCAGCGAGCTCGCCGCCCAGTACCACCAGCTCTCCGACCAGGGGGAATGAGCCGGTCCCCCGTTCTGCCGGCGAGGCCCGCGCTCCAACGCCCGGTCACCTCGCCAGCAGTTCCCGGGGGAAGGCACCCGGGACGGCCGGTTCGACCGACCCGCAGAGGTCGAGCCCTTGTGCGATCATCCGCTGCTCAGCCCTCCATGGCTGCCATGTCCATGTGGACGGCTTCCCACTGGTGCCCGTCCAGGTCGGAGAAGCTGCGCCCGTACATGCCCTCTTCCACGTAAGGGTCGTTGACCTTGCCCGCACCGGCCGCAAGAGCTTTGTCGACCAACTCGTCCACCTGCTGCCGGCTGTCCAGCAAGATCGTGACTATGGCCTCGGTGCTGTCCGCGGCGTCGACCAGCTTCTTCCCGGTGAACTGCTGGAAGAACGGCTCGACCAGCAGCATGGCGTAGCTGTCCGCCCCGAGGACCATGCAGGTGGCGTTCTCATCGGTGAAGCGGCGGTCGAATTCGAACCCCAGTGCGGAGAAGAATTCGATCGACTTATTCAAGTCCTTCACGGGCAGGTTGATGAATGTTTTCCCGGACACGTCGCCTCCTCGCGGTCAGCGCAAGACCGGTGTTCCGGTCCTGTCGCCAGTACTGACCGGTGGCGCGGCGAAAACTCATCGCCCGGGGCGGTTTTCCCGCTCAGGTGGCCTGCACCCGGTCGAGCACCACGGTGAACGCTTCGCGGTCGACGAGCGCCGGATCCTGCGCCAACCACCTGCCGATCTCGCGGACGAACTGCGCGGGGGTCATCGGCACGACCGGGCTGTCCGGGCAGTCCGCGGTGGTCACCTCGCCCGCTCTGCTCGGGTAGATGACCACGACGCCGCGGATCTCCACCTCCGGCAGCAGCTTCTCGTAGACCTCCAGCATCTCCGGAAGTCTGGTGGTCCCGCCCCGGAAGGGGTGCCCGTTGCGCCACAGCTGGTTGTCCTCGCCGACCGTGTAGTGCCCGGGCAACCAGCACTTGGACTCCACCAGCACCAGCCGGCGACCGCACAGCACTGCGTGATCGATGTCCTCGAAGACCGAGTCCGGCAGCGAGAGACCGTGGAAGATCCGCACCCCGGGGATCCTGGTCAGGTAGCGGGAGCACAGTTCGGCGGTCAACAACCGAACCCGGTTGTCCTCTGCGTCCGGCACTCCGAACACCCGCTGCCCGCCGAATTCGGCGGTGAAGCTGCGGTCCTCCCGCTTCGCCAGCAGGAAGCGGCGCAACATCACCACCACTGCAGCTCCGGTGGCGGTCAGCACCGACAGCCACAGCGCCCGCAGCGACACCGACAGGTCGGCGGCCAGACCACCCACCAGCAGCAGCGTCCAACTGCCCACGACGGCCAGGGTGTGGCTCGTCCGGGGGCCGGTGATCGGCAGGTAGCGCAGCCGCGCTTTCGGATTCACCCCGTCCCACCAGGGCAGGTCATCGGGACGGATGCTCGGCAGGCGGGGCTTGTAGTGCGGGTCGTTGCCGAACTTCTTCCGCTGCCCGGCCCGCTTCTCGCGCCGGGCAGCGGGCCGGGCCCCGGCTTGGCGGGAAAGGCTGTCGTAGCGCGCTCGGCGCACCGGGTCGTGCAGCGTCTCGTAAGCCTCTTGCAGCAGCTGGAAGGTCCCGGCGGTGCCGCCCACGTCCGGATGCATCGTGCGGGCCAGGGAGCGGTAGGCCGATTTGATCTCGGCTGCGGTTGCGTCCCGCTTCACCCCCAGCAGTTCGTAGTAGTCGACCCCGCTCACGAACTCGCCACCTCCAACGACCGCGCGGCCATGATAGGGCCTGACCGAGGACCAAGATCAACCGAGTGGTGGACAACATCATCCGGTGCGCGGAAGCCATCGCTGGCCGTCCGTGGTCGCTGCGCTACCCGGAGGAGCGGCGGCGCGAGAATCGGTCAATCAGACGATTCCGGGCCAACCAGACTCCGTGCACCTGCGTCCGGTGGACGAGATAGAATTCGAACAACAAAAGGTTTTCTGGCAGGCCGTGCGGGACGCAGGCGCCACTTTCGCGATCGCGCACGGCTTACCGGGCGGCCATCAAGGGAGGGGTGGCGGGTCAGCCGCCTTGGCCGCCCGCGTGGATAGCCCGCTGGCCGGACAGGTCAGCGGGTTTTCGCGTTTCTCCACCTCCAAGAGCAGGCGTCCTGCGCTCGAGTGGCCGACGATGGTGCTGTGGACCGAGGCAGGAGTGTTCACGTGCGCATAGCACCGCAGCTGCGCCTGTTCGCCGCTCCGCGCAATCGGGGAGAACTGCTCACAGTCCCCTACGACGGCACGGCGACGATCGGCCACATCGCCGAATCCCTCGGGGTGCCGCTGACCGAGATCGGCGACTTGCTCGTGGACGGCACCAGCCGAGGGCCGGAGCACCAACCGCGGCCGGGCCAGACCATCCAGTTGCAGCCGGTGCCCCGCCCGCAGCGGCTCGTTCCCAGGTTCGTGCTCGACGTGCACCTGGGGAAATTGGCCAGGAGGTTGCGGCTGCTGGGCATCGACACCGCCTACCGCAACGACGCCGCCGACGACTCCCTGATCGCCCAGGCCAACGCCGAGCACCGCGTGCTGCTCACCCAAGACCGCGGGCTGCTGCGCCGCCGAGCGCTGTGGTCCGGCGCCTACGTGTACGGCGCCCGTCCGCCCCAGCAGCTGGCCGACGTGCTGGAGCGCTTCGCCCCGCCGCTGGCCCCGTGGACGCGGTGCACCGCGTGCAACGGAGAACTCACCAGCGTGCCCAAAGAGGACATCCTCGAACTCATCGAACCCGGTACGCGGCGGAACTACGACGACTACGCTCGCTGCCTGGAGTGCGAGCGGGTGTACTGGCGCGGTGCGCACGCCAGGCGAATCTCCGAAATGATCCGACAAGCCCGGAAAGCACACCCGGACTACCCCGATTGACCACTGGCCCGGGTTCCTGCCGGGAACGGTCGTCGGCAGGAACCCGGACCCCGGGATCACCCGGTGATCCCGGTCAGCACCGGAAGATAACCTTCGGCATGCCCATCGGTGTTCGGGTGGAACGACTCCGCCAGCGGGCTGCTGGGCCCGTTGATCCACTCGTCATCGCTGCACACCCCGTGGCCGTCGAACGCCGCTCGGGTGTCGGCGAAGGTGAAGCCGGCGGCCGACGCCTGCTCCTGGATGATCTCCGCCAGGACGTCGGCGCCTTCGTTGATCCGCTCGCGCTTCGCCTCCGAGTAGCCGGGGATCGAGCAGTCCCCGAGGTCGTTGAGCCGCGGATAACCGAGCACGACCACTTCGGCGTTGGGCGCGGCCTGCCGGATGTTCGCGTAGGTCTGTTCCAGCTTGGCAGGCAGCTCGTCGCGGGCTTTCTCCTCGGCTTCCGCCACCTTGTCGGCGCATCCCTCATCGGTGTTGAGCAGGCAGCCGGTGATGACATCGACGAAACCGATGTCGTTGCCTCCGATGGAGATCGTCACCAACGTGGTTTCCGAGCTGAGCGCGTCCAATTGCTCGGAATTGACATCATCGGTCACTGCTCCGGAGCACGCGACGAAGCTGAAGTTGCTGACGTCGTGCGCGTCAGCCCACAGCTGGGGATATGCCTTGGGACTGCGCTTGCAATCCCCGCTGTCCTCGAAGTACTCCCGGGTGCCGACTCCAGAAGCGTAGGAGTCCCCCAGTGCCACGTAGTTTTCCGCAGCATTGGTGTCAGCGAATGCTGGAGCAGTGGTGATGGTTCCGGCCAGGGCAAGGGCAACCGCCGCAGCGGCTCGACTGATGTGGCGCATAATTCCTCCGCAGAACTCGGAGCGCGACGCACCACATATAAGCCGGCCATTACAAAAAATTGGAAATTTGTCGCATAAGCGCCAATTAACTGTGATCGCCGAAGAATCGGAAGAGCAACACCAATCCGCTTTTCAGCGCATTTCTCCTACTCGCAGCGGAGCAGCAGAATTGCGTTCAAACGATTTACCATCGATTCAGCGGACGTCGATCGGGAACTCGACGGGCATTTCGGCGACGCATCCGGTCACCAAACATCTCCCGGCCGCCAGTCGCAGGTGAGCTCAGCGCGGTGGTCGAGGCGGACGTCGACCGGGAGCACGAAGATGTAGCCGTCCTCGGCCGGTGTCCGGCGGACGCCGGTCGGGGTCAGCACCGAGGTCCTGCCGAGCCAGCGCTGCCACCCGCGGGATTCGTAGAACGGCACTCCCCGTTCGCTGGCGCCCAGCACCCCCAGCTGGTAGGCACCGGCGATGACCTCTTCCAGGACCGCCATGAGCGCGGAACCGCGGCCGTGCCGCTGGTGGTCGGTCCGGACCGCGACCCCTTCCACGTATCCGGCCCGCAACACCTGGCCGGCGCAGAGCATCCGGCGCAGCAGCACTGCCCCGTGACCGATCAGCTCGTCGCCCTCCCACACCAGCGCGTGCATCCCGCCGAGGCAGTGCTCCCAGTCGTGCTCCGCCATGTCGTCCACGAATACTTCGTAGAGCAACTCCCTGGCGGCTGCGAGCACCCCCTTCTCCAGCTGAGCGGTGTGGGCGAGCTGCACGGTTGCCATGACGGCATGCTGGCACCCCACCTCGCACCGACACAGCACCGGAAGTCCCGATTCGTCCCTGTTGTCGCTTTTCCGCTGATCGGCTGAGCGAATGACTACTCACCGGTGCAAAGCAGCGTGGCGTGAATTCGCCTCATCACCCGCCCGGCGTACAAGATCGCTGCACCAGATGCGAGCATCCGATGCAAACCTTTGTGTTCATCCGGGGCTCAGGCCACTCGGGGAGGCATCACGTGCAAATCTTGTGGGGAATCGGCGGCATGCTCGTCGTGCTGCTGCTGGCATTCGCACTGTCCACGAACAGACGGGCCATCCGACCGCGCACGGTGCTCGGCGCCTTGCTCATCCAAGTCCTGTTCGCGATCATCGTGCTGCGGTGGGAACCCGGCAAACAAGCTCTCGCAGCCGTCGCCGACAGCGTCCAAAAAGTCATCGACTCGTCCAAGGAAGGCATCGACTTCCTCGTCGGTCCCATCCTGCCCTCCGAAGGCACCGTGGTGGCCTTCCAGGTGCTGCCGGTCATCGTCTTCGTAGCCTCCCTCACCGCAGTGCTGTACCACTGGAACATCCTGCAGTGGGTGGTCCGGATCATCGGTGGTGGCCTGCAGAAGGTGCTGGGCACCAGCAAACCGGAATCGCTCAACGCCACGGCCAACATCTTCCTCGGGCAGACTGAGGCGCCCCTGCTGGTGCGCCCCTACCTGCCCAACATGACCCGGTCCGAGTTCTTCGCGGTGATGGTGGGCGGCCTGGCGACCGTGGCCGGCAGCGTGATGGTCGGCTACTCGCTGATGGGAGCCGATCTGAAGCACTTGATCGCAGCCAGCTTCATGGCCGCTCCTGCCGGGTTGCTGATGGCCAAGATCATCGTCCCGGAAACCGAGGAGCTGAAAACCGACCACCTCACTCCCCGCGAAGGGGTCTCCGACGCCACGAGGGGAGAAGCGACCGAAGAGGACGGCGACGAGTCCGAGTCCGAGTCCGCCAGCTCGGCGGCGCTGGCGGAATCCCTGACCGGAGAAAAACCGCGCAACGTCATCGACGCCGCGGCCACCGGAGCCGCTGACGGTCTCCGGTTGGCGCTCAACGTCGGCGCCATGCTGTTCGCGTTCGTCTCCCTGGTCGCCTTGCTCAACCTCATCCTCGGAGCCCTCGGCGGACTGTTCGGCGCTCCGGACCTGACATTGCAGCAGATCCTGGGTTACATCTTCTCCCCGCTCATGTGGGTGATCGGGGTTCCTTGGGAGGAAGCCGTCGCGGCCGGTGGATTCGTCGGCGAGAAATTGGTGCTCAACGAATTCGTCGCGTTCGCCGATTTCGGCCCTCAAGTCGAGCAATTCAGCGAGAAAAGTGCGACCATCATCACTTTCGCCTTGACCGGTTTCGCGAACGTCGGATCGCTGGGAATCCTGCTCGGCGGCCTCGGCGGCATGGTGCCGAACCGGCGCAGCTGGATCGCCCAATACGGCATCCGCGCGATCCTCGGCGGCACACTGGCCAATCTGCTCAGTGCCGCGATCGCCGGCATTCTGGTCTGAAGAACGAATTCCAGCGAAGAGGTCCTGGTGGTCCGCCACCAGGACCTCTTCGCGTTCCAGGGGCGGAAAGCACCTCGGCAGTTCGAATACGACCGCACTGGACGAAGATTTTCCACTGTAGATATTCCGCTGTCCGGACGACCACGGCGCACGACGTGTTGCAAGAGGAGCAACACCGCTACAACTGAAAGTGGCAGGACTGGGGGTCAACTGCCTATTCTGGATTAACGCAGGACCGCCAGTCGGATTATGCAGAGCTGCCGGATAGCAGCAAAGCGGATAGCCTATCGGCCGATCCCAGCGGTCAGACCAAGATCGTAAAGTGAACGCCGTCGTTTACGACGTCGTAGGCCACCACAAGCCGTCCGGACCGGCCACAGTGGCAATCAAGGAGGTAGTTCACGTGGAACAGGTGGTTCTGCTCGACGATTCGGGTCAAGCGATCGGCGTGGCAGACAAGTCAACAGTGCACCACCCGGAGACCCCGCTGCACCTGGCGTTCTCCTGCTACGTCTTCAACGGTCGCGGCGAGTTCTTGCTGACCCAGCGAGCACACCACAAGAAAACGTGGCCGGGCGTCTGGACCAACACCTGCTGCGGACACCCCGCTCCGGAAGAGCCGGTGGAGGAAGCGATCACGCGACGTCTGCGCGAGGAACTCGGCCTGACCGTGCACACCTTGCAGCTGGCGCTTCCCCGGTTCCGCTACCGGGCCGTGATGGACAACGGCGTGGTCGAGAACGAGATGTGCCCGGTCTTCGTCGCGTTCACCGACGAGCAGCCACAGCCCAACCCGGAAGAAGTGGCGAACACCCGCTGGGTCGACTGGGCCAAGTTCAGCGATGACGTGATCGCTGGCCAGGCCGATGTTTCTCCGTGGTGCCAGGAGCAGGTCCCGCAGCTGGTCAAGCTGGGACCGAACCCGCTCGCCTGGCCCGCGGGCAGGGAAACCGAGCTTCCCGCGGCCGCTCGCTGAAACAGGCGAGACGCGAATTCAGGATCACCCGCTCGGCAGCATTCGGCCACGGCAGGGCAGCGCTGCCCCGCGCTCACCGGAAGACTTCACGGCCTCCCGGAGGCGTTCGCCGGTACCACAATGCTGCTGGGCACTGTTTTCGGGAACAGCCGCAGCACAGCACGGCTGTTCCCGAAAACCGAGCACGGCCTGGCCTGAAGCCGCTGCTCCTCGCTCCTCCAAGCGCTCCGCTCCCACCGCACCGATCGGAGCAGCTCGAACGTCCCGGGCCCACCCGGTCACCACGGCAGCCCCGCCACGCTTCAGAGCGACTCGATGAACGCCAGCGCCACCCGCCAGGCCTCTTCAGCCGCTTGCGCGTCGTGGTCCGGCAGGTCCGGGTCGGTGAACAGGTGACCGACGCCGGGATAGCGGAACACCTCGACATCGGCCCCGGCACGCTGCATCTGCAGGTACCAGGAGTTCAGCCAGTCGTGTGGCTCGAGGTGGTCGGGGTCGGCCACGTGCAGCTGCACCGGCAGGTCGTCGACCGCGGCGTCCGCAGCGATGTCAGCGGTGCCGTGGAACAGCAGCAGGCCGCGGGCTTTCTCGTCCGCCAGCGCCAGGGTCTGCGCGATGGCAGCACCCAGGGAAAAGCCCGCGTACAGCACTCCCCGCTCGCTGTGCGGAGCCGCGGCCCGCACAGCGCGGTGCAGCAGTTCGTCCCGCCCGATCTCGTCGGCCAGCCGCATGCCCTCCTCCACCGAGTCCGCGGTCCGACCGTCGAACAGGTCGGGGACGTGGACCTCGTGGCCGGCGGCGCGCAACCGATCGGCAGCGGCGTGCACGGCAGGCCGCAAGCCGTATGCCGAATGCAACAAGAGGATGTCCATAGCAGACATCAAAGCAGTCGCGCACACGATCTTGAGAACGCCCCGGCGGCGTCCGCTGCTGGAGTCGACGCGGTGATCGCCACGTCAGGTCGGACCCGCCGCAAGCGCTCCAGCGCTCACCGACCGCTCGGCCGGCGCTGCCCGTAGTCGGCGAACTGGGCGGCGACCCGCTCCAGCTCGGCGTCGTCGAGCAGCCTGGGGTCACCGACCTGCCGTGCGGTCAGCCACAGCTGGCACAACCACTCCAGCTGCCGAGCCCGGTTGTAGGCCTGCCGCAGGTTCTTCCCGATGGTGACGGTGCCGTGGTTGCGCAAGACGCACCCGGTCCGCCCGGCCAGCGCCACCGACATCGACTCGGCCAGCTCCGCGGTGCCGTACGTGGCGTACTCCGCCACCCGCACCCGACCGCCGAAATCGACCAGCTGGTAGTGCACCGCTGGAACGTCGTCGCGCAGCAGGGAGAGGGCGGTCGCGTGCAGCGAGTGGGTGTGGACCACCGCGCCCGCGTCGTGCCGCTGGTACGCCATCAGGTGCATCGGGAGCTCGGAGGTGGGGCGCAACTCGCCGTCCACCACTTCCCCGTCCAAGTCCACCAGCGGAACATCGGGCTCGGTCAACTCGTCGTAGTCGACCCCCGAAGGGGTCACCGCGATCAGGTCGCCGCACCGGACCGAGACGTTCCCGGACGTTCCGACGACCAGGCCGTCCGCCGTCATCCGCTGCGCGATGTCGATGACAGCACGGCGCTGTTCCGCCAGGCGAACCGAGTGCTCCACACCCATCCTCTCAACACGCGATCCCGGAAGCTTCGTAGTCGCTGATGGCCGCGACTTTCTTCGCCGACGGCGAGAGCTCGTCGAACTGGTAGTCCAGCCATTCGGAGGCCAGTTTACGGGCGAGCTCCAATCCGATGACCCGCTCTCCGAAGCACAGCACCTGGGCGTTGTTGCTCAGCACCGAACGCTCCACCGAGTAGCTGTCGTGCGCGGTCACCGCGCGCACCCCGGGAACCTTGTTGGCGCTGATGGCGACTCCCAAACCGGTTCCGCACACCAGCAGCGCGCGGTCGGCTCGCCCCTCGGCGACCATCCGCGCGGCCGCCACCGCGATGTGCGGGTAAGCGGTCGGGTCGTCCCCGTTCACGCCGACGTCCACCACCTCGCCCACCCGGGGATCCGCCTGCAGATCCCGTTTCAAAGCGTCCTTGTAGTGGACGCCGGCGTCGTCCGCGCCCACGACGATCCGGTACTTCTGCTCACCCACGGCTTCGACCTCCCTGTTCACTTCTCGTCCTCAGCAGCCAGCACGTCACCGATGCGGTTGAGCACCAGAGCCAGCGAAACAGCCCCGGGGTCGGGCGTCCCGAGACTGCGTTCGGCCAGTGGCCGGGCCCGGCCGGTGCGCGGCCGCAGATCGGCCGTGGCACGTGCTGCTTTCTCCGCGGCATCGGCCGCCTGCCGCCAGGCATCGGCCACACCGGTGCCGTTGTCGACCGCTCGCTGCAGCTGTTCGACGAATGGGACCAGGGCGTCCACCAGCGTCTTGTCCCCTGGTTGCGCACCACCGAGCCGCTGCACAGCTGCGCGCGCCGCCTCGGCCGCGGCAGTGATGTCCGCTGCTGCTGGAGCGCGGTCGCTGGGGAGCTGCTGCCCGAAGGAGCGCAACGCCGCTCCCCACAGCGCTCCCGACGTGCCGCCGGCTTTCGCCGCCCACGCGCCACCAGCTGCGGCCAACACCGACGCCGGGCTGCCCCGCTCCGCTTCGGCCTCGGCAGCCGCCAGCGCGGCGCTGCTGCCCCGGGTCATGCCCCGGCCGTGGTCGCCGTCGCCCGCCACCGCGTCCAGTTCCCCGAGCTCTGCCTCGGATTCGCGCAGGACTTCAGCCACCGAGCGCAGCACCCGGGCCGCGCACCGAGCGGTGCGCCGCCCCTCGGCGGAGACAATTTCCACAGAGGACTCACTCGCGGACCCTGGAAGCAGAACGTCCTCTTCAGACTCATCGGTGTCCGCGATCTGAACGCTCCCCTTGCGGTACGCTGGCGTGTCCACCGGGGCCAGCCAAAGCCGCTCCAGTTCCTCGTCCAACCAGGTCAGTGTCAACGAGCAACCAGCCATGTCCAAACTGGTGACGAGTTCGCCCACCTCCGGCGCGACGACTTCAACGCCCTCCCGGTCGAGCAGTTCCGCGACCGTCTTCCACACCACGAAGAGCTCTTCGTACTTCGTGGCACCGAGCCCGTTGAGGATCGCGGTCACCTTCGGCCGTTCGATGCCGTCCGGCGCTTCAGCCAGCAACCGCTCCACCAGTGTGCTGGCCAGTTCGGCCGCGGTGGGCATCCTGGTTTCGGACACCCCCGGTTCCCCGTGGATGCCCAGGCCCAGTCCCATGTGCCCAGCAGGAACCTCGAAGAGCGGTTTGTCCTGCCCCGGCAGGGTGCAGCCGGCGAAAGCCACGCCCAGGCTGCGGGTGCGAGCGTTGGCGTGCTCCGCCACCCGCACCACTTCGTCGAGCGAGTACCCCTCTTCAGCTGCCGCGGAAGCTATTTTGAACACCACGAAATCACCGGCCACTCCGCGGCGACTGCTCGTTTGACCTGCCGGAGCGCTCGCGATGTCGTCGGTCACGACGACGTTGTGGGCCGGGATCCCCTCCTGCTGCAGCCGCTCCACGGCAAGCCCGAAGTTCATGTTGTCGCCGGCGTAGTTGCCGAACGAGAACACCACCCCGGCTCCCCGGTCGACGGCTCGCCCCACCGAGTAGACGTCCTCGGCCGACGGCGAGGTGAAGATGTTGCCGATCACCGCGCCATCGGCGAATCCGGGGCCGACCACACCGCAGAAGGCGGGGTAGTGCCCCGAGCCACCGCCGGTGACCACGGCGACCTTGCCCCGGCGCGGTCGGTGCGCGCGCACCACACCGCCCGGCACCTGACGCACGTACTGGGGGTGGGCGGCGACGAAACCGGCCACCATGTCCTCGGTGAAGGACGCGGGGTCGTTGTACAGACGTGTCATCGCAGACTCCCCGGAGCGCCTCGCTGCCACAGCGGGCGAGCGTTCTCGATCGTGTCCAAATAGGCGCGGTAACCGCGCTCGTAGAACTCAGCTGCTCGTGGTTCGGGGTGCACGGTGCGGCGCTCGGCGGCCCACCGCTCGTGGTCCACGGGGTCGCCCAACGCCGCCCAGGCCGCCATGGCCGCTCCCCGCGCGCCCACTCCTTCTTCCAGGGGCACGTGCACCGGGCGGCCGAGCACATCGGCGAATACCTGGCTCCACGCGGTCGACCTGGCTCCCCCGCCGCACGCCGAGACCTCTCCGGTGAGTCCGGCGGCTTCCAGGTTGTGCCGCGCGGCATAGGCCACCGCCTCGCACATCGCCCGCACCAGATCGCCCGGAGTGGTGTCCAAGGACAGCCCGGTGAACTGACCGCGCGCGTTCGGTTCGACGAACGGGGCGCGCTCCCCGGAGCTGGACAGGAACGACAGCGCCGCCACCCCGTTCGCACCGGGACTGCTGCTGCCCAGCAGCGATTCCAGCTGCGACACGTCCACCCCGACCACGCGCAGCACCCAGTCGAGGTTGGCGGTGCCGACCATGGCCGGCATGACCCGCAAGTAGTGCTGCGGATACGGGGTGGCCAACCACATCCCCGCCGGTTCGCCGTCCGGTTCGACGACCACCTCGTCGCGCAGCACTTGGCACCCCAGCGTCGTGCCGATCACCAGCACGCCGTCCCCGGGGTTTCGCACCCCAGCCCCGAAAGCGCAGGAGGGAAGGTCGAACGGGCCGGCGGACACCGGCAGCCCGGCGGGCAGGTCCAGCAGCTCGGCGCTGGACTTGGTCAGCGCGAAGAGCTTGCCCCGCGGCGCTGGTTCGGCCAACAGGTCGCGGTGCTCCGCCAGCCCGCACGCCCGCAGCGCTTCTGCCGAGTAGGTCCGCTGGCGCACGTCGAGGAACGGCATGGACGCGTCCGAGGCGTCCACGGTGATCTCACCGGTGAACCGGTGGACGATGGCGTCCACGCAGTACCCGGCAACAGCTGCGCGCTCCAGGCGTTCCGGCTCTTCTTCGGCCAGGTGGGCCAGCAACGGTCCGGCGCATCCGGGGAACATGCCCGCTCCGGTGAGCGAATGCACCTCGCGGGAAACCCCGGTGCGCTCCCAGTCGGCCAGCACCTGGGCCGCGCGGGCGTCGAGCCACGAGATCGCCGGGCCGACCGGCTGGCCGCTGTGGTCCCGCAACCACAACCCATCGCCCTGACCGGTGATCGCCAGCGCTTCCACCGGCACCTGCGCCAGGGCCGCGTCGGCGCTGACCGCGCGGACCACCTGCACGACCGAGTCGATGACCTCGTCGAGGTCCTGTTCGACACGTCCGCCCGGCAACCGGTGCAGCGAGCTGCGCACGCTCCGGGTGACCACCGCGGTGCCGTCCCGCCTCAGCAGCGACGCCTTGGTCACCGAGGTGCCGACGTCGACCCCGATGATCATTGCCCCAGCCCTTCGATGCGGTCCAGCACCTCGGGGTTGGCCACGAACCGCGGCCGCTGCCCGGTGAGGAACCGGTGCGCATCGGCGGCCACGATCTCGGCCGCCCGGTGAGCTGTCTGCCTGGTCGCTCCGGCCAGGTGCGGTGTGGTGATCACGTTGGGCGCGTCGAACAGCGGCCAGTCCTCGGGCGGCGGTTCGATGTCGTACACGTCCACGGCCAGCGCACCGAGTTTGCCGGACTTCAGCATTTCCGGCAGGGGCGCGTAGTCCAGCAGGCCGCCTCGGGCGGAGTTGACCAGCACGGCGCCTTTCGGCAGCAGCTTGAGGTTGTCCGCGTTGAGCAGGTGCCGGGTTTCCGGGGTGAGCCGGGCGTGCAAGCTGACCACCGAACTGCGGCGGAGCAGGGTTTCCAGCGCCACGAGCTCCACCCCGTCCTGGGCGACGGCCGCTGGATCCGCATAGGGGTCGGCGACGAGCACGTGAGCTCCGAACGCCTTCAGCACGCGCGCCACGATCTTGCCGATCGCGCCGTAGCCGACCAGGCCGACGGTGGCGCCGTCCAATTCCAGTCCGGCGTTCTCGTAGGCGTAGTAGTCCCCTCGCCAGTTGCCGGCCTTGAGCTCCGCGTCGGAGCCGGGGATCCGGCGCAGCGCGGCCAGGACGAGTCCGACGGCGAATTCGGCTGCTGCGGCGGCGTTGCGCCCGGGTGCGTAGCTGACCACCACCCCGTTCTCGGTGGCCGCGGCCAGGTCGACGTTCACCGGACCACCCCGGCACACCCCGATGAACTTCAGCTGCGGCGCCTGGCGCAGCACCTCCCCGGTGAACGGCGCCATCTGCGTGACCGCGATCTCCGCGTCGCCGAGCGCGTCCAGCACCTGCTGCTCGGTTCCGCTGGCTTCGTCGACGTTGCCGACCGGGCCGAACGGCTCCACCGGCCAAGGCAGCTGGAGGGTGGTGAATTCCAGTTCCAGCTCACCGGCGTTGTGGCGCAGCGCGTCGGCGAACAGCTCGGGCAGGACGAAGTGGTCGCCCGCGGCGAGAACTCTGGTCATCGTGACTCCTTTGTCGGCGATACTTCGGAACGCTGCTGGCGCTCAGCTGTTGAACGGGTCCGGCAGCTCGGTGATCAGCCGCTGGTGGGCATCGGACAGGTCGGAGGCGACGTAGCTGGCCTTGGCCAAGGCGTCCGCAGCGGGCGGGTAGTCGGTGTTCGGGATGGCCACCACTGTCATGCCCGCGGCTGCGGCGGCCCGCAATCCGTTGCTGGAGTCTTCGACCGCCAAGCAGTCAGCCGGATGTTCGCCCAGTTCGGCCGCCGCCGCCAGGTAGACGTCCGGGTGCGGTTTTCCGCGCGGCACCTCGGCGCTGGAGACGGTGGCGGTGAAGTGCTCAAGGATCCCGTGGTGCTCGAGCACCGCGTCGATGAGCCTGCGCGGTGCCGACGAGGCAAGGGCGATGGGGGCCCGCCGTGCCACCTCGGCGACCATCTTGTCGGCTCCGGGCAACAAGCCGATCTCGCCGCCTTCCAAGGCGGCGACCATGTCGTCGACGACGAGTCGTTCGGTCTGCTCCGCCGACTCGGCAGCCCCGCAGAACCGGGCCAGGAACGCGGCCCACTCCGGAGCGCTCATGCCCTGCACCTGACGGGTTTGCTCGGCTGTCCAGGTGCTTCCGCGGGCAGCGGCGAACCTGCTCCACATCCGCTCCCAGAGGTGTTCGCTCTGCACCAGGACGCCGTCCATGTCGAACACCACGGCGCGGTGCGCAGTCGTTCGCGCCGCTTCGGACTGGGTCATGTTCCTAACCTCCCAACGCCAACGAGGCTGAAATTAACACTATTAAAGTTATAAGTCACTACCTCGTTGATAGACAGGCTCCCGGACACCTGTTCTGCAGCCAAAACGGCAACAGGCAAGATGAGAGGCATGTCATCCGCACCGAAAAAGCAATCACCACGGCTGATCCGGCAGCAGAAGATCGTCGACTACGTCGTCTCCAAAGGCTTCGCCAGCGCCGCTGAGCTCTCAGAACTGACCGGCGTCAGCCTCATGACGGTGCACCGGGACATCGACGACCTGTCCACCCGCGGCCTGCTGCGGAAGTTCCACGGAGGGGTGTCCGCCCAGCCGTCCACGATCTTCGAGAGCAGCTCCGACTTCCGGCTGCACACCCACACCAGGGAGAAGGCCGCCCTGGCCCGCGAAGCCCTGAAGCTGCTCAGCCCGGGCATGTCGGTCCTGCTGGACGACTCCACCACCGCGCTGGCCCTGGCCAGGCTCCTGCCCGAGGTCGGCCCGCTGACCGTGGTCAGCAATTACCGGCAGGTGCAGGAAGAACTGCGAGAAGTGCCGGACATCCGGCTCATCTTGCTCGGCGGCGAGTACTCCCGCACCCACGACTCCTACTTGGGCATGCCCTGCCAGGAGATGGTCAGCACCTTCTCGGTGGACATCGTGTTCATGTCCACCTCGGCGATGAACGGCCGGATGACCTACCACCAGGAGCAGGAGATCGTGCTGGTCAAACGCGCCATGCTCAACACCGCGGTGACCAAGGTGCTGATGATGGACGCGAGCAAGCTGGACCGCACCGCCCTGCACCAGTTCGCCCCGGTGGACGCCTTCGACCACATCCTGCTCAGCGGCGACATCAACCAGGAGCTGCTCAGCGAGCTGCAGGAGCAGACCGACGTGCGGTTGGCCCCGCTGGAGGCGTGACCGGCCCGCGGAGCAACAAGAACAAATACACTTTTAACAGAAGTATTGATATTTCTACCGTCACGTATGAGTATGGGGCCACTCATGAGGTGGCCGCAGACGGCCCACCTCCGTACCAGCCCCCTCAACGTGGAGGTAGGCGTGTCCACAGCCACTCCTGCGGGATCCGGCAGATCCCTGCTCGACCGATGGGGCCTGCCCAGAGCACTGGTCTACGGCTACATCGGCGTTCTGCTGTTCATGATCGGTGACGGTGTGGAATCCGGTTTCATCGCACCGCACATGGCCGAGCACGGCGCGGGCACCGACGTCCGCGCCGGCTACGTGATCACCGTCTACGGCATCGCCGTGATGATCGCTTCTTGGTTCTCCGGAGCGCTCTCCGACGTCTGGGGCCCCCGGAAGGTGATGGCGCTCGGGTTCGCCATCTGGTTCGTCTTCCACATCCTCTTCCTGGTGTTCGCGCTGGGCACCGAGAACTACACCCTGATGCTGGTGTGCTACGGGATCCGCGGATTCGGCTATCCGCTGTTCGCCTTCGGCTTCCTGGTGTGGATCACGGCAACCGCCCCCAGCGCCCGGCTCGGCGCCGCGGTGGGGTGGTTCTACTTCGCCTTCACCGGCGGGCTGCCGACGCTCGGTTCCCTGTGGTCCAGCTTCACCATCCCGGTGATCGG
The DNA here is from genome assembly GCF_000497205.1 of Saccharopolyspora rectivirgula DSM 43747. GTDB lineage: Bacteria > Actinomycetota > Actinomycetes > Mycobacteriales > Pseudonocardiaceae > Saccharopolyspora > Saccharopolyspora rectivirgula. The sequence goes on from NZ_AYJW01000037.1 coordinate 29,257, forward strand.
CCAGCTCGGCACCCTGTGGTCGTCGCTGCTGCTGATCGGCCTGGGCGGACTGCTCGCCCTGTTCGGCGTCAAGGAGCGCACCGGCTACCAGCGGCTCATCCCCGAGGACAGCACGCTGGGCCAAAGCCTGTACACCAGCATCTCGGTCACCTGGACCCACCCGCGAGTGCTGATCGGCTGCATCGTCCGGATCATCAACACCGCGCCGCAGTTCGGCATGCTGGTGTTCTTGCCCCGCATCTTCTCCGACGACATCGGCTTCGGGGAAAGCAAGTGGCTGCAGCTGCTGGCGATCATCTACGGCACCAACATCGTCTTCAACCTGATCTTCGGAACCCTCAGCGACAAGATCGGGTGGCGCACCACGATCGCCACCTTCGGTGGAGCCGGCTGCGCCATCAGCGTCGCACTGCTCTACTTCATCCCCGTCCACCTCGGCTCCGACTACTACTGGGCCGCCGTACTGGTCGGCATGCTGTACGGGGCGACCCTGGCCGGCTTCGTACCGATCTCGGCGCTGATCCCGTCGATGGCCCCCGGCAACAAGGGCGGTGCCATGGCCCTGCTCAACCTGGGCGCGGGCGGGGCGACCTTCGTCGGACCGGCGATCGCCAGCCTGTTCTTCCCGCTGGTCGGAGCAGCCGGGGTCACCGTGATCTTCTCCGCGCTGTACGTGCTGTCCATCGGGCTCACGATGACGCTGAAGATCCCGGACACCGCGCTGGAAGCCATCAAGCAGGGCAAGAGCCTGCAGGAGGCGGCTGCCGCGCACTAGCGGTCAGGTGCCCGGGCTGCTCGGCGCCCGGGCACTCCTGCATCTCACATGCGGCTGCACTGCCCCGTCGTCCCGCCGGACACCGCGTTCGGTCGGCCGTCGTCCACCGGGGCCGGCCGGTTCGCCGAGCAGTGCAGCGAACCGAAGATCGCATTTCCGGCCACCACAGGAGAGTTGCGGGTGCGGCTGTCGCGGATCGACACCGCCCCGGCGACCCGGGTGTGCTCGATTCGCAACAAGCCGCGCACCCCGTCGACCTGAACCGACCCCACCGCGCTGCCGAGCAACCACGCGGATTCGGCACCGGAAACCCTCAGCTCCCCGCTGATCCTCGAGTTCACCACGAGCAGGGACGCCCCGGGGCCCACCGAAACCGCCCCGGAAACGTCCGCACCGCTGAGGCAGAGCACTCCGCTGGTCACGCGCAGCGGCCCGGAACGACCACCGGTGATCACTTCGGTGCAGGCGGCGACCGGAACTGTCGCCTGCACCGGTTCCCCAGGTGCGTTGACGATGTCGAAGTACTCGCCGGTGGACTTGCGGCGCTGATAGCGCAGCACCAGCGCCGCCACCCCGGAATCCCCGTGGAGCTCGGCGCGCCCCGGTGTCGTCTCGGCGGTGATCCCCCCTGCGGAATCGATCGAAACCGCTACCCGGTTGAGCTGGTTGGCCAGATCCATCGCGGCACCCGACCGGCTGCGGACCGACCAGCCGAGCTCGCCTCTGCCGTCTTCCAGCTGGACCCACGGAACATCGGTGACGAGGGAGTACGGAGCGACCCCGGACGGAATGGTTTCATCCTTCGTGGACTGGTCGATCCGCAGCGCCCGGGTGTCCGGGTCGAGGTGCATGCGCTCGGTGTACAGCCGGCGGTTGGTCGTGGGTTCCGGTCGCCCGTGGTGCACGTAGTACAGCTCGCTGCCGTCCGGCGAGGCGATGACGCTGCCGTGCCCCGTTGAGTACATCCCCTGCTGTTCGTCCTGGGCCAGCACCGGGTTGGCGGGGCTTTTGCGCCAGGGGCCCAGCGGGTGGTCGGCGACGGCGTAGCCGACCCCGTAGAACTCGTTCTCGTAGTTGTTCGCCGAGTAGGTCAGGAAGTAGACGGGGGATCCGTCCGAGCGCGTGCTCTTGACGACGGTGGAGCCTTCTTCCCACCGGCGGTCCTTCTTCTGCCCACCGGACTCGGCGTAGTCGTTGACGTGCGCGTTCTCCCAAGCCTGCTTGTCCGATCCGTAGTCGAGGATCGGGGTGAAGCCGTCCTTGCGGACCTGCGGGCCGTCACCGGCTTCCCGGTTGGCGTTGTAGTAGTCCGGGTGGATCGCCGGCATGGTGGTCCCGGTCGGATCGCGCCACCAGTCGTCGGTCAGCTCGACCGCGTAGATGTTCGATTCCTCGATGTACTTGCCGAGATCGTGGTCCCACACCCAATTCCGGTAAGCATTGCGCGAGAAGTACAGGTACGTCCGCCCGTCGTCGAAGAACACGTTGGGATCGATGGCGGGGATGTAAGTTCCCCTCGGAGCGGTCATCCCCTCTTCCAAAGTGGCCGGAGGACGTTTCTGATCGGTCATGATCAGGTTGACGTCGTGGTAGTCCGGATCGTAGGGGAAGTAATCGATCGGCCGATCGCTGATGTTGTGGAACGGCCCGGCAGGCGAGTCCGCCACCGCCACACCGATCTTGCACGGTTCTTCGAAGTCCGGGTAGCGGAAGTGCTCGGCGACGAGGTCCTCTCGCAGGCGTGCGGAGTAGAACAGGAAGTACTTCCCCGTTTCCGGGTTGTGGTACACCTCCGGCGCCCAGAACCAGTCCCGCCCCCACTGGTTCGGGTCGTCAGCTGGCAGTGCCCCGCCGGGAAGACGTTCCCAAGTAATCAGATCAGGCGAACGATATATTCCGAAGTGGTAACCGGGGTCAGCGCCTTCGGTCGAATAGGCGTAGTAGTACCCGTCCGCGTACAGCACGAACGGGTCAGCTCCGGGTTGCGCAGCATCGTTGTAGTACGTCGCGTTGGTCCCCGCGCGGCCCTCGGAAGCATCGGCCACACCTGATGAGAACAACAGCGAAAGTGCCAAGGCCATCCCGCTGAACTTGCGCCACACCACCGCCCTCGCCTCCTCCGACCGCATTTATCACAACCTGTTGATCACTTTATGTTTCTCCCGGCGGCAAGTCACGGAAACAGCCACCTGGCTGCCCAACCCCGCGGAATACCTGGCACGCTGACTACTATGTCTTCCAATTCATTTCCCCGCCGCAGCGCGCGGACTCAAGGTTTCACCTTGGGCGCGCCGAGGAGCTTCACAGTGACCGGTGACGGAACACGCGTGCTGTTCTTGCGTTCCGCCAGCGGTACGGATCGCAGCAACTGCCTGTGGCTGCTCGACACGGAAAACGGCGAGGAAAGGCTGCTGGTCGATCCAGCCCAGCTGCTGCCGCACGACCAGGTCTCCCCGGAGGAACAAGCTCGCCGCGAACGCGCCCGCGAGCGCTCCACCGGGATCACCACCTACGCCACCGACCGCGATGGGCGGCTCGCGGCATTCACCCTGTCCAGCCGGCTGTTCGTCATCGACATCACCTCGGGCGCCACCCGCGAACTGCCGGCCCGCCAGCCGGTGGCAGACCCCCGACCGGATCCGAGCGGCCGGCGCATCGCCTACTTGTCCGGTGGCCAACTGCGGCTCATCAATGTGGACGGTTCGGAGGACCGGGCGCTGGCCGAGCCGGAAGACGAGAACATCAGCTGGGGCGCTGCGGAATTCATCGCGGCCGAAGAGATGCGCCGGCACCGCGGCTACTGGTGGAACCCGGACGGCACCGCCGTGCTGGCCACCCGGGTGGACGAATCACCGGTGCAGTTCTGGTACCTGGCCGATCCGGCCCGCCCCGAGGTAGCCCCCAGAGCGGTGCGGTACCCAGCGGCAGGAACGGCGAACGCCGAGGTGGCCCTCGCCGTCCTCACCGTCGAGGGCGAGCGGATCGACGTCGACTGGGACCGCGGCGCTTTCCCGTACTTGGTCGCCGCGCACTGGTCAGCGCACGGCCAACCGCTGATCACCGTGCAAAGCCGCGACCAGCGCACCCAGCTGGTGCTGGCCGTGGACCCGCAGAACGGTCGGACGACCGAACTGCACCGGGACACCGACCCGCATTGGCTGGAGATCAAAACCGGCTGGCCGGCCTGGACCCCGAACGGCGAGCTGGTGCGGATCGCCGCTCAAGACAACGCCTACCGGCTGTTCGTCGGTGACCGACCGTGGACCCCACCAGAACTGCAAGTCCGGGCCGTCCTCGACGTCGCCGACGACATCCTGCTCAGCGCTTCCGCAGAACCCACCGAGATCCACCTGTACCGGGCAACGGCCGACGGGGTCGAGCAGTTGACCACCACGCCCGGCGTCCACACCGGTACCCGCAGCGGGCGCACCCTCGTCATCTCGGCCAGCACACCGGACCGGGAGAAGACCCGCACCACCGTGCTGCGCAACGGCACCGAGATCGCCGAGATCAGCAACCACGCCGAAACTTCCGGGATGCAGCTGAACATCCAGTTCCTGCGGCTGGGAGAACGCCAATTGCGCAGCGCCCTGCTCCTGCCCAGCCACTACCGGCCGGGCGACGGACCGCTGCCGGTCCTGGTCGATCCGTACGGCGGCCCCCAAGCACAGCGGGTCCTGCGCCGGCAACAGGGCCACCTGACCTCCCAGTGGTTCGCCGACCAGGGATTCGCCGTGCTGGTGACCGACGGCCGAGGCATGTCCGGGCGCGGACCGGAATGGGACCGGGCCATCGCCGGGGACCTGGCCGGCCCACCGCTGCAGGACCAGGTCGACGCGTTGCACGCGGCCGCCGCCGAGCACCCCGAGCTCGACCTGAACCGGGTGGCCATCCGCGGCTGGTCGTTCGGCGGCTACCTGGCCGCCCTGGCAGTGCTCCGACGCCCCGACGTCTTCCACGCCGCGATCGCCGGGGCCGCAGTGGTGGACTGGCAGCTGTACGACACCCACTACACCGAGCGCTACCTGGGGGACCCCAACACCAACCCGGAGGTCTACCAGGCCAACTCACTGCTGCGCGACGCCCCGAAGCTCAACCGCCCCCTGCTGATCGTGCACGGGACGGTGGACGACAACGTGGTGATGGCGCACTCGCTGCGCCTGTCGGCAGCCCTCACCGCGGCCGCCCGGCCGCACACGATGCTGCCGCTGCCCGGGGTGAGCCACATGCCCACCGATGAAGTGACCAGCGAGAACCTGCTCCTGCTGCAGGTCGACTTCCTGCGCAAAGCGCTCGGCCTGCAACACGACGGCTGACGCCCCGGCCATGCGCGGCGTGCACCGGGACGGCCAGTCAGTGCGGGACAACCCGAACCCGAAGGGCCGGATTGCTCCGCACTGACCCGCCGGACGTTCCTCCGCCTCCACGCCCAGCAGGATCGCCGGGCACCGCCTGCTGGGCGAACCGGGGCGGAAGTCGTCAGCGCCGCCCCTTCGCCTTGTTCCGCTCCCGGACCCGCACCGAGATCCGGACCGGGCTGCCGACGAACCCGAACGTCTCCCGGAACTTGCGCTCCAGGAAACGCCGGTAACCCGCCTCCAGGAAACCGGTGGTGAACAGCACCAGCGTCGGTGGCCGGGTCTGCGCCTGGGTGGCGAACAGGATCTTCGGCTGTTTCCCGCCCCGCACCGGCGGTGGCTGCGAAGCCACCAGGTCCGACAACCAGTTGTTGAGCTGGCCGGTGGGGATGCGGGTGTCCCACGACTTCAGGGCAGTGCGCAGCGCAGGAGCGAGCTTGGCCACCGCCCGACCGGTGCGCGCCGAGACGTTGACCCGCTCCGCCCAGCGCACGCGCACCAGTTCCCGGTCGATCTCCTTCTCCAGCTGGCGACGCCGGTCGTCGTCCACCAGGTCCCACTTGTTGTAGGCGAGGACCAAGGCTCGCCCGGCCTCCACGACCATCCGGATGATCCGCAGGTCTTGTTCGCTGATCGGCTGGGACGCGTCGATCAGCACGACCGCCACCTCGGCGGCCTCGATGGCCGACTTGGTCCGCAGCGACGCGTAGTACTCGGTCCCGCTGGCGGTCTTGACCCGCTTGCGCAGCCCCGCGGTGTCCACGAACCGCCACAGCTCGCCGTCCAGCTCGACCATCGAGTCGACCGGGTCGACGGTGGTGCCGGCGACCTCGTCGACCACCGAGCGCTCTTCCCCGGTCAGCTTGTTGAGCAGGCTCGACTTGCCCACGTTCGGCTTGCCGACCAGGGCGACCCGGCGCGGGCCACCGCTCCCGCCGACCGCCTCCACCGGGGTTTCCGGCAGCTTCTCCAGCACCGTGTCGAGCAGGTCACCGGAACCGCGCCCGTGCAGACCGCTCACCGGGATCGGCTCACCCAGCCCCAGCGACCACAGCGAGTGGATGTCGGCCAGCGACCGCTCGTCGTCCACCTTGTTGGCCGCCAGCAGAACCGGTCGCTTGGACCGCCGCAACACCTTGGCCACGGCCTCCTCGGTGGCGGTCGGGCCGACCTGGGCGTCCACCACGAGCAGCACCACGTCAGCGGTGTGCATCGCCAGCTCGGCTTGCGCGGCCACCGACCGCTGCAGCCCCTTGGCGTCCGGTTCCCAACCCCCGGTGTCCACCACGGTGAACCGCCGCCCGTTCCACAAGGCGTCGTAGGCGACCCGGTCCCGGGTGACCCCCGGGGTGTCCTGCACGACCGCCTCCCGGCGGCCGAGCAGCCGGTTCACCAGCGTCGACTTGCCCACGTTCGGGCGCCCGACGACTGCCAGCACCGGCTGCGGCGGAGCGGCCGGCTGGTCTTCAGGCCAATCCCCTGCGTCGACTTCGGTCCACTCGGACTCGTCTGACCAGGTGCCGTCCAGCTCGGCGCCTTCCAGCGGCTCCTCGGTCACGCTCGTTTCCCTCTCGTTCTGCGATCGCGCTGATCAGCGATCATCTGGTCGAGTTCGCCGATCAGCTCTACAAGTTCTGTCCGCAGTTGTTCCGTCGCCGCGGTCAGACCGGCACGGCCCTTCTCCGCCGGCAAGGTCACCGGGTGCCCGAACAACACGTCGATCCGCGGGAAGAACCGGAACCGCTTGCCCTCCGGACGCCGGGTTCCCCGGCAGGCGACCGGCAGCACCCGGGCCCCTGCGGTGCGGGCCAACCATGCGGCCCCGTTCTGCGCGGTTTCCACCGCACCGTCCCCCCGCGTGCCCTCCGGGAAGACACCGACCAGCCCGCCGGCGCGCAGCACCTGCACCGCGGTCAACAGCGGTCTGCGGTCGGGCTCGCCGCGTCGCACCGGGATCTGCCCGATGCGACGGAGGAACCAGCCCACCGGTCCGCGGAACATCTCGTGCTTGATCAGGAACACCGCTTCCCGCGGCAACATCCCGAACAGCAGCGGACCGTCGAGCAACGAGCTGTGGTTGGCGACCAGGACGATCGGGCCGGACCGAGGAATGCGCTCGGCGTGGTGCACGCGCACCCGGTACGGCAACCGGAGCGCCACGCGCCCCACCCACTGGGCGGCCTTGTGCAATCCCGCCCACGCACCGTCCGGCAGCGCTCCTCCTGGCTTGGCCGGCTGCCCACCAGCAGCGGAAGCGTCGTTGTGCGCCGTGTTCACCGGTCTTCTCTCCCCGACCCGTCCAACAGGCCGCGACTTTCGACGAGCTTGTGCAGCTGCTCCAGGACTTCCTGCACGCCCAGGTGCGTGGTGTCGAGCTCGACCGCGTCCTCGGCCGGCCGCAGCGGAGCCACCTTCCGAGTCGAATCCAGCTTGTCCCTCCGCTGCACGTCGGCGTGCGTCTGCTGCAGATCGCTGACCCGGCCTTCGGCGAGGTCCTGCGTGGCTCGCCGCTGCGCTCGCGCATGCGCATCAGCGGTCAGGAAGACCTTCAGCTTCGCGTCCGGAACCACCACGGTGCCGATGTCCCGGCCTTCCACCACGATGCCACCCGGTTCCTGCAGCGCCTTGTCGATCAGCTCGCGCTGCTGCCGCACCAGCAGTTCCCGCACCTCTGCCACGGCCGAGACAGCGGAAACCGCCCCGGTGACCTCCGGGCCGCGGATCTCCTGGCTGACATCGGCACCCCCGAGTAACACCGCCGGCTGCTCCGGGTCGGTCCCCATGGTCAGCTCAGCACCATTGGCCACCCGGATCACCGCGCCGCTGTCGGAGGGATCCGCCCCGGCCCGGAGAACAGCGAGCGTTATCGCCCGGTACATCGCGCCAGTGTCCAGGTAGATCGCACCGAGCGCCGAAGCCAGACGCCGGGACACCGTCGACTTGCCGGTACCGGACGGGCCGTCCAGAGCTACCACACCGCGAAGTTGGGCGTGTGCCACGTCGCATTTCCTCCCGCTCGAAGTCAACACCGGCGCGTGCCGGACCAGCCTTCCATTCTGCCTGGTGCCCGCAGCCAGCACCCAACCGCATCGGAGCACGGCACGAGGCGTCCGCGGCGCGGGACCCGCGCAGGTCACCGGCAGCGCTTGCGGGCAGACCCGCACCGGACCCGCGCCCGGCAGAACACCACGACTCGATCCGGCCGCGCCTCCACATGATCGACCATCGGCTTCGCCGCAGTCCCGACCGCCGACGAATCCCCGGGAGGAAGGCGAGTCCTGCCGCGTGGCCCGGTGACCACTGCTCGCCCACCGCAGCGCGGGACGCGCCCCGCGCTCCTCGCGGTGTTGGCCCAGCGCCCGCCCTGCGCCTCCATGGTGTCCCACAGGTCCTTGACCAGGTTTCGCAGCTCCTTGTCGAAGTCGGTCAC
>NZ_AYJW01000038.1 GCF_000497205.1 Saccharopolyspora rectivirgula DSM 43747
GAGCACCACCGTCGCGAACCCGATCCACTGGGAAGCGGTCAGCTCCGCGCCGAGCACGAAAACCCCGACGATCGCCGCCGTCGCCGGGAAGGAGAGCTCCGCCAACGTGGCCCGGGCCGCCGGGGTGGCGCGCAACCCCAGGTAGTACAGCCACAGCGCCAGCAACCCCGGGATCAGCGCGAGCAGCAGCAGGCCGAGCGCGTTGCCCCAGCCGACCGCCACCGGAGCACCGGTGGTCAGCAGCACCACGGCCGCGGTCGGCAAGCCGATCGAGAACCGCAGCACCGTGACGTCCCGGGCCGCCACGTCCCGGCTGACGAACCGCCCCAGCACGGTGCCCGCTGCCCACAGCACCGCCGCGCCGAGGGCCAGCAGCGCCGGAACCGCCTGCGACACCTGGATGTCCAGCGGGTTCGGGAACGCCAGCAACCAAGCGCCGGTGATCGCCGGGACCGCGAACCAGAAGTAGCGCCCGCGCAGCCGCTCCCCGAGCAGCACGAACGAGGCGAAGGCGGCGATGATCGGCTGCAGCTTCTGCAGCACCAGCGGCGTGACCGGGTCACCGAACTTGAACGCGGTGGTGAAGAGAGCGGTGGCCAACGCGGAGGAGCCCGCCCCGATGGTGATCACCGCCAACCGCTGCCGCCAGTCGCACGCCGCCAGCGCCCGCCAGGCCCGCGGCAAGAACGGCGACAACAGCGCCACGATGATCAAGTGCTCCCAGAACACCACGCTGGCCGAGGGCAGCTCGGTCGCCAGCGGTTTGCGCCACAGGGCGTCCGTGCCCCACATAGCGGTGGCCACGGCCACCAACCAAGTACGATCCCGATCCACTCGCCCCACGATAAGTCCCCGATCACCGGATGACCGCGGGGAAAACGGGCGATCGAAGACCTGAGAGCACTTTCACAACACGCGACCTCGCTGCCCAGGACCGCCCCGCGGACCGTGCCATAGTGGCGGCCATGCGATCTTGTGCAGCACCGCACGAAGCCGCGCCCAGTCCGCGGTGGCGGAAACTGGTCGGCCCGGTCTCCAGCGTCTGCGCGGCCGCGGTACTGCTCACCGGCTGCACCATCACCGGGGAGTCGGGTGGGCAGAACGAGGCGAAGCGACAGGTCAGCACGTCGTTCCAGGAGTACGCCCCGGACGCCACGGCCATCACCTACTACCCGGACCAGGTTCCGGCGGGGGCCCGGGTCAGGGTGACCTCGGAGCAGACCGACGAGCGCACCCGCGTCACCCTCGAAGTCGAGGGGCTGCAGCCGAACCGCGCCTACGGCGCCCACGTGCACACCAAGCCCTGCGGCTCTTCCGGGGCCGATGCGGGCCCGCACTTCCAGCAGCGGCCCGACCCGGTCAAGCCGTCCGTCGACCCGGCCTACGCCAACCCGGAGAACGAGGTGTGGCTGGACTTCCACACCGACGAGGCGGGCAGCGGTTCCACCACGGCGGAGGGCACCTGGCCGCTGAGCGAGCGCGACGACGCCCAGTCGGTGGTGATCCACGAGCAGCACACCAGCAGCGAACCCGGGCGCGCCGGTGACGCCGGTACCAGGCTGGCCTGCATCAACATGGAGTTCTGAACCGGAGAGCGGGCGCTCGGCGCGGGCGCCCGCTCCTCGCGCGATTTTTTAACTGGCCAATCAGTTAATTGGTTACCATGGTCGCATGGCCCGAACTCCCGACCCGGAACGCGCTGCCGCCCGGCGCGACGCCATCCTGCGCAGCGCGGCGGAGCTGTTCGCCGAACGCGGCTTCGAAGGCACCTCGGCCGCGGAGATCGCGAAAGCCGCCGGGCTGAGCTCGGGGAGCGTCTTCTACTACTTCCCCGACAAGCGGGCGGTGTTCCGCGCCCTCTTCGAGCAGGACCTGCCCGCCGCCCGCGAGCTCGTCGCCCGGCACGCGGACGGCGAGGACCCGGTGGCGTCGATCCTGGCGATGGTGGACGCGCTGGCCGCCGAAGCGGTGGACCCGCTGGCCCCGGGGATCGTGGTCGAGCTCCTCCGGCAGGTCGGCAAGGACCCGGAGCTGGCGCGGATCATCACCGAGACCGCGCAGGTCCAGCACGAGGGCTTCGCGGCGCTGGTCGACCGCGGCATCCGCACCGGGGCCATCGACCCGGCGCTGGACCCGCGCGAGGCCGCGCGGTGGATCCAGATCGTCATCGACGGCGCGTTCCTCAACGCCGATCCCGACCACGACCCGCGCCCGATGCTGCGCCGGGTGATCACCCGCTTCCTCGCCCCGCCGCACGACTCCGCTGGAGGTCCCGCATGACCGCTCCCACCACCGTCCGCATGCCCAGGGCCGTGCTCTGGGTGGTGACCCTGGTGTGCGGTGCGCTCGGATTCGGCTTGGGTTTCCTGGTCAAGCCGCTGGTGCACTGGATCGTCGACGTGTTCGGCGACGCCCCCGGCCCGCTGCGCTTGGCCGCCGCCCTGCCCACCGCATGGGCGGTCCCGGTGCTGACCGCCGCCGGCCTGGCCGCGGGCGTGTGGCTGGCGCGCGAGGCGAAGAAGGAAGCCCTGGAGCTGACCGTCGACCACGAGGGCGTCCACCTCGAGCAGCGGGGCGGCGCGAAGCACCTGCGGCGCGAGGACGTCGCCGCGGTCTTCCTGGACGGCAAGGACCTGGTGCTCCTCGACGCGGGCACCCGGCAGCTGGCCCGCCACCTCGCCACCGACCTGTCGAGGCGGAAGGTCCGCGCGGCCTTCGAGCGCTGGGGCTACCCGTGGGCGGGCACCGCCGACCCGCACGAGGACGAGTTCCGCACCTGGGTGGACGGCCACCCGGACCTCGACGACGAGGCCCACGACCTGCTGCGGTCCCGCTCCCGCGCCCTCGCCGACAAGCGGCTGGGCGCAGCGGCCGACCTCGCCGACCAGCTGCAGGCGATCGGCGTGGTGGTCCGCGACCGCGGCGGTGACCAGCAGTACCGCCGCGTCCCGGGACGTGGCGCCCCCGGCGCACGCACCACCCCGCACCCCGGACAATGGGGGACGTGACCGCGACGTTGAGCAAACCCGCCCTGAAGATCGGCCCGTACGAGGTCGATCCCCCCGTCGTGCTCGCGCCGATGGCCGGGATCACCAACGTCGCGTTCCGCCGGCTGTGCCGGGAGTACGGCGCCGGGCTGTACGTCTGCGAGATGATCACCAGTCGGGCGCTGGTCGAGCGGCACCCCAAGACCATGGAGATGATCTCCTTCGACCCGGACGAGCACCCCCGCTCCATGCAGCTCTACGGGGTGGACCCGGTGACCATGGGCAAGGCGGTGCGGATGATCGTCGAGGAGGACCTCGCCGATCACGTCGACATGAACTTCGGCTGCCCGGTGCCGAAGGTGACCCGCAAGGGCGGCGGGTCGGCCCTGCCCTACAAGCGGCGCCTGTTCGCCCAGATCGTGCGGGCCGCGGTGCAGGCCGCCGAGCCCGCCGGCATCCCGGTGACGGTCAAGTTCCGGATCGGCATCGACGACGACCACATCACGTACCTGGACGCCGGCCGGATCGCCGAGGAGGAGGGCGCGGCGGCGGTCGCGCTGCACGGGCGGACCGCGGCGCAGCGCTACTCCGGGACGGCCGACTGGTCGGCCATCGCCCGGTTGAAGGAGCACGTGCGCAGCATTCCGGTGCTGGGCAACGGCGACATCTTCAGCGCCGAGGACGCGCTGCGGATGGTGGCGGAAACCGGGTGCGACGGGGTGGTCGTCGGGCGCGGCTGCCTGGGCCGCCCGTGGCTGTTCCGGGATCTGCAGGCGGCGTTCCGCGGCGAACCGGTGCCGCCCGGCCCGAACCTGGGGGAAGTGGCCGGGGTGCTGCGCCGGCACGCCGAGCTGCTCGCCCAGCACATGGGGGAGGACCGCGGGCTGCGCGATCTGCGCAAGCACATGTCCCAGTACCTGCGGGGGTTCCCGGTGGGGTCGGAGCTCCGGCACCAGTTCGGACTGGTCTCCAGTCTGGCCGAATTGGACGATCTGCTCGCCCAGCTCGACCACACCGCCCCGTTCCCGAAGGACGCCGAAGGGCCGCGCGGCCGGCAGGGATCGGCGGCGAAGGGGGTGCTTCCCGAGGGCTGGTTGGACGATCCGGACGACGCGACCGTTCCGTCCGGTGCGGAGATCGACCACAGCGGTGGCTGATGCGGCACCGCGCCGGGGCGCGGGTCGGGCCGTCCTCGGTGTCCTGCTCGTGCTGTGCGGGTGCGGTGCGCCGGAGGACGCTCCACCCCGGGACGCGGTCCAGCGGTACTTCGCGGAGAACAACGCCGCTGCTCGCCGAGGACCGGCGGCGCAGCGCGCGTTCTTGGCGCGCACCCAGCACCCGGATTTCGCCGATCAGCTGTGCGACCTCAATGGATCCACAGTGCAACTCGACCCTGCACTGTCGACGCTGCGCCCGGACCCGGACTTCACACCGGACGGAACCCCGGTGCGCGGCGAGGTGTGGGTGGTCGGTGTCGAGGTGACCGTTCGGCAGGGCGGTCAGATCACCGGTCACCAGGTGGGTTCTCAGCACCTGGTGCTGCTCGACGAGCAGGTGCGCGGGTTCGCTCCGTGCCCGTCCTGAGCCGCGCTCGCGGCGAACACCCCGCCATCCGCGGGAAAACCAGAACGACTACGTTCTTCTTCTGTGATCATTGACACAGGTGTGCTCGTCCGGGCGGGTAGACAGCGGCGCGCCCCCTTCCGAAATCTCTTCACCAGTCGGTACACATCCTTGGTGAGAACGCTTTGCGCACAACGGGCGATCCGGCCTGCAGCCGATCAACCGGACGAGCGAATTTGAGGGATATTCACGTCGGGGCGGGTTAAGCAACGGGGCAAACTCGACGACACCACGGACGGGAGGTGAGTGCGATGTCGGGACTTCGCAACGGTTTCGCACAACCGGAACCGATGCGAGACGGCGAGACGTTCGCACTGCCCTCTCCCCGACGCACGCGCAAAGACATCACCGAAGGCAACGGGATGGCCGAGCTGCACGAGTCGATCGCCACCTTGCTTGCCGCCCGTGGGCAGTGGCGACAGGCGTACCACCACCTCCGGTCCGCTCTGGAACTGCTGTCCTCGACCAACTCGCCGCAAGGCCCCGAACAGCTCCGCCACGAGGTCAACCGGCTGCGCCGGGAACACGCCGAAGCCCGCGAGCAGAGCCTGCGCGACAGCCTGACCTCCAGCTACAACCGGCGGTACCTGGACCAGCAGCTGGAGGCGCTGGTCGCCGAACACGCCGGCTCGGCGCGCGGATTCGCCCTGGCACTGGTCGACCTGGACTGGTTCAAGCAGGTCAACGACACCTACGGGCACCTGCTCGGCGACCGCGTGCTGCAGCGGGTGGTGGACCTGCTGCAGGAGAGCCTGCCGCCGAGCGCGTTCTGCGCCCGCTACGGCGGTGAGGAGTTCGTGCTGGTCATGCCGGACACCGACGCGGAGACTTCGGTGGCGGTGTGCGAATCCGCCCGGGCGCGGATCGAGCAGTTCCCGTGGCAGGAGGAAGTGGCGCGCGGACTGCGGGTGACGGTCAGCATCGGAGTCACCCACGAACGCGCTCCGGCCAGCACCGAGTCCACTGCGCTCACCGCCGAGCAGCAGCTGCTCCGGGCGGACGCGCTGCTGTACGCGGCCAAGCGGTCCGGGCGCAACGCGGTGGCCTACCGGGTCGACAGCGAAGTGCGCTTGGCCGGGAAGGCCGCGGAGCGGCGGGGTGGCATCAACAACAACACAGTCAACTACGGATAGTTTTCAGGAAGAGCGGAAAGTGCGCAGCAAAGTAGCACACGTAGCCTTGGTGGTCGAGAACCTAAGATAGATCGTGCACTGACTGTGAAGAAATTGTCTGCACTATCGTCAGTACAGGCGATCGGCCGTACTATCTCGAAACGACGACCGGTACATGTCGGGGGGTATACGGCGTCGATGTGACCAACTACTGACTTTCAAGGTGGGAGGGGAGAACGGGTGCCGCAAGACCCCCGGCATGGCGATCACGGTCCCCAGCGGTCCCACCCACAGCAGGACACCCAGCACAGCTCAGGAGCCGCCCGCAGGCGACGCGCCTTGGGCGACGACGGCACCGGTGGCACCCGCGTGGTGGACCTGCTGTCCAAGCACGGCATAGCTCCCGGCGGTACCGGCTCCCACCGGCGGCGGGCCGCCGACGCGGAACCGCCCGCCCCGGAGAGCTCCGCCGGCGCGAACCCCCCTCGGCCGCAACCGCCCGCTCGCGGCCCGCAACCACCGCAGAACCGGCCACCTCGTCCGGAGCAGTCCTGGACGCCGCCGGAGAACCCGGCACCGCCTCGAGCGGGCCGACCCACCCGGCCGGATGCGAAACCGGCTGGGCCGCGCGGCAACGCGCCGGTCTGGGCCCCGCCGGGCAGCGCGCAGCCGAACGGACGTCCACCGCAGCCCCCGCAGCCTCCGGCCCCACCGGCCGCCGGTGGCCCGCCCACCCGCGGCCGGGACGCGAACGCCGCACCGGGGCGCCCACCGCAGGGGCCACCCCCCGCCCCCGCACCGGGTGCCCGGCACCCGGGCCGCCCCGCATCCGCTCCCGCCCCCGGCGGCGATCCGGCCAGCGGTGAGCAGACCCGCATCGCCAGGGCGCTGGGCGGCGCGCCGCAACCACCCACCCCGCCCGGGCCGAAGCCCCCGGCGGACGAGGACCTGGAAGCCACCACGCAGCACCCGCGGGTCGACGACTCCGACCAGTCGGCCGCGGAAGCGAAGACCACCTTCGCCCGCCCGGTGGGTCGGGACGGCGCGGAGGCCAAGACCACCGTCGCCCGGCCGGTTCGACCGAGCGAACCGCAGGCCAAGACCACGGTGGTCAAGCGGCCCGATCAAGCCGATCTCGAAGAGACCGCGGTCGTGGAGCTCCCCACCGAGGACGACCAGTCCTCCGAGGAGGCCGACGACCGCGAGGAGGAGATCAAGCAGATCGACGCCACGCTCGCCCGGTTCTCCGCGGTGCACGACGAGATCGCCCGGGAGGAAGAGCAGCGGCGCAAGAAGTACGCCTGGCTGTTCGGCAAGCGCAAGGAGCCCGAGCTGGGCACCGACATGCCGTTCGACTTCGTCGAAGGGCGCGACGGCATCTCCCGGATGGAGTGGAAGAAGAAGCAGCGCAAGCGCCGCACCCAGATCCTGGTGATGGCGTTGGCGCTGGCGGCTTCGCTCACCGTCTTCGTCACCATGGGACTGGCGTGGAGCGCCAAGTCCTGGGTGGACGGCAAGATGCGACCGGTGCTGGCGCTCGACCCGGACTCCGAGCACATCAAGGACGCCGGCAAGCAGGCCGGCGACCAGAACTTCCTGCTGATCGGTTCGGACACCCGGGCGGGCGCGACGCCGTCCGACGGGGTGGGCACGGCGGAGGACGAGCCCGGGGCCCGGGCGGACACCACGATGGTCGCCCACATCCCGGCCGACCGCAGTCGGGTGGTCATCGTGTCCTTCCCGCGAGACCTGCAGGTGGATCTGCCCGCTTGCGAGGCGTGGGACCCCGAGACCGGCCAGTACACCGGGGAGGTGCTGCCGCCGCGGCAGGGCGCTCGGCTCAACGAGGCCTTCGCCGTCGGCGGTCCGCTGTGCACGACCAAGGTGATCCAGCAGATCTCCGGGCTGAACATCACCAGCTTCCTGGGCGTGGACTTCCAGGGCTTCAAGTCGATGGTCGACGCCCTGCACGGGGTGGAGATCTGCACCACGACCCCGATCATCGACCGGAGCCTCGGCACGATCCTGCCCGAAGCCGGCCGCTACAACCTGACCGGCCAGCAGGCGCTCAGCTACGTGCGGGCGCGCAAGGTCGTCGGGGACCCGACCTCCGATTACGGGCGCATCCAGCGGCAGCAGCTCTTCCTGTCGGCGATGCTGCGCAAGGCCTTGTCCTCGCAGGTGCTGCTGGACCCCGGCAAGTTGAACGACTTCGTGAACGCGGTGTCGGCGAACACCTTCGGGCAGAACATCAGCAGCGACAAGCTGCTCGAGCTCGGCCAGTCGCTGCAGAACCTCGACGCCGGGAATGTGACCTTCATCACAGTCCCCACCACCGGCTACGCCAACGAGGCGGGCATGGAGGTGCTGCTGGAGGACGAGACCAAGGCGCTCTTCCAGGCCATCATCGACGGGACGCCGATCTCCGGCCAGACCGCCGAGGCCCAGCAGCCGCAGGGCACCCACCCGCAGTGGACGGTCGACCAGTTCCCGGCGCAGGACCCCGACCCGGAGGTCCCGGACGGCCTCTCCACCGTCAACGCCGGCTCCGACGTCTGCGGATAGCCCGTCGTTCACCAGCTGGCCACCACAGCGCAGCCCTGCGCCTTCTTTTCCAAGTAGGGTGGTCGTTATGCGTGAGGCCTTTAAGGAGCAACTCGGCAATCTGGCGGAAGAGCTGGCCGCCATGTCGGCCATGGTCGGAGAAGCCATGGAGCGCGCCACCAAGGCTCTCCTGGAGGCTGACCTGAAACTCGCCGAGCAGGTCATCGAAGACGACGCCAAGGTCGACCAGGTGCGAGCCCGGGTGGAGGAGCAGTCCTTCGGGCTGCTCGCCTTGCAGGCCCCGGTCGCCGGCGATCTGCGCTACGTGATCGCCACCATCCACGCCGCCGAGGACTTGGAGCGGATGGGCGACCTCGCGCTGCACGTCGCGAAGACCGCGCGCCGGCGGCACCCGCAGCAGGTGCTGCCCTCGGACGTGCAGCCCTACTTCGCCGAAATGGGCCGGATCGCGGTGAAGCTCGCCGGCCGGGTCCGCGACATCATCCGCACCCAGGACGTGACCGCGGCCCGCGGCATGGAGAGCGACGACGACGAGATGGACGACCTCCACCGCCACCTGTTCACGGTGATGATGGGGGACAACTGGGACCACGGGATCGCCCCCGCGGTGGACGTGACGCTGCTCGGCCGGTTCTACGAGCGGTTCGCCGACCACGCGGTTTCGGTGGCCCGCCGCGTGGTCTTCATCGTGACCGGCAAGATGCCGTCGCGCTGACCCCCGAAGAACCGGGCAAAGCGGAGGAAGAACCGCACAACGGGCGCTTCAGGTCGCTGCCGAGATCGGCTTGTGCAATCCTCATCCGAGTGAGGACGTACTCACCCGCTTCAGGTGAGGTGCACGTTGTATAAGAGCCCGACAGTGCACCGTCGGCGACTCGGCAGCGAACTGCGCAGGCTTCGGGAAGCAGCCGGGCTCACCCACCGTGAGGTCGCTGTTCACCTGGACTGCTCGCAAGGCAAGATCAGCCAGATCGAGCTGGGCCGCGTGCCGGTGCGCACCTCGGACGTGCGGCTGATGGCCGAGTTCTGCGGCGCCACTGCGGAGCAAGTCGCCGCCCTGGTCGATCTGGCCCAAGGGGCCAAGCAGCGCGGCTGGTGGCAGCAGTACCCCAGCACCGCGCACCTGCCCCGCCTGCAGACCTACCTCGGGCTGGAGACCGCGGCCAGGGCGGTGCACTGCTTCGGCACCGGTCCACTGCCCGACCTGTTGCAGACGCAGGAGTACGCCAGGGAGCTGCTGACCGCCCGCATCCAGCAGCTGGACATCGCTGAACAGCTGGAAATACTGGCCAGGCGGCAGCACCGGCTGGGCGGCGAGCACCCGCTGCAGGTGTGGGCGGTGCTGGACGAGTCCGTGGTGCGGCGCCGCATCGGCGGCCCCGGGGTGATGCGGCACCAGCTGGAGCAGCTGGTGCTGCTCAACTACCGGCGCAACATCACCATCCAGGTGCTGCCGTTCCGCGCGGGCGCGCACCCGCTGCTGGAGGACCAGGTGACGGTCTTCTCCTTCCCCGAGGAAGCCGACCCGCCGGTGGTGCACCTGGGCCCGACCGGTGGTTCCCGGTTCCTGGAGAAGCCGAGCGAGACCGACGACTACCTGGCGGCGTTCGAGCAGGTGAGCAAGCTGGCGCTGCCGCCCAAGGAGACCACCGCGTTCATCTCCGCCGTGGCCAGCGAGATCACCTGACGAACGCGCGGGATCAGCCGAACCGGCCGGAGATGTAGTCCTCGGTGGCCTTCTTGCTCGGGTTGGAGAAGATCTTGTCGGTCTCGTCGATCTCCACCAGCTGGCCGGGCTCACCGATCGCGCGCAGGTTGAAGAACGCCGTCTGGTCGCTGACCCGGGCCGCCTGCTGCATGTTGTGGGTGACGATGACGATCGTGTAGTCCTTCTTCAGCTGCGCGATGAGGTCCTCGATCGCCAGCGTGGAGATGGGGTCCAGCGCCGAGCACGGCTCGTCCATCAGCAGCACGTCCGGCTGCACCGCGATCGCGCGGGCGATGCACAACCGCTGCTGCTGACCACCGGACAGCCCCCCGCCCGGCCGGTCCAGCCGGTCCTTGACCTCGTCCCACAGGTTGGCGCCGCGCAGCGCCCGCTCGGCGATCTCGTCCAGCTTCTTCTTGTTCCGCTCACCGGCGAGCTTCAGCCCGGCCACCACGTTGTCCCGGATGGACATCGTCGGGAAGGGGTTGGGCCGCTGGAACACCATGCCGATGGTGCGCCGCACCTGCACCGGGTCCACGTCGCTGGCGTAGATGTCCTCGCCGTCGAGGAGGACCTTGCCCTCGACCCGCGCCCCCGGAACCACTTCGTGCATCCGGTTCAGCGAGCGCAGCACCGTCGACTTCCCGCACCCGGAAGGTCCGATGAACGCGGTGACGCTGCGGGCGGGCACTTGCAGGGTCACGTCTTGCACGGCGTGGAACTTGCCGTAGTAGAGGTTCAGGTCCTTGATGTCGAGACGCTTGGCCATGAGTTTGCTACCGCCTATTTGGTCTTGACCGCGAACACCTTGGACAGCAGGGAAGCCACCAGGTTGATCAGCATGATTACGAGGACGAGGGTCAGCGCAGCTCCCCACATCCGGTAGTCACCGGCCGGGGTGGCAGTGCTGCGCTCCATGTAGATGGTCAACGGCAGCGAAGCCATCTCCCCCTCGAACGGGTTGAAGTTGATCGAGTTGGAGTAACCCACCAGGATCAGCAGCGGGGCCGTCTCCCCCAGCACGCGGGCGAGGCCGAGCATCACCCCGGTGACGATGCCCGAGAGCGCGGTCGGCAGCACGATCCGCAGGATCGTCTTCCACTTCGGCACGCCCAGCGCGTAGGACGCCTCGCGCAGCTCGTCCGGCACGATCAGCAGCATCGTCTCGGTGGTGCGGACCACCATCGGCAGCATCAGCAGCAGCAGGGCCAGCGTCACCGCGAAGCCGCTGCGGGTGAAGCCCAGCGTGGTGATCCACAGCGCGTAGATGAACAGGCCGGCCACGATGGACGGGAGACCGCTGAGGATGTCGACCATGAAGGTGACGACCCTGGCGAACCGGGTTCCCCGTCCGTACTCGACCAGGTAGATGGCGATCATGATCCCGAGCGGGACCGCGAAGACCGCGCAGATCAGCCCTTGCATCAGGGTACCGACCAGCGCGTGGTAGATGCCGCCGCCGAACTCGATGGGCAGCAGGCCGTTGAAGGAGTGGGTCCACCAGGTGCTGCTGAGCACCGGTTTCAGCCCGCGCTCCAGCAGGGTCCACACCACCCACAGCAGTGGGACCAGGGCGATCAGGAACGCCAGCGTGACGACGCTGGTGACCAGGTGGTTCTTCAGTTTCCGGCCGAAGCTGATCTTCTGGAAGGCCGGCGGTGTGGCGAGTTCCTCGACGTCCGCGGCGTCGGTCCTCATGCTTTCCCCTTACCGCTGTTGCTCTCGATCCAGCGGGCGAGCGCGTTCACGACGAACGTGATGACGAACAGCACCAAGCCGGCCGAGATGTAAGCGCCGACCTGCAAGTTGTGGTTGAACTCCGCCGAGCCGAGCGCGATCTTGGACGCGAAGGTCGCCCCGGCGTCGAAGAAGCTGTAGCTGGGCGGTGCGGTGGCGGAGCTGAGGATGATGGTCAGCGCCATCGTCTCCCCCAGGGCCCGGCCCAGGCCCAGCATGGATCCGCCGATGAAGCCGTTGCGGCCGAACGGCCAAACGGTGGTCCGGACCACTTCCCACTTGGTGGCGCCCAGTGCCAGCGCCCCTTCGATGTGGGCCTTGGGGGTGCGCTCGAACACCTCGCGGGAGACGCCGGTGATCGTCGGGATGATCATCACCGCGAGCACGATGCCGGCGGTGAACACGTCGGCCCCCGAGCCGACGGGCCGGATGTTGCCCTCCGCGAACAGCGGGATCCACCCGAGGTTCTCGTTCAGCCAGATGGCGACCGGCTGGAGCACCGGGCCGAGCACCAGGAAGCCCCACAGGCCGTAGACAACGGAGGGAACCGCGGCCAGCAGGTCGATCAGGTAGGCGAACGGCCGGGCCAGCCGGCGGGGCGCGTAGTGGGTCAAGAACAGCGCGATCCCGCAGGACAGCGGCATGGCGATGACCAGCGCCAGGACCGAGCTGGCGATGGTGATCCAGGCCAGGTCGAGGATGCCGAACCGCAGGTTCTCCGGGTCACCCGTGTCCCATTCCCGGGAGAACAGGAAGTTGGCCTGGTTCGCCTGCAGGGACGGGATGGCCCGGATGAGCAGGAACAGCGCAATGGCCGCGATCAGTGCGACAGCGAGCGCACCGGAGGCGGTGGCGATTCCGGAGAACAGCCGGTCCCCGATGCGTTTCGTCTTTCCAGCGGATGTGTCGGAAGCAGGAATCGGAGCCTCCGGTGCTGATTTCTGCGGCGAGCCGCCCCGGGACGCGCCTCCCTCGGCGTCCGCGGGATGCAGCTCGGTTCTCGTCGAGTCGGTCACTGCTGGTTGCAGCCTCTCATTGTGTCTTCGCGGGGTGCGACTCGTCAGGAGATGGCCTCAACTGCGGCCAGGACTCGTTTCTTGAAGTTCTCCGGCAACGGCACGTAGCCGGACTGCTCCAGCTGCTGCGGGTGGGCGTTGGCCGCGACCTTCAGGAACGCTTTGACCGCCTTGGCGGTCTCCGGGTCGTAGCCCTTGGAGCAGACGATCTCGTAGGTGTTGAGCACGATCGGGTAGACGCCGGGGGCCTTGTTGCCGTAGATCGACTCGAGGTCGATCCGCAGGTCGTGACCTTCGCCCTCGATCCTGGCGCTCTCGATGGCCTTGCCGACGTTCTCGGTGGTCAGCTCGACCGGGCCGGAACCGCTGTCGATGTTGGCTATGCCGAGGCCGAGGTTCTTGGGGAAGGCCCACTCGGAGTAGGTGATGCCGCCCTCGGTGGCCTTCACCGAGTGGGCGACCTGGTCGCTGCCCTCCCGGCCCTGGCCGACGCCGCGCGCGGCCTGGAACTGCTTGCCCTCACCGGTCCAGGCACCGGCGGTGGCGGTGGCGAGGTACTTCTGGAAGTTCTCCGAGGTCCCGGAGTCGTCGGAGCGGAAGAACGGGACGATCTCGATCGACGGGAGCTCGGTGCCCGGGTTCAGCGCCTTGATGGCCGGGTCGTCCCACTTCTTGATCTGCCCCTGGTAGATCTTGGCGATGACGTCGGCGTTGAGGTTCAGGTCGTCGACGCCGGGCAGGTTGTAGGCGATGGCGATGGGGCCGAACACCATCGGGATGTTCCAGGCGGGGTTCCCGTCGCACCGCTGGGCCGCGGCGGCGACCTCGCCCTTCTCCTCGCTCAGCGGCGAGTCGGAACCACCGAAGTCCACCTGGCCGGCGGTGAAGGCGGCGATGCCCTTGCCGGAACCGGACTTGGTGTAGTTGACCCGCTGCCCCGGGCACTTGAGGCCGTAGTCGCGGGCGAAGACGTCCACCGCGTTCTTCTGGGCCGAGGATCCTTCGCCGGAGACCGGCTTGGTGCCGCATTCCACTTGGAGGCTTTCCAGTGCGGGGTTGCCGCCGCCGGCCGGGACGTTCTGGTCGGTGCCGCAGGCCGTCAGGGTCAGGGTGCCCGCGGCGAGGAAGGCGAGCGCAGCACTGTGCCGCTTGGTCTTCATCGATCCTCCACTGAGCAAGCTGCGGCGGTTGCTTGCGGACCGAGCCGTGCCGGCCGACCTCTCACCGCCATTCCGACGCTAAGCAGCTCGGGTGGCGCGCTCCCGCCATTGAGGTGAACTCACGGTGAACAAGGCACGCTGAGTAAGCGGAGGACCATCCTTGTAGGGGAACTGAGCTCGTCTTTTTCGCGGAGAGTGATATAAAGCACCATGCATCAGCGCCCGAACTGCACGTCCACGTCCCATTTGTCGAACCCCAGACGGCGGTACACCTTCACCGCCGGGGCGTTGTCGGCCTCGACGTACAGCATTGCGTGACGGCAGCCGATGTCCCGCAGGTGCCGCAGACCGGCTACCGTGAGTGACTTCCCGAGCCCGCGCCCCTGGGCGTCCGGATCGACGCCCACGACGTAGACCTCACCGGTGCCGTCCGGGTGCACCTTGGTCCAGTGGAAGCCGAGCAGCTCGCCGCCCGAGCCCTCGGCCAGGAAGAACCCGGCCGGGTCGAACCAGTCCTGGTCCTCCTTGAGCCGCAGCTCGTCCTCGGTCATCCCGCCCTGCTCGGGATGCCAGGAGAACGCCCGCCGGTTGACCGCCACCACCGCCGGCTCGTCCTGCCCCGGCCGGAAGGTCCGCAACCGGACTCCCCCGGTGAGCTCCACCTCGGGGAGCTCCGCCCCGGCCAGTTCGCGGCCCATCCGCCACAGCTCCCGCGGGCGGGCGAACCCGAACTTCTCCGCCAGCCGAGCCGCGGCCGGGTGCTCGCCGTGCGCCCAGATCCGCAGCCGCCCGGTGTCCGGGGCCGGTTCGGCGGGCAGATCGGCCCGGTCCAGCAGGGCCTCGACCAGCTGGGTCCCGGCGCCCTTCCCCCGGTGCTCCGGCCGCACCGCGAGCTCGGCGACCAGCAGGCCCGCGTCCCGCTCCTGCTCGGTGTCCAGGTGGGCGTACCCGACGAGGGTCCCGTCCTCGTCGCGGATCAGGAAGTGCTCGGAGCGGACGTCGGCCTGCACCGGCTCGATCTGGTCGGAAACCCCGCGGTGCTGGTTCAAGCGCAGCAGCACCTGCTCACCTGCCGGGGCGACGCCGTCCGCAGCTTCAGCTTCGGCGAGCAGCTCCACCACTTCGGCCACTTCGCCGCTGTCCAGTCCGTTTCGCCACGTCAATTGCACACCCCGCACGTTACCCAGGATGTGGCCGGGACAGCTGCCGCGGGAGACCTCCCGCACGGCCCGGAACGGCTGGGACGAGGCCGGCGGTCACCGCTGGGGAACGACCGGAACTTCGACTTCTTCCTGCTCCTGGGCCTGCTCCGCCTCCAGCGGCTCCGCCTCCACCGGCGACGGCGTCCGCGGCGGACTGACGAACTTGTAACCGACGTTGCGGACGGTGCCGATCATCGAGTCGTACTCCGGGCCGAGCTTGGCCCGCAACCGCCGGACGTGCACGTCCACGGTGCGCGTCCCGCCGAAGAAGTCGTACCCCCACACCTCCTGCAGCAGCTGCGCGCGGGTGAACACCCGACCGGCGTGCTGGGCGAGGTACTTGAGCAGTTCGAACTCCTTGTAGGTCAGCTCCAGCGTCCGCCCCTTCAGCCGCGCCGTGTAGGTGGCTTCGTCGATGACGAGGTGCCCGACGGTGAGCGTGCTGCTGTCCCCGGCTCCGCGGTTGCTGCGGGAGACGAGCAGGCGGAGGCGGGCGTCCACCTCGGCGGGGCCGGCGGTCGGCAGCAGGATGTCGTCCACACCCCATTCGGCGCTGATGGTGATCAGACCGCCCTCGTTGACCACGGCGGCGACCGGGGTGTCCCCGGCCGACAGCAGACGGCACAGGTCTCGAGCACCGGCCAGGTCGGTGCGGGCGTCGACCAGGATCACGTCCGGCGAACCACCGCCCAGGACCGATCCGGGGTCCGCGGGAGCCGACCGGACCCGGTGGGGCAACAGCGCCAGCGCGGGGAGCACAGCTTCCCGGTCGGAATTATTGGTCAGCAGCAGCAATTCAGAGCTCATGGGGGCCTCCGTCCTAGGCGGATTCGGACCGTCGGCCAGGTGGATGACCAAACAACCGGCGGATAGCTCGGCGCCATTGCCTGCGTATGGCAGGCAGAATAATCGAAATTCCTCGGAAACTCCCAGGACCGAAGGGCAATGTCACATTTGTGAACACCATGCGTCAGAAGATTACAGATATGTGTCGTATTTCTCTTGTCGCCGCCGATCGGACCCGGTTGAACGGAATTTTCCACCCCGGTCGGAGGAACGCCGATGGCCTGGGATTTGCCGTGGTGCACGGGTTCACCAACCACGTCGGCAAACCAGCTGTGCGACGAATATTGCACCATTTCGGTCAATGCGCTCCGACCGTGGGCGTGGATTTTCGCGGGCACGGTCGTTCCGGCGGCAAAACCACCGTGGGCGCCGACGAAGTGATCGATTTGGACGCCGCGGTGGGATTTTTGCGCGAACGGGGGTGCCACCGGGTGGTGACCGTCGGCTTTTCCCTGGGCGGCTCGGTGGTCATCCGGCAGGCCGCGCTCTCCGAGCACGCCCCGGACGCGGCGGTCGCGGTGAGCAGCCCGGCCCGCTGGTGGGTCCGGGACACCGCGGCGATGCGCCGGGTGCACTGGCTGCTGGAGCACCCGGCCGGCCGGCTCGCCGCGCGCCTGCTGGGCGTGCGGCTCGGCCCGGAGTGGCGGGAAGTGCCGCGGTCCCCGATCGAGCTGGTCTCCCAGGTCCGGATCCCGCTGTTGCTCGTGCACGGTGCGGAGGACCACTACTTCCCGCCAGCGGAAGCGGTCGCGCTCAGCGAAGCCGGCAACGGCGAGCTCTGGCTCGTTCCGGGCATGCGGCACGCGGAAAGTTCTGTGACACCGGACTTGGC
Source organism: Saccharopolyspora rectivirgula DSM 43747 (assembly GCF_000497205.1). Lineage (GTDB taxonomy): Bacteria > Actinomycetota > Actinomycetes > Mycobacteriales > Pseudonocardiaceae > Saccharopolyspora > Saccharopolyspora rectivirgula. The sequence continues at coordinate 16,789 of NZ_AYJW01000038.1, forward strand.
GGACCGGATCATGCGGTGGGCAAGGGATACAGTGGCCATGACCGACCCCGGCCGCGGCTGATCACGGCTGCGAACCACCCCTGTCCCCGACCAGAACGGACCGCTCGGTGAAGAAGTTCGCGATCGTCGTCGTCATCGTGCTCGGCGTGCTGGTGGGCGTGGATTTCGGCGCCGCCGCGGTGGCCGAGCACCAGGTGGCCAAGCGCCTGCAGGCCCAACTGGAGCTCGCCGAACCGCCCGAGGTCCGGGTCAACGGCTTCCCCTTCCTCACCCAGGCCGTCCGCGGGGACTACCGCGACGTGGCGATCACCGCTCGGGGCCTGCAGGTGGGCGACCTCAGCGAAGTCGGCATCGAGGCGAACCTCCACCACGCCCGGGTCGCCCTGTCCGACGTCGTCGGCGGCCAGGTGGAGGAGATCCCGGTGGACCGGTTGATCGGCCAGGTCCGCCTGCACAGCCCGGACATCGGCCGGATGATCGGCGTGCACAACCTCACCGTCCGACCGGCCTCGGAGAACGAGCTGGCCGGCAGCGAGAACGGCAACGACCAGGCCAGCGAGCTGGCCCAGTTCACCGGCACCGTGAACATCGCCGGCTCGAGCAACGAGGTGCAGGTGCTCGCGGAGCTGTCGCTGCAGAACGGCCTCCTGCACTTCCAACCCCGCAAGCTCTCCCTGAACAACAGCGCGCTGGGGCAGATCGACCTGCCGCCGGTGTTCGAGGAGTCGGTGCTGAACCAGTTCGCCACCACGGTGGATCCCGGGCAGCTGCCGTTCGAGGTGACCCCGACCGCGATCCGGGTGGAGCGGGACGTGCTGGTCGTGGAAGGCACCGCCGAGGACGTCACCCTCGGGTCCGGAGGGGTCAGCTCGCGATGACGGCCGGCGCGTGGACGCTGCTGGTCAGCGTGCTGGCGGCAGTGCTGTTCGGCGTGGTATGGCGGTGGCGTGAGGGCCGGATCCGCCGCAACGAGACCGAGGACTCCGTGTTGAACCGACTCCCCGACGAACTGGCCGAGAAGATCAGCGCGGACACCGCACCGAGCACCCAGGTGGTGCTGCTGCAGCTGTCCACCGCGTTCTGCGCCCCGTGCCGCCACACCCGGATCCTGCTCGGCGACTTCGCGCAGCGCACCGAGGGCGTGCAGCACGTGGAGGTGGACCTCACCGACCACCCGGAGTGGAGCGAGCCGCTGGGCGTCCACCGCACCCCCACCACCCTGGTGCTGGACCGGGGAGGTCGGGAGCTGTTCCGCATCCACGGGGTGCCGCGCCGCGAAGAGCTCACCCGGACGTTGCAGCCGCTGCTCGCCTGAACAGAGGCACGAACAGCGAAGTCAACCGCGTCGGAGTGAATCTCGGTAGCCTCCGTCCCACTTGGTGAACAATCTTTCCGGTAATCAGCACCCCCGGGTAACCTGCCCGGTGTGCGTGTACTGCTGACCCGAAGGCGCGCGGTTGATCTCTGCCGCGTGGGCAGCAGCCTGTGTTAGGGGCACTGACCGGGCGGTAGTACGGCTGCACCTTGCACGGTTGCGTGCCAGCGCAAGGATCAGCCCTACCGCCTGACGGACTCAGCAACTGATGTCCACAGTCAGGAGGCCCCATGCCCGCCGAAAAGCTCGATCCGCGCGGTGTCCGGTTCACCGCAGCAATCACCAGCACCATCCTCGCCATCGGGCTGCTCACCACCAGTTGGCGAGTGATGGCCGCGCAGACTGTGCTGTTCGGCCTGTGCGCGTTCATCGGAATGCGCTTGAACCCGTGGGGTGCCCTGTACCGCAAGGCGGTGCAGCCCCGACTGGCACCGATCGATCCCGCCGACCGCGAGGAGCCGGCACCCGTCCGGTTCTCCCAGGGGGTCGGATTCGTCTTCGCCTTAGCAGCCACGGTCGGGTACGCCGCCGAGTGGACCGCGTTCGGACTGGTCGCCAACGCGTTCGCACTGATCGCCGCCCTGCTCAACGCGGTCTTCGGCTTCTGCCTGGGCTGCCAGATGTACTTGCTCATCCGGCGGCTGGCCCCCAGCGGGCTGTCCGCCACGAACACCCGTTGATCCGGATACACAGCACAACGAAGGAGCCGCTCAATGAGCCGTGCAGACGTCCTGGTCACCACTGACTGGGCCGAGCAGAACCTCAACACCCCGGGCATCGTGTTCGCCGAGGTGGACGAGGACACCACCGCCTACGACGCCGGCCACATCCCCGGCGCCATCAAGCTGGACTGGCGCAACGAGCTCCAGGACCCGGTCCGCCGCGACTTCGTCGACCGCGAGGGCTTCGAGAAGCTGCTGTCCGCCAAGGGCATCAGCAACGACGACACCGTGATCCTCTACGGCGGCAACAACAACTGGTTCGCCGCCTACGCGTACTGGTACTTCCGCTACTACGGCCACAAGAACGTCAAGCTGCTCGACGGCGGCCGCAAGAAGTGGGAGCTGGACGGCCGCGAGCTGACCAAGGACGTCCCGGAGCGGCCGGCCACCCAGTACAAGGCCCAGGAGCCGGACAACTCGATCCGCGCGTTCCGCGACGAGGTCGTCGACGCCATCGGCAACAAGAACCTGGTGGACGTGCGTTCGCCCGACGAGTTCGCCGGCAAGCTGGTCGCCCCGGCGCACCTGCCGCAGGAAGCCGCGCAGCGCGCCGGCCACGTCCCGACCGCGATCAACGTGCCGTGGAGCAAGGCGGCCAACGAGGACGGCACCTTCAAGTCCGACGAGGAGCTCAAGGAGCTCTACACCGAGGCCGGCCTGGACACCTCCAAGGACACCATCGCCTACTGCCGGATCGGCGAGCGCTCCTCGCACACCTGGTTCGTGCTGCACGAGCTGCTCGGTCTGCCGAACGTGAAGAACTACGACGGCTCCTGGACCGAGTACGGTTCGCTGGTGGGCGTTCCGGTGGAGAACCCGTCCGAGCAGGCAGGCAACTGATCGAATAGGAGCAGCGCAGCATGGATGGATGCGGAGCACCGCAGCAGTCGGCTACTCCGGTGGCGGAGGACACCGATCAGGTTGTGGTGACCGGCAAGATCCGTTCCGAAGGCCAGCCCGTGGGCGGCGCTTTCGTCCGCCTGCTGGACTCCACCGGTGAGTTCACCGCCGAGGTGGTCAGCGGACCGGAGGGCGACTTCCGGTTCTACGCGGCACCGGGCAGCTGGACCGTGCGCGCCCTGCACCGCAGCGGCAGCGGCCAGGCGACGGTGTCGGCTGACGGACCCGGTGTGCACGCCGTGGACGTCGCGGTGGCCTGATCGAAGCTGGCAGCGGGCGGGGCCGGGTGCCCAGGCGGGTGCCCGGCCCCGCCCGTGCCGTCACCGCGCCTGCCGGGAGCGCAGCAGGGCGAAGGCCCGCTCGTCGCGGTCCTGGCTGCGCGGGTCGGAACCCTCCTGGCAGCCCACGGTGGTGAAGTCGAGCACTTCCCAACCGGTCCGGTCGAACAGCCGCCGCAGGCCGGTCTCGCTGAAGATCCAGTAGTTCGTCGGGTCGTTGTTGGCCTCCGTGGCGTGCAGCAGGTACGCCACCGGCTGCTCCTTGATCGGGGTGCCGTCCGGGGTGACCTGCGCGACCCGGGTGGACAGGAAGCACACATCGGCGTGCCGGGCCAGGGTTTCCAGCACGTAGAACGGGTTCTTCAGGTGGTAGAGCAGACCGAGGAAGAACACCGCCCCGTAGTGCTCGGCGGGTAGCCGGAACTGGGTGTCCAGGTCGATCTCGTGCACCTGGGCCGTCGAGGACAGCTCGGTGACCAGCCGGCGGGCCCCGCGCAGTCCGTTGAAGTTGGTGGGGGCGTTGTCGATGATGTCCACCTGGCAGCCCAGCTCGGCTTCCAGGAAGAAGCCGAAGTCGCCGTCGGCTGCGCCGATGTCGGCGATCCGGCTCCCGGCCAGCCCGGTGAGCACCTCCCGGTGCTTTCCGGTGGGCAGCGCATCCAGGTGCAGGATGTTCGCCATCGTGTCGTAGGGGTACCAGTCGAAATCAGCGGGCGCGATCTTCTCCTTGCGGGCCAGCAGCTCGGTGCGGAACGCCAGGGCCCGGTCGCGCAGAGTCTCGAAGTCCATGTGAACCGTCCTGATTGATCCGATCCCCCAGATCATGCCCGACGCCACACCCCGAACCCACTCCGCGGTGGTTATCCTTTGCGCGTGGAACTCATCGACTTTCTGCACTACGGACTTGTCGGCCTGGTCGGCGTCGCCGCGGTGGCGACCGTCTGGTTCGCCTGCTACGTGGTCTACCGCCTGTACAAGAGCTGAACCCGCTGACGCATAATCTCGGGGAAATGACTGCGACGCCGAATCAGCCGGAACCGGGTAGCGGCGACGCGGCGGTGCGCGCTGCCGCCGAACGCGCCAAGCACACCCGGCACCGCAACGTTCCCGAACTGGACGACCTGCCGGGCGAGGCGGACACCGCGAACCTGCGGATGGGGCCCTCGCTCCACGACTCCTGCCTGGCCCTGCTGCCCCTGGTGGGGGTGTGGCGCGGCGAAGGAGAGGCGTCGCACCCCTCGTTGGAGGAGTCGTACCGGTTCATCCAGCAGGTCACCATCGCGCACGACGGGCGGCCGTTCCTGACCTACGAGAGCCGCGCGTGGCGCCTGGACAAGCCGGGCGGCGAGGTCGTCGGACCGGCCTTCCGGGAGGTCGGTTTCTGGCGCCCGCAGCCGGACGACACCATCGAGCTGCTGATCACGCACTCCACCGGTGTCACCGAGATGTTCTTCGGCAAGCCGCGGAACCAGACCTCGTGGGAGTTCGGCACCGACGCGGTGTTGCGCACCCCGAGCGCGGAAGACGTGACCGCCGCCAGCCGGCTCTACGGCGTGGTCGAGGGCGCGCTGGCCTACGTCGAGGAGCGGGCCACCTCGGAGCACGAGCTGCAGCCGCGGCTGTCGGCGAAGCTGGACCGGGTCGTCGGCTGAGCTGGGCCGCCGGCGAAGGACCACTGCCCCGCGCCGGGTCCGTCGGCACGGGGCCAGCTCTCCGGTGGTGAACCCTGCGCGCGGGGCGACCGCTGCACGGCGCAGCCCTGTCGGACGGCGGGCTGAGCGGCACCGCTGGCTCGGCGACCGCCCCGGCCGTTCCCGCGAGCACCTCGGCGCGGGCTGAGCGGCTTCCACCGGCGATCCCGCCGGCGCTTCCGGTCTCGCCGGGCCCGCTCGGGCCACCGCTGGCCCTGGAGCGGCCTTCAGTAGTTGGACTCGTACAGGTCCACGATCTCCTGGTGCAGCTGCGGGTCGAACTTGACCGCGGTGCCGTCGATGGTGTGCACGTGGCTGATCAGCCGGACGCTGGAGGCCAACCAGACCCCGTCGCTGGTGAACAGGTCCTCCACCGGGAACCTCTCCAGCTTCGTCTCCCAACCGGCCTTCTCCGCCGCGCGGAACAGCGCCCCCTGCGTGGTGCCGCGCAGGATGCCGGACGAGGGCGGGGTGGTGATCAGCGTCCGCCCCCGGGCGAGGACCACGTTGGAGGTCGGGCCTTCCAGCACCGAGCCGTCGGTGGCGGTGAAGATGGCCTCGTCCGCGCCGCGCGCCTCGGCCTCCCGCATGGCCGCCATGTTGATCGCGTAGGAGAGGGTCTTCGCCGACAGCAGCAGCCAGGGCGCCCGCTCCATCAGGTCCGGGGCGTAGCCGCGTTCGAGCGTGATCGCCGAAACCCCCTCGGTGCGCTTGCGCCGGGTGTCCGCGCCGACCGGGTTGCCCAGGGCGAACGCGGTGGGCACGTCCGAGCCCTCCACGCCGCGGGTGCACACCAGCTTCAACGACAGCTCCGGTTCGTCGTCCCACGGCCAGTGGTCGATCACCGCTCGCACCGCGGTTTCCCACTCGCCCCGTCCCGGCAGCGGCAACTGCAGCAGTCGGGCGGAGCGGGCCAGCCGGTCCAGGTGCGGGCCCAGCTCGCGGGGCTCGCGGTTGACGACCAAGATCGTCTCGAACACCCCGTCGCCCCGCAGCAAGCCGAGGTCGTCCGCCCGGATCAGAGGTGTCTCCGGGTCCGCGATGGTGCCATCCAGAAAAGCCAGTACGCGCATGCTCGCAGCCTAGATGGCCGGGGCGGCGAGGAGGAGTCAAGCCGCCAGGCGGGTCGGCGCACAGCGCTACGATCGGGTTGCCGGTACGGACCGCCCCACGGGAGCAGCTTTGAGCGACCAGGCATCGCTGCGCAGTGTCCTGCATCAGCGCGGAATGCGGATGACCCCGCAACGCCAGCTCGTGCTCGACGCGGTCCGGAAATTGGGGCACGCCACTCCGGAGCAGGTCTGCCGCAAGGTCCAGGAAACCGCCCCGACGGTGAACATCACCACGGTCTACCGGGCGCTGGACCTGCTGGAGGAGCTGGGGTTGGTCCGGCACACCCACCTCGGCCGTGGGGCGCCGACCTACTCCACGAAGGAGCACAAGCACGTCCACCTGGCTTGCCACCGGTGCGGCCGGTTGGAAGAAGTGCCCGCGGAAATACTCGACGATCTCGTCCGGTTGCTCGACCTCGAGCGCGGTTTCGCGCTCGATGCCACGCACTTGGCCTTGTCAGGCCTTTGCCGCGACTGCCGGAACAGCAGCTAGGAGCGCACATGAGTTCCCCTCTGTTGCAACAGCCCGGTGCGGTGCCAGCACCCGAGGACTCCCCGGACGCCGGGGTGCCGTGGCACTTCGGTGATCCGTTCGCCGAGCAGCGCTCCGCTACCCGCTCGGCGGTGGTGGTGGACCGCTCGCACCGGCAGGTGATCGCGGTCCCCGGCGAGGAGCGGCTCAGCTGGTTGCACCTGGTCCTCTCCCAGCACGTGAGCGAATTGCCGGAGGGGCGGGGCACCGAGGCGCTGGTGCTGGACAGCAACGGCCACGTGGACTGCCACATGCTGGTGGCCCACCACGAGGGCGTGGTGTACCTGGACACCGACCCGGGCGCGCAGGCGACCAGCGCGCTGCCCAAGGGCGGCAAGCAGTCCCTGCTGGAGTACCTGGAGGCGATGCGCTTCTGGTCCAAGGTGGAGCCGCGGGACGCGTCCGCGGAGTTCGCGGTGCTCACCGTGGTCGGGCCGGACGCGCCCGGGCTGCTGGAGCAGTTCACCGCCGTCCCGAAGCAGCCCTACGAGGTGGTGGCGCTGCCCGGTGGGGGCTTCGCCCGCCAGGTGCCGTTCCGCTCGCTGTACACCGCGGACCTGGTGGTGCCGCGGGCATCGCTGGCGGAGTGGTGGATCAAGCTGACCGATGCCGGCATCCGGCCGGCCGGGACGCTGGCCCACGAGGCGCTGCGGGTGGAGGCGCTGCGCCCGCGGGTGGGGTTGGACACCGACGACCGCGCCATCCCGCACGAACTGGGCTGGATCGACGTCGCAGCGCACGTGGCCAAGGGCTGCTACCGCGGCCAGGAGACCGTGGCCAAGGTGCACAACGTCGGCAAGCCGCCGCGGCGGATGGTGCTGCTGCACCTGGACGGTTCGGTCGAGGTCCAGCCGGAGACCGGGGACCCGGTGCGGCTGGGCGAGCGGCAGGTCGGCCGGGTGGGCAGCGTGGTGCAGCACCACGAGCTCGGCCCGATCGCGTTGGCCCTGCTCAAGCGGACCGCTCCGGTGGACGCCGAGCTGATGGCCGGGGACCCGGAGCAGGACCGGGCGGTGGCGGCGGCGGTGGATCCCGACTCGGTGCCGCCGGACACCGGGGAACCGCCGGGGCGAGCTGCGATGCGGGGCCTGCGCGGGCGTTGATGCGGTAATTCGCACCCGAATGGCGGACCCTATGGACATGCCCAGCGGGTATGCCTTTAGTTGCACGGCAGAGCGCGCAGGCTGCGGCAATCGGGTGAAGTACCCCGGTTGCGCAAGACCACGCCCTGGCACAACCGCCCACGCTCTCGTGGGGATCCGTAATTTCGGCAGGTGACCGCACCGCTGCCAGCACGCGTTGGCAACCCGACCTGACGACCGGAGGAAGGGCACGTGATCGAAGTCCGCCCGGGCGGGCGACGCCGCATCGACAGGGTCCTGTCACCGGACTACACCAGCGGCATCGACCGCTGTGCGCTCAGCGAGGTGCGACAGCTGCGGGACGAGGCGGCCCAGGAGGAGACGGACCTCTCCTACCTGCGCCGGGTGCTGCACGCCCGGATCGACATCGTCCGGGCCGAGCAGCGCCGCCGCCGGGAAGGGGGCTCGGCTCCCGTCGTCGACCAGCTGGCGAGCATCCTGGCCGACAACGCGGTGGGCCCGGCGACCGGCTCCGGCCGGTACCAGACGATCGAGCCGTCGCGGGCGGAAGCGCACCGCCGCCACGTCGAGGCGCTGGTCTCCGACGTGGACCTGTCGGACGTCACCTCGTTACCGGACCAGAAGCTGGACCAGGTCCTGGCCACGTACGTCGCCGAGGAGGACTCGGTGTCCCGGTTGCGCCGCCAGGTGCAGCAGGTGGTGGACCGGCTCAACGACGAGATCGCCCGGCGCTACCGGGAAGGCGCGGCCTCGGTGGACGACCTGTTGGCCCGCGAGCGCGGTCTGTGACGCCCGGCGGCGCGCTCCGCGCCGAACGCACCGTTCCCGCCCCGGGGGTCAGTTGTGGTGCTCCCGGGCGGCGAACTCGGCCCAGTAGTCGCGCAGCGCCTCGTACCGGGCCGCGACCTCCGCGGAGTCGTCCAGCTCCATCGCGTCGATGATGGCGTGCACGTCCTCGGCCGAGGAGTCCGCGTCGAGGTCGCTGTCCGACATCATCTGGGTCAGCCCGCCGTAGTCGAGCTCCACCGCCGCGTGCGAGTGGAACTGCTCCAGCCACCGGCTGAGCTCCAGCAGGAGGCGGGTGGGCCCGCTCTCCCCGATCGAACGCTCGCACACCGCGTGCGCCCGCACCACGCGGCGCTGGGCCTCGGTCATCGTGGTGCGCCAGCACACCCGGCGCTGGCCGTCCCGCTGCAGGACGCGCCGTTCCGCCGGATCGACGGCGGTGAACCACGGCAGGGGAACGGTCCAGGTGGAGGACAGCACGTGCACGGGAGCACCGGACAGCTCGCTGATCACCGCTTGGGCCCGGCTCTTGGCGCGGTCCGCCGGCACCGGCAGGACCGAAGCCCGCAGCGACGGCTCTGCGGCGCCGAGGAACCCGACCAGGGCGGCGGCGGACCGGCCGCGCAGGTCCAGCGGGCACACCAGCGGCCCCGGACCGGACACGGCGTCCGGCCCGGCCGGTACTTCTGAGGGGTCGAGCACCAGCACGTCGGGGACCTCGTCCCGGTCCTCCGGCAGCAGCCTCGGCGGCAGGGCCAGCTGGTTGCGCAGCCAGACCTGCTGCTCCAGCCGGCCGGCGTCGAACAGGTCGAGCGGTTTGTCCTCCGCCGCCCTGGCCAGCTGCTCCCGCAACGGGGACGAAAACGACGACAGGGGTTCGTACACCCTCAGGTAGGCGACGAACGGCTCAGGCACAGCGTGCATGTTGCCACGTCCGGGTCAGGCGGTTGTTGTTGGCTGCCGTACGGCCGAACGGGTGGCGTCCGAGGAAAGAGGGCGACATCACCCAAGACACGCTGACTCAGAGCCGACACCACGTCGCATAGAACGGCGTCGACACGGTACGGTAGGTACAGGAAACGTTGTCGAGATCATGCGGGGCCGACTTCCCCTGTCCGCCCCGCACACACCCTGCGCGAGGGGGTCGAGCCATGGGGCGCGGCCGGGCTAAGGCCAAACAGACGAAGGTGGCCCGCGAGCTTAAGTACAACTCCCCCGCCATGGACATCGAGGCGTTGCAGCGAGAGCTGTCCGCGCAACGGTCTGGCGAGTGGTCCAACGAGGACCGTGAAGACTCGTACGACGACGGGTACGACGACTACGACTACGACCGGCGCTGACGCGCACCTCCGCTGAGTCCCACAGCACTCCTCTGCTGTGCGCTCAGTGTGGTGTGTGCGCCGGGAGTCGTCACCCTCGACGTGCGGGTGGAGTTGACAGGTTCGCAGGTCACCACGAGACACTGAACGACCGCGGGTGGTGCCACTCCGGTGGCGCCACCCGCGGTTCTCCACTCCACCGCGCGGTGTCGCTGTCCGGCGGTGCGCTCCGCGGCCGGACGCGGCGTCACCGGTGCTGCACGTGGTGCACGGCGTGGTGACCTCTGCCACGTTCGATGAGCCACTTGTTCACCGGCAGGGTCACCGTGAACGCGATCGCCAGCGCGACTGCCAGTGAGCCCCAGAACAGACCGCTGGTGATCCCGGCTTCGATCGCTCCGGGGACGACTGCCACCACCGCGTTGTCCACGAGCTCCATGACCGCGATGGACAGCGTGTCGGCGGCCAGGGCGATCCGCACCGCGCGCCGCCAGCCCAGTCCGGCGCGCAGCGCGCTGGAGGCGGTGAGCGCGTAGCCGAAGAAGAACGCCAGCGCCACGGCGAGCGCGATCGTCGCGGCGTTGGGCAGCCCGACCGAGCTGCCGATCACCATTCCCAGCACTTCGCCGATGGCGCACCCGGTCAGGCAGTGCAGCGTCGCCGCATTGGCGACGGCCCAGGACGTCCGCATGTCCGGGGCGTACCCGCCCTCGGCGGAAACCACCGCCGGGGTGTTCGCAACGCCTCCCGGTCGGGGCGGCGGCCGGCGCGGTGCTCCTCGCACCGGCCGCTCAGCGGCTCAGAACCGCGGGTGACTGCCGCGCAGCACCACCCGGTCGTCCTCGCCCGCGCCTTCCACGTTCGGCTGCTTGGCGATCTCCCCGACGACCCACGCCGGAACGTGCCGGGCGGTGAGCACCGCCAGCGCGCGGTCCACGTCTTCGGCGGTCACCACGGCCACCATGCCGATGCCCATGTTGAAGGTGCGCTCCATCTCCTCCTGGGCGACGCGGCCGCGCTGGGCGATCAGGCTGAACACCGGGGCCGGCGTCCAGCTGCCGCGGTCCAGCACCGCGGTCAGGCCCGGGGGGATGACCCGCGCCAGGTTGGCCGCCAACCCGCCACCGGTGACGTGCGCGAACGTGCGCACCTCGGTTTCGGCGGCCATCGCCAAGCAGTCCTTGGCGTAGATCCGGGTCGGCTCCAGCAGCTCCTCGCCCAGGGTCCGCCCGAACTCCTCGACGTGGCCGTCCAGCGGCATCCGGGCGATGTCCAGCAGCACCCGGCGGGCCAGCGAGTAGCCGTTGGAGTGCAGCCCGGAGGACCCCATGGCGATCACCACGTCGCCCGGGCGCACCTTCTCCGGGCTGAGCATCGCCGAGGCCTCGACCACGCCCACCCCGGTGGCGGACAGGTCGTACTCGCCGGGCGCCATCAGCCCCGGGTGCTCAGCGGTCTCGCCGCCGAGCAGGGCGCAACCGGCCTGCACGCAGCCTTCCGAGATGCCCTTCACCAGGTCCGCGACCTGCTCCGGAACGACCTGACCGACGGCGATGTAGTCCTGCAGGAACAGCGGCTCGGCCCCGCAGACCACCAGGTCGTCCACCACCATGGCCACCAGGTCGATGCCGACGGTGTCGTGCAGGTCCATGGCCTGGGCGACGGCGATCTTGGTGCCCACCCCGTCGGTCGACGAAGCCAGCACCGGCTCCTTCCACCGGTCCAGTTTCAGCTGGAACAACCCGGCGAAGCCGCCGAGCGATCCGAGCACCTCGGGCCGGGTGGCCTGCTTCGCCCACGGGCGCATCAGCTCGACGGCCTCTTCGCCGGCCTCGATGCTCACCCCCGCGGCGGCGTAGGTGGCTTTCTCATTCCCGTTCTGATCAGACCCTGCGAGCAGGTCTTCGGACACGACTAGCTCCACATCTGGTGCGTGTTTGCGATTCGCCGGAAGCGCACGTGCAGCACGGCCGCGCTACGCGTGGCAGGCGCCCGTCGGTCGGGCGCGCCCGGTCACGGCCGGCGCAGCGCGTCCGCTGCACCGTAGCTGTTCGGCAGTTCCGGCTCCGCCGGTCCTGCCACGCCTCGTTCCTCCCCTCCTTCGAGGAGGTACTTGCCGAGCCGGGCGTCCTCGGGCAGCGGGATCGGGTAGTGGCCGTCGAAGCAGGCAGCGCACATCCGGTTGCGGGGCTGTTCGGTCGCCGTGATCAAGTTGTCCAGGGACACGTAACCCAGCGAATCGGCCCCGATGGACCGCCGCACACCGTCATTGTCCAGCCCGTTGGCGATCAGCTCAGCCCGGGAGGCGAAGTCGATCCCGTAGAAGCAGGGCCAGCGCACCGGCGGGGAAGCGATCCGCACGTGCACCTCGATGGCACCGGCTTCCCGCAGCATGCGCACCAGGGCGCGCTGGGTGTTGCCGCGCACGATCGAGTCGTCGACCACGACCAGCCGCTTGCCGCGGATCACCTCGCGCAGCGGGTTCAGCTTCAGCCGGATGCCCAGCTGGCGGATGGTCTGGGAGGGCTGGATGAACGTGCGCCCCACGTAGGAGTTCTTCACCAGCCCCTGCCCGTAGGGGATGCCGGAGGCCTGGGCGTAGCCGATGGCGGCCGGGGTGCCCGATTCCGGCACCGGGATCACCAGGTCGGCCTCCACCGGGTGCTCCTGGGCGAGCCGGCGGCCGATCTCCACCCGCGTCCCGTACACCGAGCGGCCCGCGATCGTGGTGTCCGGCCGGGCCAGGTAGACGTACTCGAAGATGCAGCCCTTCGGCTGGGGGTTGGCGAAGTGCTGGGAGCGCAACCCGTCGGCGTCGATCGCCAGCAGCTCGCCCGGTTCCACTTCGCGGACGAACGAAGCCCCCACGATGTCCAGGGCCGCGGTTTCGCTGGCGACCACCCAGCCGCGCTCCAGCCGGCCGAGCACCAGCGGACGCACCCCGTACGGGTCGCGCGCCGCGTAGAGGGTGTTCTCGTCGCAGAAGACCATGGAGAACGCCCCGCGCACGGTCGGGAACAGCTCCATGGCGGCCTGCTCGATGCCCTTGTCCTCGGCGTTCGCGGCGAGCAGCCCGCAGACCAGGTCCGAGTCGCTGGTGGCCCGGTCGCAGGAGCTGACCGGGGCGGAGGCGTTGGCGGCGCTTCCCGCATCAGCCCCCTCGGCGACCGCCCGCTCGAAGAGCTCGGCGGTGTTGACCAGGTTGCCGTTGTGGCCGAGCGCCAACGCTCCGGTGGCCATGGTGCGGAAGGTGGGCTGCGCGTTCTCCCAATTGCCACCGCCGGTGGTGGAGTAGCGCACGTGCCCGACGGCGATGTGCCCGCGCAGCGAGGCCAGCGTCTGCTCGTTGAACACCTGGCTGACCAGGCCGAGGTCCTTGTACACCAGCACCTGCGAGCCGTCGCCCACCGCGATGCCGGAGGCTTCCTGGCCGCGGTGCTGCAAGGCGTACAGGCCGTAGTAGGTCAGTTTGGCGACTTCTTCACCAGGCGCCCAAACCCCGAAAACACCGCATTCTTCGCGTGGGACGTCGCGTTCGACATCAGCGGCGCTGGCGGAGTCCGCCTGGATGTTGGCGTTGTCCGGTTCAAGCCGGTCGGTGACCACCGAAAACTCCCTCGGGAACGGAGCCGGAGTTGCACCTCAGTGTAAGCCGGACTCCGCCTGGATTTTCCCTCGGTCGATTGAGCCTTCTCACAGCTACCACTGCTGTTCCCCCGGTTCACGCGCGTCACCGCCACGCCGCGTGCAACCGGGGAGCACGCCGCGCCACGACGGCGTTCCCGGCCGGACGAGGAGTCGAGCGGCGGGTGCGGAACGGGAAGACGGCCGCGGCTCATCGGGTGGGGGCGAGCAGGGGCAGCCAGTCGGACAGGTCCGCTCGGGTCCCGGAAGCGCTGACCCGGCCGTCGTCCAGTGCTTCCTGCCAGCCGGTGCGCCCGGTGGCCAGCTCCAGCCAGGTGCGCGGGTCCGTCTCCACCACGTTCGGCGGCGTACCGCGGGTGTGCCGGGGACCTTCCACGCACTGCACCGCGGCGAACGGGGGGACCCGCACCTCCACGCTCCGCCCCGGGGCGGTCTGCGCCAACCAGCGCAGGGTGGTGCGCACCGCGGCGGCGAGTTCGGTCCGCGGCGGCTGGGGGGCGGTGCCGGACAGCCACTGCTGCACCGCCGCGACCGCACGCCGCACTTCAGCGAGGTCGACGTTCCGACGACTGGCCACGCCAAGACCGTATAGCGCTGGGCCGCCGGGGCGGCACCGTCCCCGACGGCCCGGCGGAGGCGGTCACAGCCAGCCCAGTTTCACCGCCTGCATGCCGGCTTGGAACCGGGTTTCCACCCCGAGCCGGGCGATCAGCTCCCGCACCCGCCGGTGCGCGGTGCGGGCGCTGAACCCCATCAGCCGGCCGATCGTGTCGTCGGTAGCCCCGGAAGCCAGCAGCGACAGGATCCACCGCTCCTCCTCGGTGGGCTGCATGTCGCTGGCCGGTAGATCGTGCTCAGCGGTGAACGGGGCGGCGAACCGCCACAGGTTCTCGAAGATCCGGTTGATCGCGGCCAGCATCGCGGAGTTGTGGATGACCACCGCGCTCTCCACTGTGGAGGTGCTGACCGTCAGCGGCAGCAGGGCGATCTCGTTGTCCACGATGACCAGCTTGGTCGGCGCGACGTGGATCACCCGGGCTTGCTCTCCGCGGGCCACCAACTGGGTGGTGATGTCCAGTTGGGGAGATCGGGCGGCCAGCGCGGAGCGGTCGTAGATGACCTGGTACTGGACGCCTTCGGCGAGCTTGCGGGCCTCCAGCGAGTCCAGCGGGTTGGTCGCGGCGTAAGGCGGCTTGGCGACGCCCTGCACCAGTTGCTTGGCGCCGCGCTGCAGCTCGTAGGCCATCTGGCCGACCCGCTGCGCTCCATGCACCACCTGCAGCACTCCGCCTTTGGTAGCGGTGCGTGCGGCCGCTCGCGCGACCGATGCCACCGCCGCCCGCGCTTCGACCTGCGCCTGCACCGAACGCTGCACCGCCGGTGCGCGGGTGGTGGCTGCAACGCCGGCAGCCGGTGACTCGGACAGCTCTTCGGTGTATCCCGACAACACGGCACACCCCTCCTCACGTGCCCGGCAGCGCCTCGGTGGCAACGCCTCGAGCACTTTCCGCCCCCCTGGTCAGAAAAACTAACTGTCAGGAACGGCTGCGGATACCGGCTTGACAGGAATGCGGCTTTTCCGCTTCCCGGAATGGTCCGGCCGGAGGCTCCGGCTGACGCCCGAACGGCCTATGGGAACGCACGACGGGCCCTTCCTCCATTCGAGTTGAGAAAGGGCCCGCCGCATCGCGGTCCTATCCTTCGATCACAGGTCGCCGATCTGCAGCAGGTCGGCGATCGTGTCCGCCGGGGCGTTCTGGATGACGCCCTCGGCCGCCTGGCCCTGCAGCGCGCTGATCACCTCGTCGGGCGCGGCGCTGGGGTTGACTTCCAGGTAGAGCGCGCCGACACCGGCCACGTGCGGGCTGGCCATCGAGGTGCCGCTCATGGTTTCGGTGCCGCCGCCGGGAACGGTGGAGACGATGTCCACACCGGGCGCGTACCCTTCGACGACCGAGCCGTAGTTGGTGAAGGACGCCGAGGAGTCGTCGCTGTCCGAAGCGGCCGTGGTGAAGACGCCCTCAGCGCTGGCCGGGGAGACGTTCGCCGCGTCCTGGGCCTCGTTCCCGGCCGCCACGGCGAGGAACACGCCGGATTCGACCAGCGAGGTGGCCGCCTCGTCCAGGGCCGGGTCCTTCGAACCGCCCAGCGACATGTTGGCCACCGACGGGCCGCTGGCGTTCTCGGCGACCCAGTCGATGCCGTCGATGATCTGCTCGGTGGTGCCGCTGCCCTGGTCGTCGAGCACCTTCACCCCGACCAGCTCGACCTGCTTGGCCACGCCGTAGGTCTTGCTGCCGATGGTGCCGGCGACGTGGGTTCCGTGGCCGTGCCCGTCGGAGCCGTCCCCGCCGGTGGCGTCGTACCCGACCGAGGCGCGCCCCTCGAACTCGGGGTGGCTGGCGTCGATGCCGGTGTCCAGGATGTACGCGGTCACCCCGGAGCCGGTGCCGGACGGGGAGTAGGACCCGTCCAGCGGCAGCGACGGCTGGTCCAACCGGTCCAGGCCCCAGGAGCCGACGTCCTGGGCGTCCCGGTCCTCCACCTGGATGCGGAAGCTCTGCGAGACGTTCTCGACCTTGTCGGACTTGCGGACCGTCTCCAGCTGCTCGGCGGTCAACTTGGCCGAGAAGCCGTTCAACGTGTTGGTGTACAGGTGCCGGGCCTGCACGCCGAGCTCTTCAGCGACGCCCTGCGGAGCGATCCCGTCCTTGAGGTTGACGATGTAGGTGTCCGCGGTGTCGGCCGTCGCAGCCTCGGGGTGCAGGGTGAGCGGCGCCAGTTCGACCTCCGGCTGGGCGCCTGCCGGAACTCCGGCGAATGCGAGAGCCGCTGCGGCAATCCCCGCCCCGCTGCCGAGAAGCAGCTTCTTCATGGTTTCCCCTCCTCCGCTTCGGGGTTCGCTCGGGTGGGGCCGAGCGAATGTTCACGCCGGAACGTATCCAGCGAGCCACACTTACGGGTGAGGTTGGCGAATTGTCGACAAACAATCCGCAGGAGGGGTGAATAACTTCCCATCTGGTGTTCCGCCGAACGGCAACGCCACCCCGGCGGAAGCCCGAAAATACCCTTTGGACCTGGAAAAACGGCAATTTTGGGAAGAACGGCCGAACGGGTGCAGCGCCGCCGCGCGCTCCCGAAGCCGAATCGGTGAACCATACCCGCCGGACATTCCCATCCGCACGGGGAGTCCGTTTGGTGACGGGCAGCAATTCCGCGCATACGCCGAACAGGTGAGAGACTCTCGTCAGGCGGGTGACGAGCGGCGCGGCTGACGACCGGCGAACCGGCTCCCGCTCCGCCCGTGTAGTCTTTTTCGGACAGTTCACCGGGCGTGCCCGGTCCGCCGCAGCGGCGCGCCCGGGACACCGGTCCGCTGGTCGCCGAACCGGTTCCCGCACGTCCGGATCCGCACGTGAACTCCTCGCCAGCAGCCCTGGCTCCCCGAGCCTCCGCGAAGCGACCCGGGCACCTCGCACCAACCGGTCCCGGCCGAGGCCCGCGAAGAAACCGGTGCCCGTCCACCCGCGCACGACCCGCCGGATCGGTGGCACGCTCGGTGCTGTACCCCAGCCGGTGCGGAGCACGGAACGACCAAGGAGACCCCATGCCGAAACCGCCACCGATCACCGCGCAGATGCGCGAGTACGCCAAGGAGCACCCGAGCACCTGGCTGTACATCGTCGACCCCGGCTACGAAGCCCAGGGCGAGAACGTGCCGCAGGAAGGCATCGTCGGCGCCTACCGCATCGACGCCAACGGCGAGATCGACGAGGAGTTCGCCTTCAACGACAAGTACCAGCCGTCCGACCTGGTCAGCGGGCAACCCGAACCGGCGAACGAGCTGGAGCGGGTCATGCAGCAGATCTCCACCGGCGAACTCCCGGAGTCAGCGCTGCCGCCCGCCGTGCTGAACGCCGACCTGCTGCTGTACGCCCCCAGCGAGGAGGACAACCAGGTCTACGCCGCGGAGCTGTCCGACGGCAGCCAGCTGGTGCCGGCCTGCACCTCGACCGCGCACATCCCCGCGGACTGGCCGGGATACCGCCAGGTCCCGGGCAGGCTGCTCCCCGAACTGCTGGGCGACCTCGACCTCGGGTTGAACCTCAATTCCGCGGTGCAGGCCGTGATTCCGAACCGGGTGCTGCTGCAAGCGGCCAGCCAGCAGTAGCCCACCGGAACGCCGGTGGTCAGTCGGTCAGGCTGGCGGCGATGAACTTCCGGATCTCCTCGGGGCGGCACGGCTTGGCGAACAGGTAGCCCTGTCCGGTTTCGCACCCGATGTCGGCCAGCCTGCGCGCCTGGGCGTGCGTCTCCACGCCCTCGGCGGTGACGGTCAACCCCAGCGTGTGGGCCAGGTCCACCAGCGTGCTGACGAGCCGGGCGTCCACCGGGTCGGCCCGTTCCGCCTCCCGGAGACCCGCCATGAACGAACCGGCGATCTTGAGCTCGTGCAGCGGCAGGTGCCGCAGGTAAGCCAGGTTCGAGTACCCGGTGCCGAAGTCGTCGATCGCGATCCGGACCCCCATGGCGGCCAGGGCGCGCAGGGCGTCCAGCGGCTCATCGGTGCCCATGACCGCGCTCTCGGTGATCTCGAGCTGCAGCAGCGCCGTGTTCAACCCGGTTTCCCGCAGGATCTTCGACACGTCGGAGACCAGGTTCGGCTCCTGGGACTGGCGCACCGCGAGGTTGACGCTGACGAACGGGGCGTCCTGGCCGAATTCGTCCTGCCAGTGCTTGGCCTCCTGGCAGGCCTGCCGCAGCACCCACCGACCCAGCGAGACGATCAACCCGGTCTCCTCGGCCAACGAGATGAACCGGTCGGGGCCCAGTCGGCCCAGCTCGGGGTGCTGCCACCGGACCAGTGCCTCCACCCCGACGACGTTGAAGTCCCGCAGCCCGACCAGCGGCTGGTACTCCACGAAGAACTCGTCGCGCTCCAGAGCGGCGGGCATTTCCGCGGAGAGCTGGAACTTCGCCACTTCGGTGGCGTTCCGCTCGGCGTCGAACAGCACCCACTTGCCCTTGCCCTCGGCCTTCGCCCAGTACAGCGTGACGTCGGCGTCCCGCAGCAGTTCGGCGGCGGTCTGGCCGGCCACCGGGCGTTCCACGATGCCGATGCTGGCGTTGACGGTGAGCTCCTGCCCGGCGGTGCGGATCGGTTTGGCCAGGCTCTGCAGCACCCGGTCGGCGACCGAGGTGGCGTCCCGGATGCCGGTGGAGTTCTCGATGAGGATGATGAACTCGTCCCCACCCATCCGGGCGACCATGCGGTCTTCGCCCTGCACCACTTCGGCCAGTCGCTGGGCGACCGCCACCAGCAGGTCGTCCCCGACGTGGTGCCCCAGGCTGTCGTTGATGGCCTTGAAGCCGTCCAGGTCCAATGAGCACAGCGCCAGCCGCTCGCCCGGCTCGTTCCGCCGCAGGATCGCGTCCAGCCGGTCGGTGAGCAACGTCCGGTTGGGCAGGGAGGTCAGCGGGTCGTGGGTGGCCTCGTGCTGCAGGCGCTCCTGCAGCGTCCGGCGCTCGGTGACGTCCTCCACCATGACCACTTGGTAGAGCGGCCGCCCTTCCTCGTCGCGCACCAGGGAACCGATCAGCTCGGTCCACACCGTGCTGCGGTCGGGCCGGTGGAACTGCTTTTCGATGCGGTACTGGTCGCGTTCACCCCGGACCAGCTCTTCGTACTTCCGCCATATCGAGTCGGTGTCGCTGGGGTGCATCAGGTCGAACACCCGCATGCGCCGCAGCTCGTCGCCGGTCCGGCTGAGCATCCTGCACAGGGGGGTGTTCACGTCCAGGATGCGCCCCTCCAGGTCGACGAGTCCGATCCCGATCGCCGCTTCGGAGAACACCGCGCGGAACCTCGCTTCGCTGGCGCGCAGCGCTTGTTCGGCGGCATCGCGCGCGTCCAGGACCGCCTGCCGAATGGCTTCCTGCTCGTCCAGGGTGCGCTTGCGGATGGCCTGGACGAAACCGGAGCACAGGTAGCCCTGGATCGCGGACAGCCGTTGGCGGTAACCGGGCTCGTCCGCCAGGCCGAGGGTTTCCAACAACCGGTTCCCGATCAGCTCCACGGTGCGGGCGAGCGATTCGGCGCTGGTGAAGTGGTCCGAGACCAGGTCGACCCCGATGGAACGCACCGCGGACGGGTCGAAGGGCTCCCCGAGCAGTACGTCGACCAGCCGCTCGGTGTAGCCGTTGAGATGTCCTTCCACTTCGGCAGCGGTCATCGGCACGTAGCTGGTGCCAAGCATGACCTGCGCCCAGATCGATGCGAATTGCCGCTCACCGGCCCGGCTCACCTCGGCGGTCACCTCATCAGCTCGGAATGTCGGCGCGTTCCAGCCGGTCATGCCTGGGGCGCCTCCACAGTTCTTCTTGCCTGGGGCCGTCTCGTGGAAGGATACGACCGGAGCACCCGCGAGGTCGAACGCGAAGATCCAGTTTTGGTGACGGTGATCAAAAAATCCCCCCTGGAAAAGCGGCCCGGAGAAATTCCGCGCACGTCGTCGCGCGACTTTTCATGATCCGTTGAAGGCAGTGCTGCACCCCCAGTGCAGTTGCCCTGTTCCTCGGAATAACCATTTTTCCGCCCGATAATCCCCGATTTTACCGGATTGCGCCGATGTAGTTAAAAAGCAACATAAGGTCTTCATATTGAGAAAAATAATCGCCAGACTTTCGGCAGACGTACCGCATTCCCGTCGGTACCAAGAACTACTTCCGAGAGGCCCCGATGACACTCAACAGAGCACGCGGTCGCCGGAAACGCCTGATCTCCGCAGTTGCTGTGCTCTGCGCCGGGCTCGTTTCCCTGGCCGGCCCCGCGCAAGCCAGCTCCCCCGAAGGTGAAGCCGCCCCACCGGAAACCGGCGACCACGCGATGGGTTCCCAGATCCGCAAGCACGAAGGTGGCGGCGGACCTGTGGTGATGCCGAAAGACGCACCGCTGGCGACGGTGAACGGAATGGACGTCAGCGGCCACCAAGGCAATGTGGACTGGAAGTACTGGTGGGACGAAGGCATGCGGTTCGCCTTCGTCAAGGCCACCGAAGGCACCGGCTACAAGAACCCGTACTTCGCCCAGCAGTACAACGGGTCCTACGACGTCGGCATGATCCGCGGCGCCTACCACTTCGCGCTGCCGGACCGGTCCAGCGGTGCTGCTCAGGCCAACTTCTTCGTGGACAACGGCGGTGGCTGGTCGGCCGACGGCAAGACCCTTCCGGGTGCGCTCGACATGGAGTACAACCCGTACGGGTCGACTTGCTACGGCAAGAGCAAGAGCGAGATGACCGCCTGGATCAAGGACTTCAGCGACACCTACCACGACCGCACCGGCCGGTACCCGGTCATCTACACCAGCACCAGCTGGTGGAACCAGTGCGTGAACGGGGACTTCAGCTCCACCAACC
>NZ_AYJW01000039.1 GCF_000497205.1 Saccharopolyspora rectivirgula DSM 43747
CCCGCCGATCGTCGAGGAGCTCAAGAAGGAAGCGCGCAAGCGCGGCCTGTGGAACCTGTTCCTGCCGGGCGAGCACGGCGCCGGGTTGACGAACCTGCAGTACGCGCCGCTGGCCGAGATCATGGGCCGCTCGGGTCGACTGGCTCCCGAAGCGACCAACTGCTCGGCACCGGACACCGGGAACATGGAAGTCCTGGCCATGTTCGGCACCGAAAAGCAGAAGGAGCAGTGGCTCAAACCACTGCTGGAAGGGGAGATCCGCTCCGCGTTCTGCATGACCGAGCCGGACGTGGCCTCTTCGGACGCGACCAACATCAGCACCCGGATCGAGCGCGACGGCGACCACTACGTCATCAACGGGCGCAAGTGGTTCTCCTCGGGAGCGATGAGCCCGCGCTGCAAGATCCTGATCGTCATGGGCAAGACCGATCCGAACGCGGAGCGGCACCGCCAGCAGAGCCAGATCCTGGTCCCGGTGGACACCCCCGGTGTGCACATCAAGCGCAGCATGAACGTCTTCGGCTACACCGACGGGGACCACGGTGGCCACGCCGAGGTGGTCTTCGACAACGTCAGGGTTCCGGCCGAGAACATCATCGCCGGTGAGGGCGAGGGGTTCGCCATCGCCCAGGCCCGGCTCGGCCCGGGGCGCATCCACCACTGCATGCGGGCCATCGGCATGGCAGAGCGGGCTCTCGAGCTGATGTGCCGCCGAGCCAACGAGCGGGTCGCCTTCGGCCAGCCGCTGGCGGACCAGGGAGTCGTCCAGCACTGGATCGCCGAAGCCCGCATCAAGATCGAGCAGGCTCGGCTGCTGGTGCTCAAGACCGCGTGGCTGATGGACACGGTCGGCAACAAGGGCGCGCACACCGAGATCCAGGCGATCAAGGTGGCCGTTCCGGAAGTCGCCACCTGGGTCATCGATCGCGCGATCCAGGCGCACGGCGGCGCCGGGGTCAGCCAGGACTTCCCGCTGGCCAACATGTACGCCCACGCCCGGACTTTGCACATCGTCGACGGACCGGACGAGGTGCACCGGCGGTCCCTCGCCCGCCGGGAGCTGAAGAAGTACCGGTAGCACCGGTCGACCTGTTCGCGAACCAGTCACCAACCTCGCACAAGGAGGAGCACTTCGATGGCAGACACCAGTCGAGTCGCTGTTGTCACCGGCGCTGCCCGCGGGATCGGTGCCGCGACGGCGAAACGACTCGCCGAGGACGGCTTCGCCGTCGCGGTCATCGACCTGGACGAGCAGCAGTGCGCCGACACGGTCAAGTCGATCGAGGCCGACGGCGGAAAGGCGCTGGCGATCGGCGCTGACGTCAGCAAGAGCGACCAGGTGCAGGCCGCGGTCGACCGGATCGTCGCCGAGCTCGGCGCACCGCTCGTGCTGGTCAACAACGCCGGCGTCATCCGGGACAACATGCTGTTCAAGATGACCGACGACGACTGGGACACGGTGATGAACGTGCACCTGCGCGGCTCGTTCCTGATGAGCCGGGCGGTGCAGAAGCACATGGTGGAGGCCAAGTGGGGCCGCATCATCAACCTGTCCAGCACCTCCGCGCTGGGCAACCGCGGGCAGGCCAACTACTCCACCGCCAAGGCCGGGTTGCAGGGCTTCACCAAGACCCTGGCGATCGAGCTGGGCAAGTTCGGGATCACGGTGAACGCCATCGCTCCGGGCTTCATCGCCACCGACATGACCAAGGCCACCGCGGAGCGGGTCGGGATGTCCTTCGAGGACTTCACCAAGGCGGCGGTCAGCACGATCCCGGTCGGGCGTGCCGGCAAGCCCGAGGACATCGCCCACGTGGTGTCCTTCTTCGCCGACGAGCGCTCTTCGTTCGTCTCCGGCCAGGTCATCTACGTCGCCGGCGGCCCGAAGGCGTGACACCGATGGACGCCGACGAACTCCGCCAGCGAGTGCGGGAATTCCTCGCCGAGCACGATCCGAAGCGGATGGACCGGCTGGAATTCCTTCGGGCGCGGTTCGACGCCGGGCTCGCCTGGGTGCACTTCCCCACCGGGCTCGGCGGCCTGGGCGCGCCCCGGGAGCTGCAAACCGTCGTCGAAGCCGAATTCGCCAAGGCTGGCGCGCCGGACAACCGTCCTCGGGAGAACTCCATCGGCCTGGGGATGGCCGCTCCCACGATCTTGCGGTTCGGCAACGACGAACAACGGCGTCGATTCTTGCGTCCCCTGTGGACTGGCGAGGAGATCTGGTGCCAGCTGTTCAGCGAGCCCGGCGCCGGATCCGACCTCGCCGCCCTGTCCACGCGGGCGGTCCGGGACGGTGACGAGTGGGTCATCGACGGGCAGAAGGTGTGGACGTCCTTGGCCCACCGCGCCCAGTGGGCGATCCTGGTCGCCCGCTCCGACCCGGACCAGCCCAAGCACAAGGGGCTGACCTACTTCATCTGCGACATGACCGCGCCCGGTGTCGAAGTGCGCCCGCTCCGGCAGATCACCGGCGAAGCCGAGTTCAACGAGGTGTTCCTGTCCGGGGTGCGGATCCCCGACAGCCACCGGCTGGGAGAGGTCGGCCAGGGCTGGCAGGTCGCGATGGGCACCCTGATGAACGAGCGCGTGGCCATCGGCGGCAGCAACATCGCCCGGGAATCCGGCATGATCGGCATCATCGCGCAGACCTGGCGCGACCGCCCGGAAGTGCGCACCTCCGGGCTGCACGACCGGCTGCTGCGGTTGTGGGTGGAAGCGGAGGCCACCCGGCTCACCAGCCAGCGGCTGCGCCAGCAGTTGGCCGTGGGCAGCCCGGGTCCGGAAGGTTCCGCGGTCAAGCTCTCGTTCGCCCGGCTGAACCAGGAGATCTCCGGTCTGGAGCTGGAGATGCTGGGTGAAGAGGGGCTCGCCTACGACGACTGGACGTTCCGGCGTCCGGAGCGGGCCGACTTCACCGCCCGGGGCCCCGGGTACCGCTATCTGCGGGCCAAGGGGAACTCCATCGAAGGCGGTACTTCGGAGATCCTGCGCAACGTCATCGCAGAGCGGGTGCTGGGCCTGCCCCAGGAGATCCGCACGGACAAGGACGTGCCCTGGAAGGAGCTGCCGCGATGAGCGCCCCGGATCTGCTCTACAGCCAGGTCGAAGAAGACCTCCGGGACAGCGTCCGCCGGCTGCTGGCCGACCGCTGCGACTGGACCTCGGTGCTCGCCCGCTGCGAGACCGAGCAACCGTACGACTTGCAGCTCTGGCGCACCTTGGCCGGGGAGCTCGGGCTGGCCGCGCTGGCCGTGCCCGAACAGGTCGGCGGTTCCGGGGCCAGTGCTCGGGAGCTGGCGGTGGTGGCCGAGGAATTGGGTCGAGCGGTGGCCCCGGTGCCGTTCCTCGGCACCGTGCTGGCCACCACGGTTCTCGCGGAGTGCTCCGCGGAGCCGGCCGGTGAGCTGCTGCCGCAGCTGGCCGACGGCTCTCGGATCGCCACGGTCGCGGTCAGCTTGGCCAGTTCGCCGTACAGCCCGTTCCCGCGGTCGGTGAAAGCCGATTCGGGATCCTTGACCGGCACCGCGTCCGCGGTGGTCGAGCTCCCGTTCGCCGACTTCCTCGTCGTTCCGGCGGTGGATTCCGACGTTCCGTCGCTCTACTTGCTGGACGTCTCCGCCGAGGGGGTCACCCGCACCGAAACGACCCCGCTGGACCTGACCCGGCGGTTCGGAACGGTCGCACTGGACGGCGCTCCGGCGCAAGAGCTGGTCAGCGGTGCTGCAGCGGAGCGGGTGCTGCGCCGCGCGTTGCTGACCGCGGCCGGGGTGCTGGCCTCGGAGCAGACCGGGCTCGCCCAGCACTGCCTGGACTCCACTGTGGAGTACTCGTTGACCCGCTACCAGTTCGGCCGGCAGATCGGCTCGTTCCAGGCCATCAAGCACCGCCTGGCCGATCTGTGGACCGGGGTGAGCACCGCGCGGGCGACCGCGCGCAACGCCGCTGATGCGCTGGCTCGCGACGACGCCGAAACCGAGCTCGCCGTGGCCCTCGCCCAGGCGTACTGCTCCGACCTGGCGGTGCTGGCGGCCGAAGAGCACCTGCAGCTGCACGGCGGCATCGGCATGACCTGGGAGCATCCGGCCCACCTGTACCTGGGCCGGGCGAAGTCGGCGCAGTTGGCCTTCGGGACGGCCGAACGGCACCGACAGCGCATCGGAGAGCTCGTGAACCTGCCAACTCCCTGAAGTGCGAGGAGGACCAGTGCGCGTTTTCAGCAGCAAGGAAGATGTGCTGGCGGCCAAGGGGGAGAAGCTCGGCACCAGTGACTGGTTGACCATCACGCAGGAGCAGGTCAACCAGTTCGCCGACGCGACCCACGACCACCAGTGGATCCACGTCGACGTCGAGCGGGCCAAGCAGGGACCGTTCGGCGGGCCCATCGCCCACGGCTTCCTGACCCTGAGCCTGCTCCCCCACCTCAACGGGCAGACCTACCGGTTCGAGGGCGTCAAGATGGGAATCAACTACGGGCTCAACAAGGTCCGCTTCCCGAGCCCGGTCAAGGTCGGCTCCCGGGTCCGCTCGCACACCGAGCTGGTGGACGTCACCGAGGTCAGCGGAGGCCTGCAGATGGCCGTGCAAGCCACGATCGAGATCGAGGGCGAGGAAAAACCGGCTTGCGTGGCCGAATTCCTCACCAGGGTGATCTTCTGACCGCAGAGCGCGGAGGAACGGCATCGCTGCCGAGCAGCGATGCCGTTTCGCTTTCTCAGCGGATGTGGATGCCCATGCCCGGCCCCAGCGGCAGGTCCGCGACGTAGAACACGGTCAGGATGAGCACCCAGACGAGCCAGAACGGGAAGACGAACGGCGCCATCCTGGCCACCAGGGTGCCCATTCCCGCGCTCGGCTCGTACCGGCGCAAGTAGGTCAGCAGAATGACCATGTACGGGTTCAGCGGGGTCATGATCTGCGTTGCCGAGTCACCGACCCGGAAAGCGGCCTGCGCGAAGCCGGGTTCGAAACCGAGCAGCGCGAACATGGGGACGAAGACCGCTGCCATCAACGTCCACAGGCTGGACCCGGAGATGATGAACAGGTTGAGCAGCGAAGCCAGCACGATGAAGCCGAGGAAAGCCGGGTAACCGGCCAGGTTGAGCGCCTTCAGCAACTCGGCGCCGGAAACCGCCACCAGAGCGCCGAGGTTCGTCCAGTTGAACAGGGCGATGAACTGACCGAGCATGAACGCCAGCACGAAGAAACCGGTGAGTTCGCGCAGCGAGGCGCCCATCAACTTGGGAACGTCCGCGGCTCGGCCGATCACCCCGGTGATGGCCCCGTAGACGATGCCGGGAACCGCGAAAGCGGCGAAGGTCAGCGTGGTGACCGAGTCCAGCAGCGGTGATTCCGGCAAGAACTGGCCGGCTTCGTTGCGCAGCGGCGAATCCGGCCACACCGCCAGCGCGGTGACCGCCAGAGCGAGGACCAGGAAGGTCAGTCCGGCGCGGACCAGCCCTCGTCGCTCCACGTCCTCCAGGGTGGTTCCGATTTCCGGACCGGTCTTCGCGTCGGATTCCTCCCGCGACACGCCGAGCCGGTTGATCCGCGGTTCGAGGAGCTTGTCGATGAGGAAGCCCACGAGCAGGCCGAGCACGAGCGAGGACACCAGGTTGAAGTAGTAGTTCGACACCGGCGCCACGGTGGTGATCCCCGGGATCGGGAGCGCTTCGACGACCTTGTTGCTGATGCCGGAGAACAGGGCGTCGAGGCTGGTGACCACCGGTGCCGTGGAGTACCCGGCCCCGGCTGCGGCGAACCCGCCGAGCAGCCCGGCGACCGGGTGGCGTCCCGCTGCTTTGAACACCATCGCCGCCAGCGGCGGGAGGATGATCATCGCCGAGTCCGCCATCACGCTCGAGGTGATGCCGATCAGACCGACCGCGTACGGCAGGGCCCACCGCGGAGCCCCGGAGAACGCCGCGCGGATCAGGGCCCCCAACAGTCCGGTCTGCTCGGCCAGGCCGACCGCCAGCATGATGGTGACCACCGTTTCCAGCGGTGGGAAACCGATGAAGTTCGAGGGCATTTCGGTGAAGAGGAAAGCCAATCCTTCACCGCTCAGCGCTCCCCGGACCGGAATGGTTTCCTCCGAGCCCGGGATCTGCACGGTCACCCCGAAGGCAGCCACTGCCGTCGAAACGATCGCGACCACCACGAATAGCAAGCCGAACAGCAAGAACGGCTCGGGGAGTTTGTTGCCGACTCGCTCGATCCCATTGAGCACCCGGTCCAACCGGGTGGGTTTCACGGCAGGGGCGTCGCTGCTCATGCTGGGCTCCCGCTAGTTCGCTGATTGCCTTCGCCCGGTAGCGAACTCGGTGCAGCGGGAGTAGCGCAAGAGGTGGCCTGATATTGACCGCTGGCTGAAACAGGCGGGAAACGAGCCGAGCGGTTCAGCTTTCCCCGTTGCCCGCTGCCTCCGGGCGGAGCGCTGCCAACAACAGGTCCGCGAAGTGCTCTCCCACCTGCTCCCCGCTCAGCGCTCCGTCCTTGCGGAACCAGGTGCCCAGGTGGTGCACTGCTCCGAAGAAGAAGTCCACCACCAGATCGGCTGACTTGTCCGGGCGGAACACTCCGCTTTCCTGGCCCTCCTCGATCAACCGGCGAACCCGTTCGTGGTAGCGCCGGCGTTCAGCCCGGACTTCGGCTTGTTTTTCCGGGCTGAGCAGGTGCATGGACCGGAAGAAGATCTTCGTGTCGTCCAGATTGGCCGCGGTGGTGGCGACGACGTCCGCGGCCACCGCGTGCAGCCGCTCCTCCACCGGCGCGGAGCTGTCCGCGGCCTGTTCCATGCGGGCCTGCTGCACGCGCAGCACCCGGGCGTAGATCTCGTACAGCAGATCGTCCTTGGAGCCGAAGTAGTGGTACATCGCGCCCTTGGTGACCCCGGCGGCGTCCACGATCTGCTGCACCGAAGTGGTCTCGAACCCCTGCTCGGCGAACAGCCGGGTCGCGGCGCGCAATAACCGCTGCGGCACCGATTCGGCCACCGCCGAGTCATCTGCTTCCGGATGGCGGTTAGCGGTCCGCGCCATGGCTACCTCCCCAACACAGCTTTCTCCAGAGTATCGTCGCGCTGGTTCCGGGCACGGCGCGGACCGCCATCCGTTCAGGACGAGGTGATCTTGTGCTGCAGCCGGCGCATGCCGTCCTGCCACCGGTCCGGGTCCGCAGCGCGCCTTGCGTAGTACTCGGCCACTTCCGGGTGCGGCAAGATCAGGAATTTGCCGTTGCCCAGTGACTCGGCCGTCACCTCGGCCACTGTATCCGGGTCCAACGCCCCGGGCTCCAACAGCTTCTTGCCCGTTTCACCGGTGTTGTCCAGCATCCGGGTGCGAACCCCTTGCGGGCACAGGGCTTGGACCGAGATGCCCCGGTCGGCGTACGTGATCGCCAGCCACTCGGCGAAGGCCAGCGCTGCGTGCTTGGTCACCGAGTACGGCGCCGCACCGAGCGAGGTCAACAAGCCCGCTGCGGACACGGTGGCCAGGAAGTGCCCGCGGCCGCGTTCGATCCAGTGCGGAAGCACCGCCCGGGCCGCCCGGACGTGCGCCATGACGTTGATCTCCCACGACTGGACCCACAGCTCCTCGTCGACTTCCGGTCCCCCGTGCCTGGCCACTCCGGCGTTGGCGCAGAAGACGTCGATTCTTCCGTGCTTTTCCAACGCGGCGTCGACCAGCGCGCGGACATCACCGTCTTGAGCGACATCTCCTGCGACGGCGACCGCACCGGTCTGCTCGGCGACTCCCGCCAGTGCGGCCTCGTCCACGTCGTTGAGCACCAGCTTCGCCCCGCGCCGCGCCAATTCCCGGCTCAGCGCAGCACCGATGCCGTTGCCAGCACCGGTGATCACCACAACCGACCCGGCGAGTTCCACCGCTCACACTCCTCCGGTCAACGTGACACCACCGTCGAGCACGAGCACCTGCCCGGTGATCCAGGAGGCGTCATCGGAGAGCAGGAAGGCCGCCGCACTGCCGACATCGGACGGAATGCCCAGCCGCTTCAGCGGGTACTGCGCGGAAACGGCTTCTTCCTTGCCTTCGTACAGCGCAGTGGCGAACTTGGTCTTCACCACAGCCGGGGCGATGGCGTTGACCCGGATCTTCGGCCCCAGCTCCACCGCCAGCTCCTGGGTGATGTGCGCCAGCATCGCCTTGGTGGCCCCGTAGAATCCGATGCCCGGGGCCGGCCGCAGTCCCGCCACAGAGGACAGGTTGAGCACCGCACCCCCGTGGTCCTTCATCCAGGCGCGGTAGGCGTGCTGCGTCCACGACAGCGCACCGAGCACGTTGACCTCGAAGACCTTGCGCGCAGCGGCCAGGTCGAGGTCGACCAGCGGCCCGTACACCGGGTTGATTCCGGTGTTGTTCACCAGCAGGTCCACGCCGCCGAACGTTTCCACGGTCTTGCGAACCGCTTCGGCGTGGTGCTCGGGATCGTCCCCTTTGCCGGGAACCGCGATCGCGTTCTCCGCTCCCCCGAGGGTTTCCACGGCTTCGGCCAACGGCTCCGGCTTGCGCGCGGTGATGCACACCTTGGCCCCTTCGGACACCAAGCGCTCGGCTATGGCCAGCCCGATTCCCCGGCTGGCTCCGGTGACGATCGCCGTCTTGCCGTCGAATCGCTTGCTCATCTGCTTCCTCTCCGCTTTCAGTTTCCGGTGGCTGCCGCACGAGCGGTTTCGCGCAGCTGACGGCGCATGATCTTGCCGGTGGTCGTTTTCGGCAGTTCGTCGAGGATCTCGACGCTGCGCGGGTACTTGTAGGCGGCCAGCTGCTTCCGGCAGTGGTCGATCAGTTCTTGCTCGGTCGCCGACTGCCCGGACCGCAAACTGACGTAGGCCTTCACGGTTTCTCCCCGGTACGGGTGGGGAATTCCGACCACCGCAGCTTCTCGAACCGCCGGATGGCCGTAGAGGACGTCTTCGACTTCCCGGGGCCAGACCTTGTACCCGGAAGCGTTGATCATGTCCTTCTTGCGGTCCACGACGTAGAACCAGCCCTGCGGGTCCATGAAGCCGACGTCCCCGGTGTGCAGTCGACCGTCGCGAATGCCGGCTTTGGTCTCCTCCGGTTTGTTCCAGTACTGCGGGACGACCATGGGGCCCTCGATGACGATCTCCCCGGTTTCGCCGACGGGGAGGTCCTCACCGTCTTCCCCGACGATGCGGACGATCGTGTTGAAGGTCGGTATCCCCACGCTGAGCGTCCCGGAGGCGGGGTCGACCGGAGCTTCCAAATGGGACGGAACGGAGGTCGCGGTGGCGGTCGTCTCGGTCAGCCCGTAGCCGTTGCGGATGTAGTGCCCGAACCTCTTCCGGAACGTCTCGACCACCGCGGAGGGCAGTGGCGCGCCGCCGGAGTACACCAGCCCGAGCGAGGAGAAGTGCTCCCGGGTGACGTCCGGGTGGTTCATCAAGGCCATGTACGCGGTGGCCGGTCCGATCATGTAGTAGGGCTTGCGCTCGGCCAGCGCGTCGAGCACCACCCCGGCTTCGAACCGGTACGCCAGGTCCAGCCGGCCGCGAAGCGCGATGCTCGCCCCCAGCTGGCAGACCATGCCGGTGATGTGGAACAGCGGGGCCAGTCCGAAGACGCCGACGTTCTCCTTGTCGTGGATCCGCGCCTTGAACCCCTCCGAGTTGAAGACGAGGTTGCCGTGGGTGTTGGTGGCGCCCTTGGGCACCCCGCTGGTGCCGGAGGTGTAGACCAGCAGTGCGATGTCGTCGGCGGACAGCGCTGCTTCCGATGGCCGCCGGCCCGCCCAGGAGCGGGTGATCTCCACCAGGTCCGCGCAGTCCCGGGCGGAGCGCCGTTCGAGGCCGCTGAACAGCCGCGGGTCGTTGCGGGTCTGGAAGTCCAGCTCGCTGGTGGTGATCGCGATGTCGATGCCCAGCTTCCCGGCCACTTCGCCGAACGCCTCATGCCATCCCTGCTCGGAGGAGATGGCCGCCACCGGGGAGGAGTCGCCGAGGATCTTGGTGAGCTCCCTGCTCCGGTACATGGGGTTGAGCGGGACCACGATCGCACCGGCTTTCCACCCGGCGAGCAGCCCGATCACGAATTGCGGCACGTTCTGCAGGTAGAGGGCCACCCGGTCGCCTCGCCGGACCCCGCGTTGTTGCAGGTAAGCAGCAAGGCTGTCGCTGAGCTGGCCGAGTTCGCGGTAGGTCAGCTCGGCGTCGAAGTAAGTGATCGCCGTGCGCTCCGGGTGCTGCCGGCAGACCTCGGTGAACATCTCGAGCAGCGTGCTGTGCTCGGGCTTCAGCTCCCGGGGTGTGTCGTCACCGTAAAGAGACAGCCACGGACGTTCGTCGTAAGCACTGCCCAACGCGCCACCTCCATCGAAGACCGACCAGTCGGTACGGCCCAGTCAACGGTGTGATCCGCGTCGGAGTCAACCCCCACATCCGTTGTTCACCACCCGCACCTGATTTCCACTGAGCGGAAAAGACGGCGAAGAATCCAGCGTTGACCCCCGGCTCGAGCAGCGCAGCACCCACCTCGAACCCACCGCCGAACACCGAGCGAACACGGCGAACGCCCCCGCCCCACGAAAAAGCCGCCCGTTCGCCCCGCCCGCCGACTACTCTTCGGAGTCCGAATGATGCGGCCGGTGGTTTCTCCCCCGCCCAGCGCACGTTGGCGCACACTTTCGCCCTTCAGCGCGCTAAGCTTGGGTTTATGACAGCCGCGCTGGAAACCGTTCTGGCCCGCGCCGGATTGAAGGTCACGGCCGACGAATTCCTGTCCCTGGTCGAGGACGCAGCCAAGAAGCTCACCTCACCGCAGACGGATCCAGCCGCGCACTTCACCGAATCCGAACGCGCCGCCCTCTCCGAAGCCGGGTTGGACATGGACCCGCTCGAGGAGACCGAGACCGACCAGCGGGCGCGCACCGTGGCCGAGCAGACCGTGCTGCGGGACACCGCGCTGTCGGTCAACCAGGCCGCGCAGCGCATCGGGGTGGACAGCAGCCGCATCCGACACCGCATCGCCGAACACCGGCTGATGGGCTGGAAGGACCGCGGCGGCTGGCGGTTGCCCGCGTGGCAGTTCACCGACAGCGACGTGCTCCCCGGTCTGGAGTTGGTGATCCCTGCGATGCCAACGGACCAACCCGCGCTGGTGCTCGCCAACTTCATGACCACTCCGCAGGAAGATCTCGAACTCGGCGACCGCCCGGCAAGCCCTCGCGAGTGGCTGCTCGCCGGCGGTGACCCCCGCCGGGTCGCCGAGCTGGCAGCGAACATCGGCACACCCGCCTGACCGCTCTCGGCAGGCGAGACGACCTCAGGACGCAGATGGCCCGGCTCCCCCAGCCACCCGCGCCTGCCGTGTTGCAGGCAATACTCCGGCGCACCGAGGATGTGATCGCGGTGCCCGCCGGTACCCAACTCGTTCGGGTTTACACCACGGGCGGCAAGCACCCGCAGCAGTGGAACACCTTCCGGTACGCCGGCCCCCTGCCGCACGCCCGGTTCGATCCGCACACCCCCAACTCGCACGGCGGCCCCGGGACCACTGTCACCAGAGAGCACGGAGTGCTGTACTTCTCCACTTCGGTCCGAACCTGCATCGCCGAAGTGTTCCAAGCCACTTCCACTGTAGATAGAAGATCGCGCGATCCGCACCTGGTCCTGTTCCGCCCACGACGGACCCTCCGCCTGCTGGACCTGACCGGTTTGTGGCCCACCCGGGCAGGCGCTTCCCAAGCCATCAGCAGCGGCCCCAAGCACCGCACGCAGGCCTGGGCGCGGGCGATCCGCGCCGCGTACCCGGAGCTGGACGGGCTGTGGTACCGGTCGTCGATGGACGGGGGGAACTCGCTGTGCCTGTGGGACCCACCGGCCTCCACCGCTCTGCCGGACGCCCCCGACGTGCTGCTCCCGCTCAGCCACCCCGGCTTGGACGTCCCCCTGGCCAGGGTGTGCAGAGAGCTGAACTACACCCTCCTGGACTAGTGAAGAACCGTGAAAGCAGAACTGCGCCGGTCCCCGGGGACCGGCGCAGTTCTCGCAACGCACCGATGGTCAGGCACTGGCTCCGTTGTCAGCCGCCTCGTTCTCGGCATCCCGCTTGGACTTGACCAAACTGGCCCAAGTCGTGATCGCCAACACCAGGACGATGAAGCCGAGCGACATCCAGTTGGTGATCTCCAGCCATTCCGGCACCAAGTGGTACTCGTGCAGCGCGTGGATGACCAGCTTGATGCCGATGAACCCGAGGATGATCGCCAGTCCGACGGACAGGTAGACGAGTTTGCTCACCAGGGTGCCGAGCAGGAAGTACAGCTGCCGCAACCCCATCAGGGCGAAAGCGTTCGCCGCGAACACCAGGAACGGGTCTTGGGTGATGCCGAAGATCGCCGGGATCGAGTCGACCGCGAACAGCAGGTCAGCGCTACCGATGGCGACGATGACCATCAGCATCGGGGTCAAGTAGCGCTTGCCGTCGATCTTCACCACCGACTTGACGCCGTGGTACTCCTCGGTGACCGGGAAGAACTTCCGCACCCACCGCACCACGGCGTTTTCCTTGTACTCCTCTTCTTCGTCCTTCTTGCGGAGCATGTTGACGGCGGTCCACAGCAGGAAACCGCCGAAGATGAAGAAGATCCAAACGAAGCGGGCGATCAGCGCCGCACCGACGAGGATGAAGACACCGCGCATGATCAACGCCAGCAAGATGCCGATCAACAGCACCCTGTGCTGGTGCACGGCGGGGACCGCGAAGCTGGACATGATCACCATGAAGATGAACAGGTTGTCCATGCTCAGCGAGTACTCGGTGATGTAACCCGTGAAGTACTCGATCGCGAAGTGCGGGCTGCCGAAGAGCCACACCCCGACGCCGAACACCAGCGCGCAGCTGACGTAGAAGACCACCCACTTCGCCGCTTCGCCGGCGGTCACTTCGTGCGGCTTGCGGTCGACGATCACCAGATCGAGCAGCAGCAGCACGGCCAGACCGCCCAGGGTGGCCAACCAGACCCACCACGGCACGTGCATCTGGTCATCGCCGGCCTGTTGTGCCAGCACCGTCATGTTGGCAAGCATCTACCACCTCCGGTTCAGGGCAAAGCCGGGACCGGAGGTCTCTTCCACCGGCACCAGCCGGCCGACGGCACCGGGCCTGCACTCCGCAAGGTCCGTGCTGACGACGCCGTCGCGCAGGAATACTCCCCTCCACAACCTGGCCAAGATTCTTGCGTACCCCCCCCACTTGCGAACACATGGGGCGGACTTGTGCGATGAAGATCACCATCGGGCCATTTCGGGCGGCGACCGCCGTGGCGAACCGCCCGAGGCAGCATACGGCGCTCAGTTTATTGGGCAGCACCGGCCTGCGAGCAGCGAGACGCCACCGAACGGGCAGCCGCTACCGACTTGTGATCGAAGCGGTCGCCGGTTGCTGTTTGGTCTCTGCTTCATAGCGTCTTCGTTGTGGCCCGGCCAAGACAAAAACCGCTCGGGCTTCTTGCCCTACTGTCGAATGCGTGTCCACCTCCCGTCGCCGTCGCAAGGGCCTGCTGGTCGTCGCCCTCGCCTGCATCGCACTCGTGGTCCTCGTGGTGTCGTTGCGGTCGATCGACGATCAACCCTTCCACGAACCACCAGCTTCCCGAGAAGCAATGGTCGACGTGCTCGACGGGCCGGATCGTTCCGAACGAATTCAAATAGACGTAACCCTCTATTCGCCCGAGGAAACTCCGGCTCCGGCCGTGATGATCGCGCACGGCTTCGGCGGCACCAAGCAAGACTCCGAACAACAGGCCCGCGAACTGGCCAAACGGGGCTTCACCGTGCTCACCTACTCCGCCCGCGGATTCGGGCGGAGCACCGGCAAGATCGCCCTCAACTCGCAGGAGTACGAGGTCACCGACGCCCAGCAGCTGCTCGACTGGTTGGCCCGCCAGCCGGAGGTGCTGCGCGACGGCGACGGTGACCCCAGGGTCGGGGTGACCGGCGTGTCCTACGGCGGCGCGCTCAGCCTGCTGCTGGCCGGCACCGATCCACGGGTGGACGCCATCGCGCCGATCATGACCTACAACGACCTGGCGCAAGCGCTGCTGCCGAACAACGCCACCCGCGGTGCGATCGCCGACAACACCCCCGCCCGCGGCGGGACCGCCGAGGCCGGGGTGTTCAAACAGGCCTGGGCCAGCCTGTTGTTCTCCGCGGGCAGCAACATCACGCCCGGTTCCTCCCCAGCAGCGGGACCACCCGCGTCCCCCGCCACCCCACCACCGGCCACCTGCGGGAACTTCACCACCGAGGTGTGCGCCGCCTACACCGAGATCGCCCGGACCGGCAAGGTCAGCACGGCCACCCGGGAGCTGCTGGAATCGGTGTCGCCGAAGCAGGTCGCGCACCACATCAAGGTGCCAACGCTGCTGGTGCAAGGGGAGCAGGACAGCCTCTTCGGCCTGGACCAGGCCGACGCCAACGCCCGCCAGATCGCGTCCTCAGGCGCCGAGGTGAAGGTCGTCTGGTTCGCCGGCGGGCACGACGGCCAGGCCCCCGGCCAGCGCATCCAGAACATGGTCGGCGACTGGTTCGCCTTCCACCTCGGCGGCGTGCCGCCGGTTCCCAACCCAGGAACCGGCTTCGAGTACGAGGTCGCCGGACGGGTCTCCAACGACGGGGAACTCCCGGTCCGAGTCGTCTCCAACCCCACCTATCCCGGAGTGACCGGGCAGCGCACCCCGCGCTACACGCTCGACCTGCACGGAGATCCCGCGCCGGTGATCAACCCGCCCGGCGGGTTGCCCGCCGCGACCAGTTCCCTGCCCGGGCTCGGCACCGGTGGGGAACTCCCGGGCGAACTCGGCCAAGTGCTCGCGCGGGACATCCCCGGCCAGACCGCGGTGTTCAGCACCGATCCGGTGTCCAGCCAGCTGATGATCTCCGGGGTGCCGCAGACCAGGATCTCCGTGGCCTCGGTCCCGGGGCAGCCCTCCTCCGAAGAGGCCACCCTGTTCGCCAAGCTCTACGACGTCGACGAAAACGGCAACCGGAGGCTGTTGGGCAACTCCGCCGCCCCCTTCCGCGTGACGGGTTTGCCGGCCGACGGAACACCGGTCGAAGTCGAGGTCGCGCTGCCCGGGATGGTCCACGCCCTGCAGGCCGGGCACCGGCTGGAGCTGGCCGTCACCACCACCGACCAGGCCTACGCGGTACCGGCAGCACCCGCGGTGCACCGCGTAGGCCTCGCCGGTGCTGGCGAGCTCGTCGTCCCCTCGGTGCGCGGGACCAGTTCCGCCGAACCCGTCCCGCTGCTGCCGCTGCTCGGGATCGGCGGGATCCTGCTGGCCGTGCTGGTGGTGTGGGGCATCTCCCGGCTGATCCGCTACGGCAGCGATGAACCCGATCCGCTGCTGGCCGACACCCCGCTGGTCGTCTCCGACCTCACGAAGTCCTACCCGGACAAGCCGGCCGCGGTCACCGGGCTGTCGCTGCGCGTGGAACCGGGGCAGATCGTCGGCCTGCTCGGCCCCAACGGGGCGGGCAAGAGCACGACGCTGCGGATGCTGCTGGGCCTGGTGCACCCCACCAAGGGGCACATCCGTTTGTTCGGACACCGAGTGGTGCCCGGCGCACCGGTGCTCTCCCGAATGGGTGCGCTCATCGAGAACCCCGGCTTCCTGCCCCACCTGTCCGGCATGGACAACTTACGGTACTACTGGGCGGCCACCGGGCGGCCCATGCTGCAAGCCCGGTTCGACGAGGTGTTGCAGATCGCCGGGCTGGGCTCGGCGGCGCAGCGCCCGGTCCGCACCTACAGCCAGGGGATGAAGCAGCGGCTGGCCATCGCCCAGGCCATGCTCGGCCTGCCCGACCTGCTGATCCTCGACGAACCGACCAACGGGCTGGATCCGCCGCAGATCCACCAGATGCGGGAGATCCTCCGCCGCTACGCCGCGACCGGGCGCAGTGTGCTGCTGTCCAGCCACCTGCTGGTCGAAGTGGAGCAGACCTGCACCCACGTCGTGGTGATGCACAACGGCAAGCTCATCGCCTCCGGAAGCGTGTCCGAGATCGTTTCGATGAGCGGCTCGGCCACTTTCCGGGTCGATGACGCGAAGAAAGCCGCCGAGGCGTTGCGCACCGTCGAAGGTCTCGGGCCGGTGGAGATCGACGGTGATCTGGTGCACGCCGAGCTGGCGGAGCACTCGATCGCCGTGGCGATCAACGTTCTGGTCGCCGCCGGGATCGCGGTGCACCAAGCGGGGCCCCGCAGACGCTTGGAAGACGCGTTCTTGCAGCTAGTCGGAGAGGACCAGGGATGACGCAGCAGTCAGGAGAGGGTGTTCTGGTCAAAGCCCCCCGCGGCTGCACGCAACCCGACGGCAGCGCCGAGGGCTACCGGGCCAACGGCACGCTGCCGCTGCGGGTGGAGCTGGCCCGCCAGCTGCGGCGCCGCCGCACCCGGATAACCCTGTGGTTCCTCGCGGCGCTTCCGCTGCTGCTGGTGGCGGCCTTCCAGATCGGGGAGCCTCCCTCGGAGCGGGGCCGGACCTTCGCCGACATCGCCACCTCGAGCGGCTTGAACTTCGTGGTGTTCACCCTGGCCGTTTCGGCCAGCTTCCTGCTGGTCATGGTGGTGGCCCTGGTGTTCGGCGACACCGTGGCGAGCGAGGCGTCCTGGTCCACGTTGAAGTACCTGCTCGCCGCACCGATCCCGCGGGCCCGGCTGCTCCGGCAGAAAACCCTGGTCGCGGCAATGCTGTCCGCCACCGGGGTGGTTCTGCTGGTCGGGGTGGCCACGGCTGTCGGCCTGCTCGAGTACGGAACCGGGGAACTGACCACCCCGAGCGGTGAGGCGCTGCCCTTCCAGGCCGGGCTGCTCAGCATCGCGATGGCGGTCGGCTACTTGCTGGTGCACCTGTTCTGGGTGGCCGGGCTGGCCCTGTGGATGAGCGTCAACACCGATGCGCCGCTGGGTGCGGTGGGCGGCACCGTGCTGGTGTCGATCCTCTCCCGCATCCTCGACGAGATCACCGCTCTCGGAGACCTGCGGGCCTACCTGCCCACCCACTACGCGCGGGCCTACCTGAACTTCTTCAGCCAGGAAGTCAACTGGTCCGAGGTGGCCAACGGTGCGCTGTCCGCAGTGGCTTACGGCGCGATCTTCACCGCCCTCGCGGTCTGGCGTTTCACCCGCAAGGACATCACGAACTGAGCGGAGTGCGCGGCGGGCCGGCTGCTGTCCCGGCCCGCCACCAGTTCACTGGATGCCCGCGGCATCCATGCCGCGCAGCTCCTTCTTGAGATCGGCGATCTCGTCCCGCAAGCGAGCGGCCAGCTCGAACTGCAGCTCCCGAGCCGCGTTCACCATCTGCTCGTTCAGCTGCTGGATGAGCTCGGCCAGCTCCGCCCGCGGCATCGACTTGGCGTCGCGGCCCTCCAGCAGACCGACGCTCGGCACCCCCTCCCCTGCCGGCTTCTTGCCGCGGGAGGCGTTGCGCCCGGAACCACCGACCGGCACCTTCTCCTCGGTGTCCTCGGCCTCGCTGTAGACGCGGTCGAGGATGTCGGCGATCTTCTTGCGCAGCGGCTTGGGGTCGATGCCGTTCGCTTCGTTGTAGGCGATCTGCTTCGCCCGGCGCCGGTTGGTCTCGTCGATCGCCCGCTGCATCGACTCGGTGACGCGGTCGGCGTACATGTGCACCTGGCCGGACACGTTCCGGGCGGCCCGCCCGATGGTCTGCACCAGGCTGGTCTCCGAACGCAGGAAGCCCTCCTTGTCGGCATCCAGGATGGACACCAGGGAGACCTCCGGCAGGTCCAGGCCCTCCCGCAGCAGGTTGATGCCGACCAGCACGTCGTACTCGCCGAGCCGCAGCTGGCGCAGCAGTTCCACCCGGCGCAGCGTGTCGACCTCGGAGTGCAGGTAGCGGACGCGGATGCCCAGTTCGAGCAGGTAGTCGGTCAGGTCCTCGGCCATCTTCTTGGTCAACGTGGTGACCAGCACCCGCTCGTCGCGTTCCGCCCGCTCCCGGATCTCGTGCACCAGGTCGTCGATCTGGCCTTCGGTCGGCTTCACGATCACTTCCGGGTCGACCAGACCGGTCGGTCGGATGACCTGCTCGACGAACTCCCCGCCGGCCTGCTCCATCTCGTACGCCCCCGGGGTGGCCGACAAGTACACCGTCTGCCCGATCCGCTCGCTGAACTCCTCCCACTTCAGCGGCCGGTTGTCCAGCGCGCTCGGCAGCCGGAACCCGTGCTCGACCAGGGTGCGCTTGCGGGAGGCGTCCCCCTCGTACATCCCGCCGATCTGCGGCACCGTCACGTGCGACTCATCGATGATCAGCAGGAAGTCGTCGGGGAAGTAGTCCAGCAGGGTGGCTGGCGCGGACCCCGGCTCGCGGCCGTCGATGTGCCGCGAGTAGTTCTCGATGCCGGAGCAGAAGCCCACCTGCCGCATCATTTCGATGTCGTACTGGGTGCGCATCCGCAGCCGCTGGGCTTCCAGCAGCTTGTTCTGCTTCTCCAGCTTCGCCACCTGCTCTTCGAGCTCCTGCTCGATGGAGCGGATCGCCTTCTCCATCCGCTCCGGGCTGGCCACGTAGTGGGTGGCCGGGAAGATCCGCAGCTCGTCTACTTCCCGCACCACGTCACCGGTGAGCGGGTGCAGGTAGTACAGGCGGTCGATCTCGTCGCCGAAGAACTCGACCCGCACCGCCAGCTCCTCGTAGGCGGGGATCACTTCGACGGTGTCCCCGCGCACCCGGAAGGTGCCCCGGGCGAACGCCACGTCGTTGCGGGTGTACTGGACGTCGACCAGGGCCCGCAGGAACACGTCCCGGTCGATCTCACCGCCCACCTGCAGGTGGATGGAGCGGTCCAGGTACGACTGGGGAGTGCCCAGGCCGTAGATGCACGACACCGAGGACACCACGACGCAGTCCCGGCGGCTGAGCAGGTTCGACGTGGCCGAGTGCCGCAGCCGCTCGACGTCCTCGTTGATCGAGGAGTCCTTCTCGATGTAGGTGTCGGTCTGCGGGACGTACGCTTCCGGCTGGTAGTAGTCGTAGTAGCTGACGAAGTACTCGACCGCGTTCTCCGGGAAGAAGCTGCGCAGCTCGTTGGCCATCTGCGCGGCGAGCGTCTTGTTCGGCTCCAGCACCAACGTCGGCCGCTGCAGGCGTTCGATCAACCAGGCCGTGGTGGCCGACTTTCCGGTACCGGTGGCCCCAAGCAGCACCACGTGCTTCTCGCCCGCCTTGATCCGGCGCTCGAGTTCGTCGATGGCCTGCGGCTGGTCCCCCGCAGGCTCGTACTCGCTGACCACCTTGAACCGGCCTTCGGTCCGCGGGATCTCGTTGACCGGCCGGAACTCGGAATGGGCAAGTACGGGATGCTCGGTTGCGAAAGCCACGACACCAGCGTACGAGCTGCCCACGACAGTTCGGAAAACCCGGCGAGCGGGTGAGCTGTGCTCTTCACAACCGAATACCAGCTACGTAGAGTAGCCGAATGGGCGCCAAAAGCCAGCACCTCGAAGAGCTCGACCTTCCCGTTCATCCTCCGAAAGTCGAAGTGTTCGACGTGGCGGCCGGCACCAACACCGACCCGAAGAAACACGTGCGCCAAGTGACCGAGTACCGGCTCGCTCCGTTCGGCCTTTACCTGCGGAGGCCGATGCCCGGGCACCCCAGGTTCGCGGGGTTGGAGTCGTGGCTGCTGCCCGAGCTGGGGTTGCGGGTGACCCGGCAGCACTGGCACCCCGGGAAGGCCGAAGACCTGGACTACTACCTCGACATCGTCGACGTCGAAACCGGACCCACCCGGTGGCGGAGCACCGACTGGTACCTGGACATCAAGGTCCAACACGGGCGGGACGCCTGGGTGCTGGACACCGACGAGTTCGCGCTGGCCGTGCAGGCGGGGCTGCTCTCGGCGGAAACCGCGCAGCGGGCCATGGACATCACCTGGCGCACCGTCGACGGTCTCGCCCGAACCGGGTACGACCTGCCCCGGATGCTCGCCTCGCGAGGAATCACGCTCACCTGGCAGGACGACGCGGTGGGGTCGGCGCGCCGCGCCCGAGGGCGCTCGCAACACCCGGTC
Organism: Saccharopolyspora rectivirgula DSM 43747; assembly: GCF_000497205.1. GTDB lineage: Bacteria > Actinomycetota > Actinomycetes > Mycobacteriales > Pseudonocardiaceae > Saccharopolyspora > Saccharopolyspora rectivirgula. Next base: position 20,090 of record NZ_AYJW01000039.1, read on the forward strand.
GATACCGAGAGCAGACCGAAATGTTAGCGGAAAAATAGCTGCTCACAATCTCTGACAGCGATTTTCCGACTACTGTCAGAGATTGTGAGCGTGGCCACTTCCACTCAACTGGTTGAAGTCATCGATCTTTTCGGTGCAAAGCGGGTGCGCACTTCAGGGGCTGTCCACCAGCTCACCTCCTGCCGGCTCGAACGATGGGGCTTGGCCGTGGAGTGCCGCACCCCGGACGCGCCCGAGCACGACCTGGAGATCACCTGGCTGCTGCCCGAGCTGGGGTTGCGGCTCACCCGCTTCCAACCGCGCAGCCGGCACCGCCGCCCCGATCCCGCCGTGCTGACCGCGGCCAGGATCCAACCCGACGCCCACTCGTGGGCCTGGACCGATCTGCTGCTCGGGCTGGAAATACCGGACCGGGGACCTGCCCGGATCATCCACTGCCAGCAATTCGCGGCGGCCGTCACCACCGGCTCGATCCCACCGAGCGACGCGGAATTCGCCCTGCGCACGGTGCACCGCGCGCTCGACGAGCTCAGCCGGCACCACGACATCCGGCAGTGGCTCGCCCACCAGGGCATCTACCGCACCTGGTGACTCCGCGGCGAGCGATCAGGGTCGCCATCCGGTTCGGGTCGCCCACTGCTCAGCCCGCGGGACCGCCTGGCTCAGCCACTCGACCTCCGCTCCGTCGGCGGTTTCCCGCGCGTACTCGGCACGCGCCTGCTCGTCCTCCCGCAGCCAGTCGAACAGCAGCAGCCCGAACCGCCAGTTCGACCGGTCCACCGCGCGGATGTGCACGTGCGCCGGCCGCCCCGGGTCGGCACTGCTGTGCAGCCGCTTCTCCCACTGCTCCAGGTCGGTGTCGCCTCCCATCGGACGGTCCGCGGTCACCTCGGGAATCGGCGGAAAGCCGGCCTCGGCCAAAGGCTGGGCCAGCGCGTCGGCGTCCTCCATCGAGCGCACCGACAGCTGCAGGTCGATGATGTCCTCAGCGGATTGATCGGGCAGCGAGGTGGGGCCGACGTGATCGACGCGCACGGCCAGATCACCGGCCGCCTTCTGGATGCGGGCCATCAACCGCTGGGCCTGGCGGGGCCACGAGGGGTCGGCCGGCACGCGCGGGAGACCGCTGCGCAGCGCTGGCCTGCGGGCGCGCACGTTGCGCTCGAAGGGGAGCAGCCGGTCGTTCCACAGCCGGTCGACTGCCGCCAGCAACTCGGCCATCGAACCGCTGTTGTCCAGCCACACGTCGGCCACCGCGCGGCGCTGTTCCTCGGTGGCCTGCGCCCGGATCCTGGCCCGGGCGTCCTCCTCCTGCAGGCCGCGCTCGACGAGGCGCTGCACCCTGGTCTCGACCGGGGCGTCCACGATGATCACCAGGTGGTAGTTCGGCGCGTACCCGGCCTCCACCAGCAGCGGGATGTCGTGCACCACGATCGCGTCCTCCGGAGCCCGCGCCATCCGCTGCGCGGTCAGCTCCGCGATCCGCGGGTGGGTGATCGCGTTCAAATCGGCTCGGGCCGCTTCGTCGCCGAAGACCCTCCGCGCCAGCTCGGGGCGGTTCAGCGCGCCGTGCTCGTCCAGCACCTCCGGCCCGAACCGCTCCACGATCTCGGCCAGGCCGGGCGTCCCGGGGGTCACAACCTCCCTGGCCAGCTGGTCGGCGTCGATGAGAACCGCACCGTGTTCCTGCAGCCGTCGGGCGACCGTCGACTTGCCAGAACCGATGCCGCCGCTTAATCCCACACGTAGCACGCGGTCATCTTGCCAGGTGCCAACACCTGCGCAACCTCCCCGGTGAACGAAAACGGCCCCGTGCGAACACGGGGCCGTTTCCAACACCTATGCGGCAGTTGCCTCGATCAGCGGATCACGCACCGCCCGAGAGCTTCTCCCGCAGCGCCGCCAGCTGAGCGTCGCTGGCCAGCGAACCGCGGTCCTCCTCCGACTCGGAGGAGTAGTTGCCGCCGCCCTGCTCTTCGCCACCTTCGGCTTCCGCAGCAGCGGCTTCCGCCTCGGCCTGCCGGGCCTTGGCGACCTGAGCCATGTGCTTCTCGTAGCGAGCGTGGGCTTCGGCGTACTGGCGCTCCCACTCGTCCCGCTGCTTCTCGTAGCCGGGCTTCCACTCCTGGGTCTCCGGGTCGAAGCCCTCGGGGTAGATGTAGTTCCCCTCGGCGTCGTACTCGGCGATCATGCCGTACTGGGTCGGGTCGAACTCCGCGTCCGGCGAGAAGCCCTCGTTGGCCTGCTTCAGCGACAGGGAGATCCGACGACGCTCCAGGTCGATGTCGATGACCTTGATCATGACCTCGTCGCCGACCTGGACGACCTGCTCCGGGATCTCCACGTGCCGCTCGGCCAGCTCGGAGATGTGCACCAGGCCCTCGATGCCCTCGTCGACGCGGACGAACGCACCGAACGGCACCAACTTGGTGACCTTGCCCGGGACGATCTGGCCGATGGCGTGCGTGCGGGCGAACTGCCGCCACGGGTCTTCCTGGGTGGCCTTCAGGGACAGCGACACGCGCTCGCGGTCCATGTCCACGTCCAGGACCTCGACCGTGACCTCCTGGCCCACCTCGACGACCTCGCTCGGGTGGTCGATGTGCTTCCAGGACAGCTCGGAGACGTGCACCAGACCATCGACGCCACCGAGGTCCACGAAAGCACCGAAGTTGACGATGGAGGACACGACGCCCTTGCGGACCTGGCCCTTCTGCAGCTGGTGCAGGAACTCGCTGCGAACCTCGGACTGGGTCTGCTCCAGCCAGGCGCGGCGGGACAGAACGACGTTGTTGCGGTTCTTGTCCAGCTCGATGATCTTGGCCTCGAGCTCGCGCCCGACGTAGGGCTGCAGGTCGCGAACGCGACGCATCTCGACCAGCGAAGCGGGCAGGAAGCCGCGCAGCCCGATGTCGAGGATGAGACCGCCCTTGACGACCTCGATGACGGTGCCGCGCACGGGCTCGTCCTTCTCCTTGAGCTCCTCGATGGTGCCCCAAGCGCGCTCGTACTGGGCGCGCTTCTTGGAGAGGATCAGCCGGCCTTCCTTGTCCTCCTTCTGCAGGACAAGGGCTTCGACGAAGTCGCCAACGGCGACGACCTCGGCAGGATCGACGTCGTGCTTGATCGACAGCTCGCGGGACGGGATGACGCCCTCGGTCTTGTAGCCGATATCAAGCAGCACCTCGTCGCGATCGACCTTGACGATGGTGCCTTCAACGATGTCTCCGTCGTTGAAGTACTTGATGGTCTGGTCGACGGCGGCGAGGAAGTCCTCCTCCGTCCCGACGTCGTTCACTGCGACCTGCGGCTTGGTAGCGGCTGCAGTCGGGACGGTGGTGGTGTCGGTGGACATCAGGTGGGTTGCTCCGGTACGGATAGTTGTCGTTGGATTCCTACTTACTTCACTACGCCGTGGGTACCCGCTGCACCCGACCGCACCGGCCGGACGCGCGGAATTTTCCTGTCCTACGGAATCCGATCCGGGTGATCACCCAGGCAGGAAACTGCGGACAATGAAGACCCATGGCGCGGGCGGTATAGTACGCGCTTCCCCGATCGTTCGGCAAACCGCACCCGCCCCGCCACTCCAGGTTCGCGCGAACGGGGAGAATGCTCACGTCCGAGCGGTACCCCAGACTGGCAGGGAGAAACCTGTGTCGGAAGCCGACGATCCAGAAAGCACTTTTTCTCAGAATACTACGACCAGTTCCACTCCAGACGACTGGGGTGTGATCAAACGCAAGGTCGGAGCAGCCGAGTCGCGCGCCGCGAGCCGCTTCTGGTGGGACCTGGACGCCGACAACTACCAGGCCGAACACGGCGACTTCCTGGGCGTCGACGACTTCGTGTGGTGCCCGGAGGGACTCCGGGAGGAGCAAGCCGGGCTGCTCGGCGACTTCCGAGGCCGCCGGGTGCTGGAAGTCGGCTGCGGAGCAGCTGCCTGCTCCCGATGGCTGACCCTCCAGGGCGCCCACCCGGTGGGCCTGGACATCTCCTCGGGGATGCTGCGGCACGCCCGGCAGGACAGCGAGCGCGTCGGCACCGCCTTCCCGCTCGTCCAGGCCAGCGCGGACGTGATGCCGTTCGCCGACGACTCCTTCGACCTGGCCTTCTCGGCGTTCGGCGCGATCCCGTTCGTGGCGGATTCGGAAGCGGTGATGCGGGAGGTCGCCCGGGTGTTGAAGCCCGGCTCGCGCTGGGTCTTCGCGGTGACCCACCCGATGCGGTGGATCTTCCCCGACGACCCGGGGCCCACCGGCTTGACTGTCACCCAGTCCTACTTCGACCGCACCCCGTACGTGGAAGCCGACCAGTACGGCCGGACGGTTTACGTGGAGCACCACCGCACCCTCGGCGACTACGTCCGGCAGCTCACCGCGACGGGGTTCCGCCTGGTGGACCTGGTGGAGCCGGAATGGCCGGAGGGGCACACCTTGATCTGGGGGCAGTGGGGGCCGATCCGGGGCAAACTGTTCCCCGGAACAGCGATCTTCGTCTGCTTGCTGGACTGATCCGGAGTGCTCCGTGAGCCGAGCCCACCACCTCCACCAGGCCCAGTGCGCGCGGTTCCGCGCCCTGGACGAGCAGTTGCCGCCCACCTACTACCTGCCGGCCGGCGAGCCCATCAAGGCCCGCACCGCCGACGGAGAGCTCGTCGCGGGCGTGATCGTGCACACCTCGAACCCGCCTGGCTCGCTCCAACTGCTGTGGCAGACGGCCGAGGTCTTCGAGCTCTACCCGGTGCTCGGGGAGCACCCCGGCGCGGGGATGGCGGCGCTGCTGGCCGAGTGGAAGGCATGGCTCGCGGAGCAGGACGTCCCTGATCAGGATTCCTCTTGCGTGGTCGCCTGGCCGAGCCGGGACGTGGAGGCCACCCGAGCCCTGCTGGACCACGGATTCGTGCCGCTGTCGGTGCTCGCCGTGCGCCCGCCGGCGCCACAACCACTTACGGAACTATCTGGTACCGTAAAGGTGCGCCGCGCTGGGCCCGCCGACCTGGAGGCAGTAGTCGAGCTCACCCTCGCCGAGCTCAAGTACGCGTCTCTGGTCGGAGCGTCCACCTTCCGCCCCAACGCGCCGCAGCTGAAACGGGCCGCCGCGCACGTACGACTGCGCACCAGCGACCCGGTCTGGCTCGCGGAACGGGAAGGCGAACCCGTCGCGGTCGCCGAGTGCGCCTGGGTGGACACCACCCGGTCACCCGGCGGGCACCGACTGCACCCCGGCAGGTGGGCCTACGTCAACTGCCTGTCGGTGCACGAGCAGGCGCGCGGCACCGGCGTCGGCCGAGCGCTGATGGCCACGGCACACCAGGAGTTCTTCCGTGCCGGGGTCATCGGCAACTTCCTGTACTACAACCTCCCGAACCCGCTGTCCTCAGTGTTCTGGCCCCGCCAGGGATACCGGCCACTGTGGACCATATGGGAGGCGCGTCCGGCAGTCGCGCTGCGCTGATCCCTCCCGTGCGGCGCACCGACCCCGAGAAGGAGTCGACGTGGAGATCGTCGCAGAGGACATCGAGGTGCGCGGACCAAGCGGACAGCTGCTCGCCCCCACCTCACTGCGGATCCATTCGGGACAGCTGCTGCTGATAGCCGGCGACCAGGCCCTCGCGCGCACCGCGCTGGCCCTGGTCCTCTCCGGCCGGCTCCGCCCCACCAGCGGGCGAGTGCGGATCGGAAAGTCCACCCGTCGACGCGCGGTCCGCCGGCACACCGCGGTCATCGACGCGCCTGAAGTCACCGAACCCGACGGCGCCCTCCAGGTGCAGCACGTCGTGGCCGAAGCCCTGTGCCTGGCCGACCGCCCGTCCAATCCCCGGTACGTGCGGAAGTGGATGGAACGCCACAACTTCAGCGACCACCGCGGCGAACGGTTCGAGCACCTGCCCGCAGCGGAACGCACCCGCCTGCTCGTCCAGCTGGCGTGCGAATCGCGCTCGGTGCAGGCCCTCGTCCTCGACTCGCCCGACCGGCACGGAGGAGACCCCTCCGACTGGTACCGGCTGGCAGCCGAACGCTCCGAAGCCGGCATGACCGTCGCCGTTCTCTGCTCACCGCACAGCGCCGAGAAGTTGAACGTCCCGTTCGCCCGCATCGGCACGGACAACCGCCCCGACCCGCAGTCCTCCCCAGAAACCGACCAGCCGTCCTCCCCCGAACCAGCTGAGAGTGCCTGATGACAGTTTTCCGTCTAGCCGCAACAGAGTTACGCAGGCTCACCGCGGGAAAGCTCCCCAAACTGGCCATGGTGGCGATCACCATCATCCCGCTGCTGTACGGAGCCCTGTACCTGTACGCCAACTGGGATCCCTACAACCGCCTGCAGTCGGTTCCCGCGGCCGTCGCCATCGAGGACACCGGCACCACCCGCTCCGACGGGAGCCACTTCAACGCCGGTGACGAGGTCTACCAGAAGCTGCTGGACTCGGACAGCTTCGAGTGGCACCGCACCAGCGCCAAGAACGCCGCCCACGGCGTCTCCACCGGCCGCTACACCTTCGCCCTGGTGATCCCGAAGGACTTCTCCGCCGCGCTGCAGTCCTCAGGGGAGCTGAAACCGCAACAGGCGAAGCTGAAGCTGATCACCAACGACGCCAACAACGCGCTGGTCGGCACCTTCGCCGACCAAGTGGCCGCCGAGGTGCGCAGGGGCATCGCCGAGAGCACCGGGACCGAAGCTGCCGAACAGTTCCTCCTCGGCTTCAGCACCGTGCACGACAAGACCATGGAGGCCGTCAACGGGGCGAACCAGTTGGCCGACGGCGCCGGCCAGGTGCACGACGGCGCGGGCCAACTGCAGCAGGGCACCAACCAGCTCAGCGCCGGCGCCAACGAACTGCTGAACGGCCACTACGAACTGGCCGACGGGGCCGACCGCCTGGCCGGCGGAACCAGCCAGCTCAACGACGGGCTCCAACAACTCCAGCAGTCCACCGCAGCCCTCCCCGAGCAGACGGCGCAGCTGGCCGACGGGGCCGAGCAAGTGGCCGCCGGCAACGAGCTGCTCGCCGAGAAGCTCGGCGTGGTGGCCGACCGGTCGCAGCAGATCATCGACCACCTCGACGAGACCAAGGCGCAGATGGCGCAGTCGCTGCGGGAACTCGGCGTGGACGAGGCCACCATCCAGCGCCTCATGGACAATTTGGACAAACTGAACTCCCCGGCCAACAACATCAACGACCAGGTGCAGACCCAGATCGGCCAGATCCGCACCCTCGCCGAGGGGTCCCGCATGGTGGCCGACGGCAGCCGCAAGCTCGCCGACGCCACCCCCGCCCTGACCGACGGCATCAACCGGCTCGCCGACGGAGCCGCCGAGGTCGACGACGGAGCTCACGACCTGGCCGCCGGCGAACAGCAGGCGCTGGCCGGCACCCAGCAGCTCGTGTCCGGCATCGGCGAACTGGCCAACGGCACCGACCAGCTCACCGACGGCACCAGCCAGCTGGCCGACGGCTCCCGAACCCTGGCCACGGAACTGGGCAAAGGCGTCGACGAGATCCCCAACCCGGACGAGAAGACCCGCAAGGAGACCGCGGAGACCATCGGCGACCCCGTTGTCGTGGACAACGACGCCCAGGTCAAAGCAGCCACCTACGGGGCCGGTCTCGCCCCGTTCTTCATGGGCCTGGCCCTGTGGATCGGCGGGTTCGTGCTCTTCCTGCTGATGCGCCCGCTGTCGCCGCGCGCCCTGGCCACGGGCACGGCGCCGTGGAAGGTGGCGATAGGAGGATGGCTGCCGGCGGCCGCGATCGGCCTGCTCCAGGCGAACCTGCTGTACTTCGTGGTGGTCTTCGGCATCGGGATCCAGCCCGCCCACTTCGGGTGGTCCCTGGGCTTCTTGGTCCTCACCTCGTTCGCCTTCACCGCCATCGTCCACGGGCTCAACGCCGCCTTCGGGCCGAAGGGCAAGTTCATCGCCCTGCTGATCCTGGTGCTCCAGCTGGTCACAGCAGGCGGCACCTTCCCGTGGCAGACCCTGCCCGAACCGCTGCACCCGCTGCACAAGGTGCTGCCGCTGAGCTACGTGGTGGACGGGTTGCGGCACCTGCTCTACGGCGGGCCAGGCATCGAGACCGCGCTCACCTCGGCGGGAGTGCTGCTCAGCTACCTGGTCGCCGGCCTGCTGCTGAGCTCAATCGCCGCGTGGCGCCAGCAGGTCTGGAGCCCGAGCAAGCTCAAGCCCGAGCTGTCGCTGTAGACCGGTGACGACGAGGAACCCCGCGCCCTGGGGCGCGGGGTTCCTCGTTCCGCATCACTTCCCTGCTCCGCCTTCCTCTGCAGCAGCCTCGTCGTCGTAGCGGGCGATCTCCAGCAGATTGCCGTCCGGGTCCCGTAAGTACAGCGATGTGATCGGGCCGACCGAACCGGTGCGGCTGACCGGCCCCTCCTCGATCCGCACCTCGTTGGCCCGCAGATGCTCCTGCACCTCGCTGAGCGGCTGTCTGGTGATGAAGCACAAGTTCGCCGAGCCCGGCACCGGATGCGTTGCGGTTGGTTGCACCAATTCACTGGCCCCATGCAGTTTGATGGTCTGGTTCCCGAAACGCACCGCGCGCCGTCCTTCCGGCAGTTCCACCGGCGTCATGCCCAGGATCTGCTCGTAGAACTCCACTGCCCGATCGACATCGGTGACGGTGAGAACCAAGTGGTCCACTTGCTCGAGGCTGATCATGCTCCTCCTTGGTGGTCCGGGGCATCTGCACGGAAGGCCGCAGCCAGCCAGCTGCTCGCCGCAACCAGGGAAGGCTATCTTCAGCTCCTGCCAGCACGAAGCACCGGTCGTCGCTGTGGGATTCCACTCATCTAACGACTCCGGGCACGCAGCGCAAGCGGTGAACCACCACTTCGTAACCGGTCCGAGACAGCTGTGTCATGCTGTACCGAACCTCACTGAATTCCCGGAGTTCCACTCGGACCAAACGCATGAGTCGACACGAGCGGGTTGCCGTGGGTAGTGTCGGCGTCACAACAAGTCGTCAAGCGGTTCGCTCCAACTGCTGATCAATAGCCCAGGGGCGCGATTGCACCGCTTTCACGATCATCTTCCGTCTACACGGGATACCGACGAGAGGAGGACCCGTGCCAACAACACGCACCCGCGTCATGGACCAGTCCACCGACAGGTCCACCATGAACAGCACGGCTTCCCAGCTGGCGTTGAAAATGGATTTCACCAATCCGGGACTGGCCGTGCTGCACGTCTCGGGCGCGCTGGACACGGCCACCGCCCCCCGCCTGGCCCACGTGCTGTGGCCGCGCCTGGCCAGCACCTTATCCGTGCTGACCATCGACCTGCGGCAAGTCACCTTCCTCGGCGCAGCCGGACTCGAAGTGCTGGCCTCCGCCCACAACTGGGCAACCCACCACGACAAGTTCCTCAGCATCGTCGCCGAGCCGAACCCCACGATCGACCGGGCGCTCTGGGCAGGCGGACTGACCGACATCCCGCGCTACCAGAGCATCGAAGCCGCCGAGGCGGCCTCCGCCCGGCAAATGCCGGCCGTGCCGACCCGACGGCTTCCAGCTGACTAGGAACAGCGCTCAGTGCGCCGCCGCGTCCCAGGAGCGGCCGTAGCCGACTGAAACATCGAGCGGAACATCGAGTTCGTAGGCCGACCCCATCTGTTCCCTGATCAGCTGCTCGACAGCAGCCCGCTCTCCGTCGGCCACCTCGACGATCAGTTCGTCGTGCACCTGCAAGAGCATCCGGGAGCGCAACCCGTTCTCCCGCAGCGCCTTGCGCACCCCGAGCATCGCCACCTTGATGATGTCCGCGGCACTGCCCTGGATCGGTGCGTTCAACGCCATCCGCTCCGCCATTTCCCGGCGCTGGCGGCTGTCGCTGAGCAGATCCGGAAGATAGCGGCGCCGCCCCAGGATGGTCGAGGTGTAACCGTCCTTGCGGGCGCGCTCCACCACCTCGTGCAAGTAGTCGCGAACTCGACCGAACCGCGCGAAGTAGGCGTCCATCTGCTCCCGCGCCTCCTCGGTCGAGATCCGCAACTGCTGCGCGAGACCGTACGCGGAAAGCCCGTAGGCCAGCCCGTAGGACATCGCCTTGACCCGGCGCCGCAACTGCGGGCTCACTTCGTCGATCGGAACCCCGAACGCCTTGGAGGCGACGTAGTTGTGCAGGTCCTCGCCCGACCGGAAGGCCTCGATCAGCCCCTCGTCCCCGGACAGGTGGGCCATGAGGCGCATCTCGATCTGGCTGTAGTCGGCGGTCATCAGCTCCGCGTAGCCTTCGCCGACCACGAACACCTCCCGGATCCGCCGCCCCTCTTCGGTGCGGATCGGGATGTTCTGCAGGTTCGGGTCGGTGGAGGAAAGCCGCCCGGTGGCCGTGATCGTCTGGTTGAGCGTGGTGTGGATCCGGCCGTCCGGTGAAATGGACTTGACCAGCCCATCCACTGTGGTCTTCAACCGGGCCGCGTCGCGGTGCTCCAGCAGGTGCTGCAGGAACGGGTGTTCGGTCTTCTCGTACAGCGTCTGCAGCGCCTCGGCGTCCGTGGTGTAGCCGGTCTTGGTGCGCTTGGTCTTCGGCATGCCCAGCTCGTCGAACAGCACCACCTGCAGCTGCTTCGGCGAGCCCAGGTTGATCTCCTTGCCGATCACGGCGAAGGCGTCCTGCTCGGCCTGCTTCACCCGCGCGGCGAACCGGGCCCCCAGCTCGTCCAGCCGCTCGGCGTCCACCGCGATCCCGGCGGCCTCCATCTCGCTGAGCACGAACAGCAGGGGCAGCTCCAGGTCGGTCAACAGCTGCCGGCTGTCGATGCGCTCCAGTTCCGCGTCGAGGGCGTCGGCCAATTCGGCCACCGCCCGCGCCTTCACCAGCTCGGCTTCGGCTGCTTTCCGGCTGGCCTCGGCCTCGTCCTCCAGCAGGGAGAGCTGACCGTCCTGGGAATCGGAATCCAGGCGCAGCTCCCGCTGCAGGTACCGCACCACCAGGTCCGGCAGGTTGAAGGTGCGCTGCCCCGGGCGGACCAGGTAGGCCGCCAGCGCGGTGTCGCTGGTCAGACCGGCCAGGCTCCAGCCCCGGTCCCGGACCGCGTGCAGCGGCCCCTTGACGTCGTGCGCCGCCTTGGGCGCGTTCGGGTCGGCCAACCACTCGGCCAGCACCTGCTCGTCCTCTTGGGTGAGCTCGGTGACGTCGACGAACGCAGCCGCCCCGTCCGCGGTGGCCAGGGCGATGCCGGACAGGTCGCCGCGCCCGCGCGCCCACTGCCCGGTGAAGGCGAGCCCCACCCGGTTCCCGTTGCGGGCGTGCTCGTCCAACCAGGAAGCCAGCTCGCCGGGCTGCACGACACCACCGGAGACCTCGAACCCGGCGTCCGCCTCCGGCTCGGCGCTGGAGAGGGTGGAGAACAACCGGTCCCGCAGCACCCGGAACTCCAGACCGTCGAAGATCCGGTGCACCTCGTCCCGGTTCCACGGCTGCACCTCGAGGTCGTCGGGGCCGAGGTCCAGCGGAACGTCCTTGACCAGCTCCGTCAACTGCCGGTTGAGCAGCACGCTGGACAGGTGCTCCCGCAGCGCGGCACCGGCCTTGCCCTTGACCTCGTCCACCCGGTCGACCAGCTCGGCCAGGGAACCGAACTGCTGCATCCACTTGGTGACCGTCTTCTCCCCCACCCCCGGGATCTTGGGCAGGTTGTCGGACGGGTCGCCGCGCAGCGCCGCGAAGTCCGGGTACTGCTCCGGGGTGACCCCGTACTTCTCCTTCACCGCCTCCGGGGTGAAGCGGGTGAGCTCGGAAACACCCCGCGTGGGGTAGAGCACGGTCACCGAATCGGTCACCAGCTGCAGCGCGTCCCGGTCACCGGTGCAGATGGACACCCGGTAACCGGCCGCGGTGGCCTGCGTGGTCAACGTGGCGATGACGTCGTCCGCCTCGTAGCTCTCCTTGCTCAACACCGGGATGTTGAGCGCCCCCAGCACGTCTTGGATCAGGCTGACCTGCCCGCGGAATTCGTCCGGAGTGGCGCTCCGGTTCGCCTTGTACTCGGCGTAGGTTTCGCTGCGGAAGGTCTGGCGGGAGACGTCGAACGCGACCGCGAGGTGCGTCGGCTGCTCATCTCTGAGCAGGTTGATCAGCATGGAGGTGAAGCCGTAGACCGCGTTGGTGTGCTGCCCTGTCGCGGTCTGGAAGTTCTCCTTCGGCAGGGCGTAGAACGCGCGGTAGGCCATCGAGTGGCCGTCGATGAGCAGCAGACGTCGGTCCTCGGTATCCATCACGGCGGCGAGTTTAGGCTGAACGCCTGACGGCGTGTGCGCGAGGCAGAGGAGGCGCCCGGTTGCCCGCAGTGAACAGCAACAACACGGCCACCAGCGAGGACGGCGAGCTGAACGCGGTCCTGCAGGCCGCGGACGAGCAGCTCACCGACCGGATGGGCATAGAGCTCACCGAATGGTCACCTGAACGAGTGGTGGCAACGATGCCGGTGGCCGGGAACCGCCAGCCCTACGGGCTGCTGCATGGGGGCGCGAACGCGGTGCTGGCCGAAACCGTGGGCTCGGTGGCGGCGGCCCTCTACGCCGGGTCCGACCGCGTCGCCGTCGGCCTGGAGTTGTCCTGCACCCACCACCGCGCTGTGACCGAAGGTGTCGTGACCGGGGTGGCCACCCCCCAGCACCTCGGCCGGAGGACCGCCACCTACGAGATCACGATCACCGACGAACAGGGCAACCGGACCTGCTCAGCACGCCTGACCTGCGTGCTGCGCAAGCGGCCGCCGCAGCGGTAGCGGCCGTCAGGCCAGGGTGTCCAGCACCGCTTGGGCCACCGCCTTCATCGTGGTCCGGCGGTCCATGGCGGTGCGCTGCAGCCAGCGGAAGGCGTCCGGCTCGCTGAGACCGCGCTTGGTCATCAACAGCCCCTTGGCCCGCTCGATGACCTTGCGGGCTTCCAACCGCTCCGACAGCTCGGTGACCTCGGCTTCCAGGGCCTGCAGCTCGGTGAACCGGGACACGGCGAGCTCGATGGCCGGCACGAGATCGCGCTTGGCGAACGGCTTGACCAGGTACGCCATCGCCCCGGCGTCCCGGGCCCGCTCGACGAGGTCGCGCTGGCTGAAGGCGGTCAGGATGACCACGGGAGCGATCCGCTGGCTGGCGATGTTGGACGCGGCCTCGATGCCGTCCATCTTCGGCATCTTGATGTCCAGGATGACGAGATCCGGACGGAGTTCCTCGGCGAGCCGCACGGCCTCCTGGCCGTCCGCGGCCTCACCAACGACCTCGTAGCCCTCTTCGCGGAGCATTTCCACGAGGTCGAGCCTGATCAATGCCTCGTCCTCGGCGACAAGTACCCGACGTTCGACGGGCTTTGCCTCACGAGCGTCTTCGGCAGCCGACGTCGTCACCAATCCTCCTGGTCGCTCTTCGGGTGCGCCGATGCGATTTGCACCGGGAAACCGCAGCTTACCGGTCGTGATACCCCCTGCGTGGACGCGCAAGCGTGACCATGACGACACCAACGGCGCACAACCTCGTGCGCAGGGAAACACCGGTGCGGATACCTGCAGGACCACGCCAGGACCAAATGTAATGCGACCCCCGCCCAACCGTGTTGATCACCTCTGGCGTACCATGTTCAGCACAACGCCCCCGTAGCCCAATCGGCAGAGGCAGCGGACTCAAAATCCGTCCAGTGTGCGTTCGAGTCGCACCGGGGGCACCAGCAGCAATCACACCACTCCCCGGGTCAGGTGACCTGCAGATCCGGGTTGAGGTATCCCTGGCCATGGAACGCCGGGCAAAGCGGGGTGCGACCCGATGAGCGCCGTCGACCGCGGAACAGTCACGTTCGATGCGGTGTCCACCGCACCACGCACGACTCCCATCACCAGACCGCACGCGAACGCGGCCCCGAAGCCGGGCACGAACGCGAGCGGGATCAGGCTGAGCGGGAATAGCACGAGGCAAAACGAGAGCACCCGACGGGCCCCCAGACGATCCATGATCGGCCCACCGCTGAAACAGCCAATGGCACACCCAATTCCGATGGACAGAGCGTCCATACCGTATGCGGAGTCGCCGTCGACTCCATCGATTCCTAGCTGTGCGCGAAACGACGACGTTCCGGTGGACCAGGCGAACACCATCACGCCGAGCTGGAAGAAGCTGACGAAGGTCGCCAGCCGAGCCTTTCTCAATCTGCGCGGGTGGAGCTCCACCCCTGGTTGGTCGGCTTTGTTGACCACGATGTGCCTCCCTCATCGACGGACGCGCGGCCACTGCCGTTCAGGGCCGCGGCTTGTCGCTTCCGGGAATGTACGAATCGCGTTGGTTGCGACGGCAGACTCAACGTGAGCAGCGCCCCGCCCGCTAGGTTCACCCTCTGTGCATGCACCGAAGCCGGCCGATCCCACGGCGAGATCAGTGCACGTTGCACACTCCGTGCAATAGGGGCCCTTGCCCTTGCACTCATTAGACCTGCAACCCCGCGCAGATCCGCTCAGTTGCCAGCCCCCTCGACGGCGAAAGCCTCGATAAGGCGAAACGTTGACTCAGGGGTGGATATCTCCCTGCAACCGAGCGAGTTCGGGCATGCCACGTCAATCGAGACCTACGGTCCGCGCTCGACAACCACCTGGCGTGTGTGGAAAGCGTCTCGAAGCACCGGCCAACTCCGCGAACTGCGAGGACCTTCCGTCCGGAGCGACCGGTGAGCACGGGATGGGGACCTGCGGCGACGGCCACGGCAACATGACTGATCAGCAGCAAGCCGGCCTCACCGCTGCCGTCACCAGGATCGACCGACCAGGATCGCCTCCCCACGTCAGGCAGCGCCCGTCTGCAGTCGTGGCCGCAGTCATCACAACCCTGACGCGCGAACCGAAAGGCCCAGCTGCCGGTTGCGTCTAGCTCCCTCCGGCATGCCGAGCCGGGTCGACTCGGAAACATTCATCATGGTGATCGAGGCCTTGACAATACGGCAACACAGGGCAGTATCAGGCAATACCAAACACAAACCGGAGGAAACCAGACATGCGCGGGTAGAGTTCCAGCACCTGCTGGCGCATCGGGCAGGTTGCGATGGACACGTCGATGCCTTACCGGCTACCGCCGACTCCGAGGTGGCGCCGGAAACCATCCGCCACGGCCTCGTCGCATTGGAGAGCCAGGACTGCCGGCACGTGTCCGCCGTCGACACCAACTGCGGCGTTGCACGGAAAGGTGACCGCCCCCGCCGAGCGCAGCGCGGGTCGTGCCGCATGAATGCAGGGAGCCTCGTTGATCGCCGAGTCAAATCCGTTCGCGGCGACCGAGATGACAGCTCCACCCAACCCGCAGCTCTCCACTTCCTCCTCAGAACCACTTCCTAACCGGAAGTTCCGCCGCACCGCCCAGAAATCGGGGGGTGAGGTAATCGCTGTCCGGATCCGGACAGTGCGTGATGTCCATGAAACTCGGAGCAAAGGAGCACCCGTGGCGAATATGGACGATCAACGACCGCTAATGCTGGGACGCCGCCGTTTCCTCGCCGCGACCGGCGCGCTCGCCGGTTTGGGCGCGCTACACGCTATCGCCGGCGGGGGCATCGCCTCCGCCGCAGAGACCCCGCAGTGGCGGCCGACGGTTCGATTCGCGCCCGCGCGCAACTGGATGAACGACCCCAACGGGCTGGTATATTTCCAGGGCGAGTACCACTTGTTCTTCCAGCACAACCCCTACGGCGACCAGTGGGGCAACCTGTCCTGGGGCCACGCTGTCAGCCCTGATCTCGTGCGCTGGCAAGAACTCCCGGTGGCGCTGGAGCCCGACGAGCTCGGCGACATCTTCTCCGGCAGCGCCGTGGTCGACCACCACGACAGCAGCGGCTTCTTCGGCGGCCAACCGGGCCTGGTCGCGATCTACACCAGCGCGGGCGACACCCAACAGCAAAGCCTCGCCTACAGCAGCGACCGCGGCCGCACCTGGACCAAATACGCCGGCAACCCCGTCATCCCGAACCCCGGTATCCCCGATTTCCGCGACCCGAAGCTTTTCTGGCACGCCCCGACCAACCGCTGGATTCTGCTTGTCGCTGCCGGAGACCGCATCCACATCTACGGCTCGACCAACCTCGTGGAATGGGACAAGCTCAGTGAGTTCGGCGCCGACCACGGCTCGCACGGCGGTGTGTGGGAGTGCCCGGACCTCTTCGAGCTGCCGGTGGACGGCGGGCCCACCCGCTGGGTGCTGATCGTCAGCATCAACCCCGGTGGTCCGGCCGGAGGCTCGGCGACCCAGTACTTCCTCGGTGACTTCGACGGAACCACCTTCACCAGCGACGGCGCACCGAACGACGTGCTCTGGGCGGACCGCGGCGCCGACTTCTACGCACCGCAGTCGTTTTCCGACATGCCGGACGGCCGCCGAGTGTGGGTGGGCTGGATGAGCAACTGGAACTACGCCGGCGAGATCCCCACCGACCCGTGGCGCGGCATGTACACCACCCCACGTCAGCTGTCGCTGACCGCAGCCGGCGGCAACGTCGAGCTCGCCCAGCAGCCGGTCGACGAACTAGCAGCGGTGCGCGCCAACCGCCGCGCCTGGAGCGGTGTCGTCACCGACGGCCAGACCCCAGAGTTCACCGGGACCGCCTTGGACATCGTCGCGACCTTCCGGCTCGGTGCGGCCGAAACGGTCGGCGTCGACGTCTTCGCAGGGACGAACCACCGCACCCGCATCGGCTACGACCTCGCCGCGCAGGAGCTGTTCATCGACCGCACCCAATCGGGCACCACACAGGTTCACAGCACGTTCCCGGCCGTGCACACCACCCCGCTGACCGTCTCCGACGGCGTGCTGCCGCTGCGCATCGTCGCCGACCGCAGCGGCGTCGAGGTCTTCGCCGCGGGCGGGCGGGCCGTGCTGACCGACGCGGTCTTCCCGGACGACGGTAGCGACAAGGTCCACCTGTTCGCCACGAACGGCCAGGTGCAAGCCGACATCGAGGTCTTCGACCTCGCACCCTGACGCCGCACAGGACATATGGGCGGCGAGCACACCGTCGGAGAACGGGGCTTGGTGGTCATGGCGATCATCTCGCCTACGCAGTTCTCGTCTGGGCTCGCCACCCACAGGGCCACCGTCACCGCCAGCGAATACCCATGCTTCAGCCGTCACCTGGTCCTTTGCGCAGGTGCCAACCCATCACGCCGCCAGGGCCGTACCCAATCCCATCGTGGAACCGCGCCTGCGCCTCGACCTCCTGATTTCACCTGCGGGGCTGAACAGGCGCTTAGAGCGTGTCTCACTTGGCTTGTTTGAGCTTCTTGAAGCAGGTCAGTGCGGCGGCGAGGGCGAGGAAGCCTTTGAAGGCATCGGCGC
>NZ_AYJW01000040.1 GCF_000497205.1 Saccharopolyspora rectivirgula DSM 43747
CCGCTGTAGGAGGCGCGGAAGGCCACGTTGATCCCCCCCCCGCCGAGCGCACCGACCGCGCCCGCGATGCCGATCACCGCGCCCGACATCCGGCGGGCCCAGGCGAACACCGCAGTCGCCTCGACGCCGGCGGCCACCTCGCGCTCGGCCATCAGCACGCCCGCCCCGCCGGAGAGCGACAGCGTGGTCAGCCGTCTTCCCCGGGGGCGGCGCTGGGCGGCGAACACCTGCGCGGCGTCCAGCAGGGGTTCCAGACCGCCCACCCGGACCACGCCGTGCTGCCGGACGGCACCGTCGAAAACGGTGTCCTCGCCGGCCAGGGAGGCGGTGTGCGAGTGGGCCGCCCTGGCGCCGGCCGTGGAGCGGCCGACCTTGACCACGAGCAAGGGCTTGTCCAGCTCGTGGGCCCTGCGGGCGGCGCGCAGGAACTGCTCCCCGTCCTCGAGCCCCTCCAGGTAGGCCATGAGTACTTGGACCTGCGGGTCTTCCACCAGCCCGGACAGGATTTCGGCCACCGACAGGTCTGCTTCGTTGCCCGTGTTGAGGTAGTGGGAAATGCCGATGCCCTCCTGCTGGGCCGCGCTGAAGATGAAACTGCCGAACGCGCCGCTCTGGCTGACGAACGCCACCGGACCTTCGCGCAGCGCGATGTTCTCGTCCAAGGCCGAGGTGAAGGTGGCCACGGCGCGGTTCCGCACGTTGATCATGCCCAAGCAGTTCGGCCCCAGCAGGCGGATCCCGCGTTCCGCAGCGATCTCGGTCAGCTGCCGCTGCAACTCGGCGCCCGCGGCTCCTGTCTCCGCGAACCCCGCGGCGCCGATGATCGCGGCAGGGATCCCGCGTTCCGCGCACTTCCTGACCGCCGGGACCACTTGTTCCGCCGGCAGCATCACCAGGGCGAGATCGATCTCCCCGTCGATCTCGTCGAGGCTGCGGAAAGCGGGGATGCCCTGCACTCGGCTGCGATGCGGGTTCACCGGCAGCACCCGGCCGGAATAGCCGAACCGCTTGAGGTAGTCCACCGGACGTCCGGACAGCTTCACCGGGTTGTCCGAAGCGCCCAGGATGGCGATGGACCGGGGGTGCAGCAGTTTTCCGACGGCATCGCCGAAGTCATCACCGGCGCCCACGTTGGCTCCTCTCCCGACGGGTCAGGCGTCCCGCAACAGCTGCTTGGCGATGATCAACTTCTGGATTTCGCTGGTGCCCTCGTAGATGCGGAACAAGCGGGAATCCCGGAACAGCCGCTCGACGGGAACTCCGCGCATGTATCCGGAGCCGCCGTGGACCTGCACGGCGCGATCCGCCGCTCGGGAAACCATCTCGCTGCAGAACAACTTGGCGCACGACGGAGCCAGCCGCGTGTCGGTTCCGGCGTCGAACTCGTCGGCAGCGCGCAGCACCATCGACCTGGCGGCGTACAGCTCCGCCTTCGACTCGGCCAACATCGCCTGCACGAGCTGGAAGCGGCTGATCGGTGCACCGCCCTGCCGGGCGGTGGTCGCGAAGCCGATGGCCTCGTCGAGAATCCGCTCGGCCAGTCCGACGCAGATGGCAGCGATGTGCAACCGACCGCGGCTGAGCGAAGACATGGCAGCGGAGAACCCGGTGCCCTCTTCACCGCCGACCAGAGCGTCCGCGGGCACCCGGACCGAGTCGAAGTGCACCTCGGCGGTCAAGGCACCGGCCTGGCCCATCTTCTCGTCCGGTGGCCCGACGTGGAGTCCTGCCGATCCGGCCTCCACCAGGAAAACCGAGATTCCCTTGTGCGGTTCGGCGTTCTCATCGGTCCGCGCGAACACCACGAACAGCCCGGCTTCAGGGGCATTGGTGATGAACCGCTTGGCCCCGGAGATGAGGTAGTCGCTCCCGTCGCGGACAGCCCGGGTGCGCAGTCCGCTGGGATCGGATCCAGCTCCTTCCTCGGTCAGGGCGAAAGAAGCGACCACATCACCTGAAGCCAGTTCGGGAAGCCAGCGCTCCTTCTGCTCTTCCGTGCCGTACTTGGAGATCACTTGCCCGGCTATGCCGTTGTTGGTTCCGAACATCGACCGGAAAGCCGGGGTGGCGTAGCCGAGTTCGATGCTCAACCGGACGTCTTCGCTCATCGACAACCCGAGCCCGCCGTGCTCCTGGGGAAGGGCGAAGCCGAAAAGCCCCATGCTGGCGGCGGTTTCCCGGATGTGCTGGGGGATCGCGTTGGTCCGCTCGATCTCGTCTTCCAACGGAACGACTTGGTTGCGGACGAAATCGCGGACGGTGCGCAGAACTTCCTCGAAATCGCTGGGATCCATGGTTCCTGCCCGATCGTTTCCGGTGTGCGTGCCAGGAGTCAGCGGGGAGTTGGCTGCCGGATCGTTCGTCGTTCTGGGGGAGGGAATGCGGATCGTTCGCGGGATTCGACGGCCGGGGGCGACGGCAGTTCTTGCTCGAGAAGGGGGCCGCGGCCGGGTACCGCGCTCGGTGGTGTGCCATGCCCGTATGGACCTCGCTCCCGCCCGACACGAATGCTTTCCCACCGCTGGGAAAGCTGTTTCGCGCTGAACATAGCCGCGACAGCTTGTTCCGTCCAAGACCAAGTTCATGTAGCTCTGATTCGATATTCGAAACAATCCGTGCTGAGCAGGGCGGACGAGCTCTCCGGCGGAGAGGGCGGTGCGGTGGAGCTGCGCTATTTGGAAGCTTTCGCCGCGGTGGCCGAGGAGCTGAACTTCCGCCGGGCAGCTGCCCGTCTCCACATCTCCCAACCGCCGCTCCCCAACAGGTCGAAAAGCTCGAGCAGGAGATCGGAGTGCAGTTGCTCCGCCGCACCACGCGCCGCGTCCCGCTCATTCCCCGCCGGCGGGGCTTTCTCGCAGGAGGCCCGCAAACCCTGAAGTCCGCCAAGGCCGCCCGGCGCATCACCGGGCAGGCGGCAGCCGGGCAGGCCGGTGTCATCCGCCTGGGGTTCAGCGCGCAAACCTCCTACCAGGTGATGCACCTGCTGGTGCGCAAGTTCCGCCAGCGGTTCCCATTGGTGCGCTTCGAAGTGCTCAGCCCGCTCTCCGGCGGGGAACTCAGCGATCGCACCAGCCAGCACGAGGTGGATGTCGGCCTGCTCCGGTTGCCGGTGTCAGCTCCGGGACTTCACGTGCGCGAATTGGAAAGCCATCCCCTGGTGGCCGCGCTGCCCGCTGATCACCCCTGGGCCGGGCGCGCCGTGGTGGAATTGCCGGAGCCGCAGGGAGAGGGGTTCATCTGCTCCCGACCGGTCGCGGCTCGGTGGTGAACCAGGTGGTGCAGGCGGTGTGCCTGCGCAACGGGTTCACCACCAACCTCGTCGAGGAAGCCCCCGGACACGCGCACCACCCTCTCCCCGGTGCCAGCCTCGTCCCGTCGACCGCTGAGCACCTCAAGTTCCTGGAGCGGTGCTGGTCCTGGTGCAGGACGCCCCGGTGCTCCCGCTGGCCCTGGCTTGGCGGGCCGACGACCCGAATCCGGCTTCGCACGGACTACTGGGCTTAGGTCGACGAAGTGCTCGAAGAACTCCCGCACCCGGTGTGCGGCCATCGGTGGAGTGGCCGCGGCCGGCGGAGCGGTGCCGGGGAGTCCTGCCATCACTGCATGGGGCGGGTGGCCACCGCGGTGACCGAGCAGAACCCGACCGGGCCGTTGAGGTCGTGCACGGTGCACTCGGCCACGGCCACTCCCGCATCGCTGATGTGGCCGCTGGATTCGAACCCGATCAAATCGCCCACCGGGAGCCTGGACAGGGTGAGGGTGTAGTCGCTGTTGATGAATTCCAGGCCTGTGGTGCTGTAGTTGGCCAGCGGGCTGGCGAAATCACCGGCCATCGCCGCCCGGACGAACGGGGACATCGGCTCGTCGTCGACGAGGTTGTGGCGCTCCCGCGCCCAGGCCCGCCGCTTGCCGGCGATGCGCAGGTCCTTGGCCGGGTTGCCGCTCTCGTCCACGTACCAGACGTCGAAGGGCAGCGGGCTTTCCGGAGCCGGGCCGAGCGCGTCCGGTGCGGGCATGTCCCACGGCGGGGTGGACGGCACCTGGCCGTTCGGCTGCTCACCGCGGCGGAGCATGACCGCGCTGGCCCGCGCCACCGGCTGGTCGTCGGCGTACGCGGTGGCATCGACCACCTTGATCCGCCGCCCCTGGCGCACCACCCCGGTTTCGACCCGGACGGGCACCATCCCGGTGTTGCGGAACAGGTCGACGGTCAGCCGGGCGAACTGCAGTTCCGGGTCGCCGTGTTCGATTTCCACCGCGCGGGCGAGCAGGCCTCCGAGCAGCCGCCCGTGCAGCATGTCGGTTGACCACGGACTGTGCGCGTGCGGCTGAGGGAGGAAGAGGCTGCCGGAGCGGGAGAAGAAGGGGGCTGGCTCGGTGGTGCTCGTCAATGCGCCTCCTAGCGGTCGACCGGGTTCTCCCGGGCTGTTGGTGTTCTCGTTTCTTACTGCACCCGGTGGTGCCCCGGCCAGCTTCTGTGGCCAGGGCCGCCAACGCCGGTGCCGGTCCGAGAGGAGTCGGGTGCTTCGTCCCGTGTTCCCCGTTCGGGAGGTTCACACGGGATCGCAGACCGGGTTCCGCGGACACCGATCCGGTATTTGCCCACGTCGCTGGTGGATTGACCAGCTCCTCGGCGACTCGAGCCGCGCTCCTGCCCCGGTCCGCGGCCCGGGGGTGATCACCGGAGCCCGGCGCGGCGCGGAGGTCGAAGTCGGGGTTCGCAGCCTTGAGCCGCCCGCGGTGGCCAGGGGGATCGTCGGTGCCTCGGCCAGGTGCGGTGCAGCTTCGCCGGCTGGCACGACCGCGCCGCAGCCGTGGCGCGGTGCCTTCCGGAACGTGCTGCGCGCCGACCGGGGCGGGGCTCAGCCGCCCGAGGGACGAGACGCGGACGGGGCGGGCTGCAGCTGGTCAGTTGATCAGTCCCGCGGCCTGGCGAAGGTGTCGACGTTCGCCCACTGCTTGCCCGCGGCAGACCACGCCGCCGAGGTGGCCAGCACGGCGATCGACCCGGTCTTCAGTTCAGCGGGTTCGCCGGTGAGCAAGCTCAGCAGTTCTTCCAGGCCGGGGTTGTGCCCGACCAAGACCGCGGTCAAGGAGGTGCTCGGCAAACCCCTGATCGCGCTCAGCAGGTCGTCGGCGGAGCCCTGGTAGATGCGTTCGTCGAACTGCACGGTGGGCGAGGCGGGCACCTCCGCGCCGGCCAACTGCCACGTCTCCCGGGTGCGCCGGGCAGGGGAGCAGAGGACGACCTCGATGCCTGGCAGGTTCTTCCGCAGCCACTTGCCCACCCGGGGCGCGTCTGCGAGTCCCCTGTCCGCCAAGGGGCGGTGGAAGTCGTCCGTTCCTTCCGGCCACGCCGACTTGGCATGGCGGATCAACACGAGTCTGCGCTGTGCTCTCACCACCGGACCATCGTAGGGGGTGTTCGGCGGCCTCAGCGGCACAACCGGAATTCTCCGCGTCACCCGGACGCCGGGGCCGTGGTGCAGGCAGCGGACGTTCGCAAGCGGCCGTTCGGGTGCCTCTGGTCCGGATTGGACGTTCGACCGGGCAGATCGCGTCGCCGCTCCGGTGGCCGAGCCGTTCTTCCTCGCGACGTGTGGAGTCCTCGCGCGAACCGGTTCGCAGGAACCGCGTCCGGCGTGCGGCTTCGGCCGCACCAGTTCGTCCCGCGGTGCTCGCTGGTTCGGGGTTCACGCGGCAGGTCGTCGCGTTCCGCCGGCGGCGTCGAGGTCGTCCTTCCACTGGGGGCGCCCGTTGCGAAGCGGTTGCCCGCACCTCGGATCCATAGGAAGCCCCTACGGATCTGTTCGCAAATACCACTTTGACCCGCTTTGATCACCGAGCATTGAATGATTTTCCGGCACACCGGGTGGAAAGGATGCGCACATGCGTCTGGAAGGTATTTCGGCGGCGGTGACCGGCGGAGCTTCGGGGCTGGGGCTGGCGACCGCCCGCAAAATGATCAAAGCCGGAGCTCAGGTGACGCTGATCGACCTGCCGGGTTCGGCCGGTGCGCAAGTGGCCCAGGAACTCGGCGATGCTGCACGCTTCGTCGCCGCTGACGTGACGGACGAACAGCAGTTCGCCAGCGCACTCGACGCGGCTGGGGAAACCGGGCCGTTGCGCGCGCTCGTGCACTGCGCCGGCCGAGGGGCCCACATCCGGTTGGTGGAGAAGGACGGGCAACCGGGGGCGCTGAAGCCCTTCGAAGAAGTCATCGAGCTCAACCTGATCGGTTCGTACAACGCGCTCCGCCTCGGCGCGGCTCGCATGGCGCGTCATGAACCGGTGGACGACGAGCGCGGGGCGATCGTGCTGACCGCTTCGGTGGCGGCCTTCGAAGGACAGATCGGGCAGATCGCCTACACCGCTTCGAAAGCCGGCGTGGTGGGGATGACGCTGTGCGCTGCCCGCGACTTGGCCAGCAAGGCGATCCGGGTGTGCACCATCGCCCCCGGCATCATGGACACCCCGCTGCTCGGCGGGTTGCGGAACGATGTGCGCGCCTCGCTGGAGGATTCGGTGCCACATCCGCGGCGGCTCGGCAGCCCGGCCGAATTCGGCGCGTTGGCCTGCAGCATCGTGGAAAATCCGTACCTGAACGGGGAGACGATCCGGCTGGACGGGGCGATCCGGATGGCGCCTCGCTGAGCCTCGGCGCTCCCGGCGCCGCTCCGGCGGGCCGGGAGCACGTTCGAGCTAGTCGATCCGCCCGCGTTCCCGCAGCACCTCCTCGAGCCGCTGGACGAAGGCGTGCTGCGCGGAGTTCATCTTCTCCCGGGCTTCTGCGAAGTCGTACCACTGGGCGCGGTCGACCTCGGGGAAGCGTCGCAGCTGCCCGGACTTCGGCGGCCATTCCAGCTCGAACTCGCTGCTGCGCAGCTGAGAGGGGTCGAAGTCCCCCTCGACCGCCCAGGCGGTCACCACCTTGCCGCCCTTCTGCTTCACTTGGCCGAGGGGAACCAACTCGGGGTCGGGCAGGTGCGTTCCGGTCTCCTCGGCGAACTCCCGGAGCGCGGTCGTCTGCAACTCCTCGGAATCGCTGCACTCCCCTTTGGGGATCGTCCATGCGCCGGCGTCCTTGTTCCTCCAGAACGGGCCGCCGGGATGGACCAACATCACCAGCGGGGTCCGGTCCACGACTTTGAACAGCAGTATTCCTGCGCTGTGCTTGCTCACCCGTCCATGCCACCACGTCGGCGCGAGCCGGTCATCGCGGCGTCTCGGCGCTCCGCTGCTGGATCCGGGGGGATCGGTGATGCTGGACGGGTGGAGCAAGTGGTGCTGCATGTCGATCTCGACCAGTTCGTCGTTGCGGTGGAACTGCTGCGGCACCCCGAACTGCGCGGAAAACCCGTCCTGGTGGGCACGGGTGGTCCGGACCAGCGCGGAGTGGTGGCTGGAGCTTCCTACGAGGCCCGGGAGCGAGGGGTGCACTCGGGGACTCCGCTGCGCACAGCCGCCGCTCGCTGCCCCGAAGCGGTCTTCCTCCTCGCCGATCAAGACGCTTACCTGGACAGTTCAGCGGCCGTGATGCAAGCGCTGGGGGAAGTGGGCGGCGTCTTGGAAGTGGCGGGTTGGGACGAGGCCTTCCTGCTGGTGACCACCGCGAACCCGCAGCAGTTCTCCCGGCAGGTGCAGCAGCTGGTGCACGCCCGCACCCAGCTGCACTGCTCGGTGGGGATCGGTGACAACAAGCTGCGGGCCAAGATCGCTTCTGCGCTGGCCAAGCCGGCGGGTGTGTTCCGGCTGGACGCCGGGAACTGGGTGGCGGTGATGGCGGACAAGCCGACCGAAGCGCTCCTGGGGGTGGGGCTGAAGACCGCGCGCCGGCTCGAGGCCAACGGCATCCGCACCGTGGGCGAGCTGGCCAGGGCCGGGTTGGCGGAGATGGCCGCCGTGTTCGGTCCGAACATCGGACCTTGGCTGGTGGCCACCGCATACGGCTACGACTCCTCGCCGGTGACCGATGCCCCGTACCAGCCGCGGTCCCACGGCCACGAGGTCACCTACCAGCAGGACCTGCAGGACCCCGCTGCCGTCCGGGATGAAGTCGTCCGGTTGGCCGCGCTGGTGGTCGCTGATCTGGACCGGGAGGGGCTGCTCGCCCGGCGGGTGGTGGTGAAGGTCCGCGATTCCCGGTTCGCGACCAGCACGCACGGGGTGACCTTGCCGGAGCCGACGCGCCGGCGGGAGGCGCTGGAGCGCGCTGCGGTGGCGGCTTTGGAGCGGTTCCGGTTGGTCAGCCCCCTCCGGCTGATCGGTGTCCGGGCCGAGCTGGTCAACTGAGGTGGAACCGCTCAGCCAGCCAGGACGCCGACCCCTGCGTAGCTGTTGGTCCACTGGGCGGTCCTGTGGTCGACCGGGCGGTCCGGGCGCCATTCCGGCAGCAGCACCAAACCGGGGTCCACGAGTTGGTACCCCTCGAACATCGCTGCGATCTCCTCCCGGGAGCGCAAGGTGCCCGGGGTGGAGGTCCGGTTGTAGACCGAGTGCCCGTGGGCCATCTGCTCATCGGTGAAGGTGACCCGGGACAGGTGGGACACCGCCAGATAGCTGCCGGGGACGCAGGCGGAGCGGTATCCGCGGACGACTCCGACGGGGTCGTCCGAGTCCGGGACGAAGTGCAGGATCGCCACCGCCAAAACCCCGACGGGGCGGGAGAAGTCCAGGAGCTTCCTGATGCCCGGTGCGTCCAGCACCCGCTGCGGATACCGGATGTCCTCCTGCACGACCGTCACCCGTGGATCGTCGCCCAGCAGATACCTGGCGTGCGCGACGGCAACGGGTTCGAAGTCGACGTAGGCGACGCGGGCTTCCGGGTTGTGGTGGTGCGCGATCTCGTGCACGTTGCCGACGGTCGGTATCCCGGAACCGAGGTCGAGGAACTGGTCGATGCCCTGCTCGATCATGAACCGCACCGCCCGCCCCAGGAAGGCCCGGTTCTCCCTGGCCCAGTCGCGAGTGGTCGGGATGACCGCGAGCTGTTCTTCAGCGGCTTGCCGGTCCACTTCCAGGTTCGCCGTGCCGCCGAGGTAGTAGTCGTACATCCGGGCTGCATTGGGGGTGCTCAGCTTTATCTCCCCGCGTATGTCGATCATCCGGGAAAGCAGCGGATCGCTGTGGTCTGCTGGCATATCGCGATTTTGCCGATTGTCTTCGTGCATTACCAGCATTTCGGCCGGAGTTGGAAAGGCGGGCGAACGCTCCGGGATCGGCCGTGCTGCGCCGGTTGCTGCGCACGCGGGAATCCTCTGCTGCCTTGGCAGGAACACCGGGAACGGCCGTCCGGCCCTGCCCAATGCTTCCAGTGGACGGAAGGGAACGGCTGGCTGCCTCCGGGGCATTCCGTTGCGCGGTCGGCGAGATCTTCCCACCAGTGGAAAGCACTGCCGTGTTGCCGACGGGTTTTCTCCGCTGCAGCGCGGTGCATCCGAGTGCGTTTCCGGTGTGGTTCTTCTGCCGCGAGCGAAGTTCCCGGAGTTGCAGGTGGTTCACGGGTGAAGCGCTGACGAGCGCTTCGGTGGAAAGCCGGTCGCGGTGGTGTGGAGCTAGCGCGGTTTTCGGCTCGGTGCGGGCGGAACGTGATGCGTTCCCGGGCCGACGCCGTGGTTCATCCGTCCGATGTGGGCTGCCGGATCGACGTGGTGCGCAGCCTTGCTACCGGTGCTCAGGCGGCTCGTGAACCGCTGGAGATCGAGGCGTGGGGGCTTTCAGGACTTGGCGGGCCTGTTTCGTGTTCTGGGTTGGTGCTGTTGATCGTCAGTGGTGGGGTGTTCGTCAATTGGATGTTGGTTCGGGCTGCAGTTGGCGGTTTTCAGCAACGCGCTGATTCCGTTGCGGGTCGTGCTTCGGCAGCCGGTTCTTCAGTCGGGCTGCTGGTGGGTGGTTGACGGGCGGTTTGCGCTGCGCTGTTTGCTATAGTCCGAGAACTGCGGGTGCATTGGTCTTCGCTGCTCGCTGACCTGATGCGTGGTGCTGAGCTGGCCGGTTCTCGCGAGCTCCGTGCAGTTCGGCTTGGAAGGTGGCTTGGGTTTGTCTGCTGCGTGCGGGGCGACTGTTTCGCTGAATGGGAATTGCGCTAAACGGAAATCGGAGGACAAATTTCTTTGCGCAGATGATCTATTTTTTGTCAAGTGTAGTTTGTGTGCGAACTAACACTGGAAAGGATTGAGCGCGTTCCATTCGCGATGTGCTCCCGCGCAGGGCGCACCGGATCCGCTCACCAGTGTTCCCGGTGTGTGGCTCGACGGCCGATCACGACTTCTGGAGTTGGACAGGTTTGACTGGCACCAAGCTGTGGACCAAGGGATTCGTCCTCGCCATCGCGATCAACACGTTGGTCATGATGATCTTCTACCTGTTGATGACCACGATGGCGGTGTACGCGGCACAGCAATTCCAAGCGGCCGGCGGCGCCGCCGGCCTGGCCGCCAGCATGTTCGTCATCGGCGCGATCGGCGCCCGACTGCTGTCCGGGCAGCTCATCGACACGATCGGGATGCGGCTCACCCTGCTGGTGAGCTTGCTGCTGTTCACCCTGGCCTCCACCGGCTACTTCCTCACCAGCAGCCTCGGAACGCTGTTCGCGGTGCGCTTCGTGCACGGCTTCATGTTCGGCGCGTCCAGCACCGCGGTGCTGGCGGCCGGGCAGAGCCTGGTGCCGGAGAAGCGCCGAGGTGAGGGCACCGGATTCCTGTCCATGAGCTCCCCGCTCGCCGGCGCGATCGGTCCGCTGCTGGCGCTGGTGCTGATCGAACGGTTCGGGTACTCGGCGCTGTTCGCCTCCTGCGCGGCCTTCTCCGCCGCCGCCACCCTCATGGCCTTGATGATCAAGCTCCCGCCGCGGCCGAAAGCCCGCAAGAGCGCCAAAGCCGGGTGGAAGCTGCTGGAACCGAAGGCCCTGCCGATCGCGAGCTTCGTGCTGATCGCCGGGGTGGGGAGCTCTTCCGTGCTGTCCTTCGCCCACCTGTTCGCCGTGCAGGCGGACCTGACCAGAGCGGCCGGCACCTTCTTCTTCGTCTACGCACTGGCCGTCGTCGCCTGCCGCTTCGTCATCGGCCGAATCCAGGACACCCGCGGGGACAACATCGTCATGTACCCGGCCATCGCCAGCTACGGGGCCGGTCTCCTGCTGCTCTCCCAGACCCACTCGGCGATCAGCATGGCCGTGGCCGGAGCTCTCATCGGAGCCGGCTTCGGGTCGATCGTCTCCATCGCCCAAGCCGCTGCGATCCGCCGTTCCTCGAGCGAACGCATGGGGGTGGCGGTCTCCACCTTCTTCCTGTTCCTGGACTTCGGCACCGGGGTGGGGCCACTGGTGCTGGGCGAGATAGCCAACGCTGCCGACTACCGCTTCATGTACGCGTTCACCGGCGCTGTGATCCTGCTGTCCGCCGTGCTGTACCACGCGGTGCACGGCAGAGCGCACGGCAGGCAGCTGAGGCGGGAGCCGGTCCACTGACGCCACCTCCGCCGGCCGACCCCGCACCCCCGCGACGCGCCGCCCCGGAGGCCGATGCCCGCTGCGAGCAGGTGGCCCGGGGCGGCGCGTCGCTTCCGCTCAGCAGGAGAGCCCGAGGGCCGTTTCGGAATGAGGCCGTTCGGGCAGCTGAAGGGGGCGGAAAAGGCAGTTCCGAGGGGGCAACCCATGATCACCACCCACCACGTTCCCGGAACACCCTGCTGGCTGGACCTGGGAGCTCCAGACGTCGAACGGGCAGCGGACTTCTACCGCTCGGTGTTCGGTTGGGAAGCCGAGTCCCCGGCCTCGGAGGACTACGTGCTGTTCCGGTTGCACGGCAAGGTCGTCGCAGCGATCGGGAAGCTGACCGAACAGGGCGCTCGATCCGCGTGGATGGTCTACTTCAACACACCTGATGCGGACGCGACCACCGCGGCCGTGCAGCGCCTCGGCGGCACAGTCCGGATCCAGCCGGTGGAGCCCATGGCCGGCGGGGGCAAGATGGCCCAGGTCAGCGACCCGCAAGGAGCGCAGTTCGCGATCTTCGAAGCCGGCGCCGACCGCGGGCTGCAACTGGTCGACGATCCGGGCGGACTGATGTGGTTGGAGCTGTACACCACCGACGCGGCAGCCGCCAAGGAGTTCTACGGAACGCTGTTCAACTGGGAGTACGAGGACATCCTCATGCCCGACGGAGGTGGCACCTACTCCATGATCGGCCCCGCCGGCCAGGGGCAGGAACGCATGCTGGGCGGGCTGATGGAGCTCGAAGCGGCTGACCTGCCGGGTGGGCGACCCTACTGGCACCCGGTCTTCCACGTCGAGAACTGCGACACCGTGGTCAACAGCGTCACCGGTCACGGCGGAAACGTGCAGATGGGGCCCGAAGACGCCGCCGGGGTCGGCCGGCTGGCGGTTTGCAACGACCAGGCGAACGCCGAATTCGTGGTGCTCACACCTTCGCCGATGTAGCTCTTCGAGGTGCTGGCCGTGTGTGGACGGTGACTGCGGGGTATTCCCGAGCCGTCGTGGTTTGCGCCGACGGTGTCCTGCGCTGTCGTCGGGGGCGGCAGACGGGGAGAAGGGGAGCCATGAACGGGCAGTCCACCGCAGCATCGGACTACGGCACGTCCGGGTGGTCCGCGGACGAAGTGGCGGTGCTGACCGATGCCGTTGAGCACGCGCCCTCCGTGCACAACACCCACCCCTGGTGGCTGGCGGTGCACGACCGAACCGCTGTGCTGCGGGAACGCACCGAGGCGGAACTGCTGCACCACGACCCGAACGGGCGAGACCGCAGCATCTCCTGCGGAACCGCGCTGACGAACCTGGTGCTGGCCGTGCGCAGCCTCGGTTGGCGGGCGGAAACCCGGATCGAGACGGGAGAAGCCATCACGGCCACCGTGGTGGGCACCCAGCGAGCCTCGGCCTCGGAAGAGGACATGCGCCGCTTCCGAGCGGTGAAGCAACGGCGCAGCGACCGCGCGGCGTTCACCGGACGGCCGCTGACCGGGGCGGAGCGCGACGCGGTGGCCGGAGCAGCTGCGATGCCGGGGATCCAGCTCGCCTGGATCGACGGGGAGCCCAGCGCGCTCGCGGTGGCCCGACTCCTGGAATACGCGGCGCGGGTGTACCACGACGACCCCGGATATCAGCGAGAACTGACGATGTGGACGCAGGCCCCGCGCGGGCCCCGCGACAGAGGCCTGGCGGCGCACGCTTTCGGTTCGTCCGGGCTCTCCGCGGCGGGGTTGGTCACCGGACGCACTCGGGTACCGGACGAAGCGACTCTGGCCAAGCGGATCCAGCACGAATCGGTGTGCGTGCTCGGCACCGGCAACGACACGGCTGCCGACCACGTGCTCACCGGCCAAGCCCTGCAACTGGCCTGGTTGGAGGCGACCAGTCGGGGGATCAGCGGCTCAGTGCTGACGCAACCCTTGCACCTGGTGGAAGTCCGCACCGGCTTGGCGTCGGAGCTGGAGTTGACGATGGTTCCGCACGTGCTGCTCCGGTTCGGGCGCACCAGCGCGGAAGAGCGCTAGCGGTCGCCTGCTGCCGGTGCCCCGGACGAGGAGGTGGCACGAATGTACTGGGACGGGCCAGGGGTGCTGGCGTTCTCCTTCATGACCGTCAGCATGGTGCTGTTCTGGGTGTTGATGATCCTGGGGATCATCGCGCTGACGCGCTACATCACCAGGAGCTCGACGGCAGGCCGCGGGGCGGAGCCCTTCGACGGGCCGCACCGGGTGCTGGCGGAGAGGTACGCCCGCGGCGAGATCGATGAAGAGGAGTACCGCAGACGAGCCGCTGTGCTCGCCGAGAGCGGACAGCGGCGGTAGCCGGTCAGCTCCGCAGCATTTTGCTCCGCTCGTGCAGCGCGTTCATGCGGGCGTCCAGAACGGCCGCGGTCTCCGCGGCGTCCTGCAGTTCGTCGGCAACTGCGGGCGGAACCGCGCCACCGCTCTTGTAGCCCAGTTCGTGCTCCACGGCTGCCCAGAAGTCCATCGCGATGGTGCGGATCTGGATTTCGGCGAAGACGTGCTCGGTGCGTTCGGACAGGTGCACGGGCACTTTGGTGATCAGGTGCAGACTGCGGTACCCGTTGGGCTTGGGATTGGCGATGTAGTCCTTGGTCTGGACGATTTCGGTCTCGTGCCGGTGGAACAAGTCCCGGATGAGGTACACGTCCGACAGGAAGGGGCAGACCACTCGGATGCCGGCGATGTCCGTCAGGTTCTTCCGCGCCGACTCCGAGGTGACCGGCAGGCCGCGTCTGCGCAGTTTGGCCGCGATCGCTTCCGGCCGCTTCACCCGCGATGTGATGTGCTCGATCGGGTCGTGCTCGTGGGTGTGGTCGAATTCCTCGCTCCAGATCCGGAGCCTGGTCATCACTTCGTCGATCGCGAATTTGTGCAAGATGAGCAGGTCGGCTGTCTGCCGGACGAAATCGACGGTGCGGTCCGAGCCCTGGGCATCGAGGGCGTGTTCTGATCCCTGGGCAATGGGGCCACCGGCGGTTTCCGCGGTGCCGTGTTGCGGGGACGACCACCTCGGCTCGACGCGGCGCGGTGATCTCCCTACCGACATGTCAACCTCCTGCTGGTTGTGCTGTGGCCAGCGCGGCCAGCCGCACTTCCCCAGAATAGCGAAGAACGGCGGGCCTCCTTCGCGGCGCGGCACTGCTCGACGGAGCGGTCGAACCCGCGTCCGATGCGGCCTGCACGAGCCGTCCGCACCCGGGTTGCGAGCCGTTCCTCGGAAGTCGACCGCAGCGGGAAGGTGCCTGGTGCGCGAAGCGCGCTGATCAGGTGTTGTCCGAGCGGGAAATCGTTCTCGCAGTGCTGCGGTTTCCTGCTCCCCGGTGTGCCGTTGAGCGGGTCGCCGCGATGGCTCCCGGAGAGCGCTTTCAACGTCGGAGGTCCCGTATTGCTCCGAATCGCGGCGAACGGGCATTCCTTGCTGCGATGAGCGGAATTCCGGTTAAGCCCTCACCCAGGGGTCTAGTCCTCCTAGGACTGATGAGGTGGTAGCCCGCCGATGTCGGCGATGTGGTTCCGGGAGGAATGCGCTGCCGTCCGAATTCTTTCCGCTGAGGACGGAAGCTTTGTTCGCATTCGACTCCAGCGGGAATCGGGTGCGCTGTGCTGGTGATCGTTCGGACGATCCGCGTTCCGGCAGATTCGGCGCTGGCCGGTTCTGGGATTCTCCCGTCGAAGACGGGGAGGAATGCTCGAGTGAGCAGCTGGTCGGCGAATTTCAATTCTTGGCCAGGTGCTGCGGTGCGCGGTGGACCGCGGGCGGAACGATGCGCAAATCGGCATGGGGGAGAATGGCCGGTATGCGGATCTCGACCAAGGTTGATTACGCGATACGGGCACTCATCGAGATAGCCAGGCTGGAGCCCGGGCAGGTCGCCAAGGCGGAAGACATCGCCAAGGCGCAGAGCATCCCGCGTAACTTCCTTCTCGCCGTGCTCGCCGATCTGCGCCGAGCGGGAATGCTGTCGAGCCGTCGTGGGCAAACCGGAGGCTGGTACCTCGCCCGCTCTGCCGATGAGATATCGATAGCGGATGTCATCCGCGCCACCGATGGTCCGCTGGTGAGCGTCCACGGCGTCCGTCCGGAGGACGTCACCTACGACGCTTCGGTCGCGGTGCTGCAACGGGTGTGGATCGCGGTCCGCAGCAGCTTGCGGGAAGTGCTCGAAGGAGTCACTCTCGCGCACTTGGTCGCAGATTCGCTTCCTGAAGAGGTGGCTGAGCGCACGGAGAACGCGGACGTCTGGGAGAGCCGCTGGGTCTGGAAGAGCCGCTGACCAGCTATTTCTTACTCCCTGAGAGCCGGTGTTCGAGGACTGGTTGATTCTGTACTGTCCTTATCAACTTTGTGACTAATCGGGGTCTCCAGAACATCGGACGAGCTTGCGGGGAGAGCAATGAGCAAGTTGCTCATGGTGGCGCTGGCCGGCTTCGCCGCCCAGTTGATCGACGGTTCCCTGGGCATGGCTTTCGGGGTCACGGCCAGCACCGGACTGCTCGCGGTCGGTACAGCACCGGCCATCGCTTCCGCCTCGGTGCACCTTGCGGAACTGGGCACGTCGTTGTCCTCGGGAATCTCGCACTGGCGGCTGCGCAACGTCGACTGGTCGGTGGTCGGCTGGTTGGCGATCCCGGGGTGCATCGGTGGCTTCCTGGGTGCCACCGTGCTGTCGTCGATCTCCACCGAAGCGGCCGCGCCTTGGATGTCCGGCATTCTGATCGCGCTGGGGATCTACGTCCTGCTGCGCTTCTCCTTCTGGCGCCAGCCGGTCCGGCAGCGGTCGTTCACCCCTGCTGGGCGTCGGTGGCTGGTCCCCTTGGGCACGGTGGCCGGATTCGTGGACGCCACCGGTGGGGGAGGTTGGGGACCGATCTCCACCTCCACCCTGTTGACCAGCGGGAAGCTGTCCCCCAGGCGCACCGTTGGCTCGGTGGACACCAGTGAGTTCCTGGTCTCGCTGGGCTCCAGCGCCGGTTTCCTCGTCGCGCTGGGCAGCACCGCGCTCTCCCCGGTCGTCGTGGGCGGTCTGCTGATCGGTGGGGTGTTGGCCGCTCCGCTGGCCGCCTGGCTGGTGCGGCTGCTCCCGGCCCGCATGATCGGTGTTGGTGCTGGCGGGTTGATCGTGCTGACCAACCTGCGGACCGTGCTGAACACTCTGGAAGCTCCGGCCGTGGTGAGCATCACCGGTTACACGGTTGTCGCCATCGGGTGGGCCGTGGCCATCGGCTGGGCGGTCCGGGCCACCCTGCTCGAACGCCGTCAGTCGGGCGCGGTCGACGCGGAGGCGGCCAAAGAAGCTTCCGCTGTCTGAGCGCTCGAATGCGGAGGACGCGCTGACCGCTCCCCGCTGGCGATGAAGTCCTCCGCTCGACCGATCGCTCCGCCGGTCCCCGGAAATCATTTCCGGGGACCGGCTTTTCGTTCTTGGCTGTCTGTCGGGTCGCCGGGAGCAGCGTGCAGGGCTGAGCGGCTCAGCGGATTTCCGAAGCGGTGGTGGGGCCTGGTCGTGGTCCGTGCGGGGGAGGATCGCCAGCGATGCAGCCAGCCGGCTCGTCGCTGCGGTGCTCGAACGGGGAAGACTCGTAGCTGGGGGGACGTGAGCGGTCAGAACAGCAGTTCGGGCGGGTCGGGAACTCGGGCCCGTTGGGGTGAGCACCGGGGGTAGTGCGCGAGCGGCAGCGGGTGGCTGATCCGGTGGGTGCTGGGGAGAGTGATGGTGCTTCGCGTTTTCCGGGCGGAAGCACCGGTGGGGGTTCTGCGATCTCGCAATTCTGGCCGGTGGCGAAGCGCGAACCGCGCGGAATTGGTGGCGGAATATTCCTCTGCGGTTTTCTGAGGTGCTGTTCGTGGCGGAAAAATTGTCGACCGCGGGGTCTTGTGCTGCGTTGTGCGTGCTGGCTGAGCAAGGAGTGGCCGGGTTCGTGCTGATCAACTACCGGATTCGTGGACCCCGAGGAAGGTGTGTTCGCGGCGTGCGGCACAATGGTTACCGACAAGTTGCTGTTGTGCGTCAACCATATTCATCAATCCCGGGGTGAGGATTGTGCCTGACAAGGCCGAGTCCGACAACGAGACGTACTCGTCGCCAGTTGAAGGTAGAAGAGCATGTCCCGTGCCGCGGGAATTGATCTTCCGGAGCGGGCCGTGGTCACCACGACCGGCCAAGCGCCGATTGGTGTCCACCGGCGTCGTCTCCGCTGATGTTGTCGAGGTGGGTGCTGGTCAGTTCGACTGACCGGAAGGCGCCCTGGAACCGAACGGGGAGCAGTTGCGAGTCGGGGCGGCAGTTCGCTTCCCCACCGCCGCGACGATCGCCGGTTTCCGGAAGACCAATCAGCCCGCTCGGGATGATCGGCAATTGCTGGGCCGTCTTCGACGACCGGATCGAGCGGGGGTGAACTGCGCGGTCGATGCCCAGCGCGGCTGCAGTGCCACCACGCTCGGTGCTCAACGTTGGAATGCCCGGCGAGGCGTTCCCGCCAGCCCCGCCGGGACACGACCAGCGGCGCTCCTCGGCACCGCTCGGAGCTGTTACCCCTCGTCGTCCGGTTTGGCGTGGTCCGGCACGCCAGGGTTGGGATCGCGGGAAAGATCGATGAGCGGGTGCACTCCCGCGCCCTCGGGAGCAGCGTGATCAGGCACTCCTGGAGTCGGGTCGCGGGAGAGGTCGATGAGCTCGCGTTCGGGCTTGTCGGTCACTTCGGTTCCTTCCAGCGTGGAGAAACTCTGCGCTTGTTCATGATCGAAGGAGCGAGTCTCGACGCGCAGCGACTTCCCGGAGATGTGGTCCGGGTTATGCCTGGTTGCCGTATCCGGGACGCCGGTTGAGCGCGGTACCACTTGCTCGCTTCCCCGCAAAGCGGCCGCGTTCGGTGGGGCGGGGAACGAGGAGAACGCCGGTCGAATGGCGTAACCCGGGCCGCCGAAATCGCATTCGCCGGCGCAACTCTTGGAAAAGCGCTGCTCCGGCCGGAAGTGCTCGCTGGCATCCCGAATTGCTCTGCTCCATTCGGTAGATTTTTTGACCTTGGTTTTCAAATCTCTCCTGGGCGAGCTGGCACCACGCAATACTCACTCGCATGAGTGCGTTATCCGCTGAACAGATCGCTCAGCACGCCTACAACGCAGGATTTCGGGGCAAGGACCTGGAGACGGCGGTCGCTGTGGCGCTGGCCGAGTCGAGCGGCGATCCCACGAAGCACAACTCGACTCGGCCGGACGACTCGTACGGGCTGTGGCAGATCAACATGATCGACGATCTGGGGCCGGCTCGCCGCAAGCAGTTCGGGCTGGACTCCGACGAAGAGCTCAAGGACCCGGCCACCAATGCGGAAGCGGCGTACCAGGTCTACAAGGAAAGAGGTGGGACTTTCGAACCGTGGACCACCTACACCAGCGGGAAGTACAAAGAGTTCCTGGACGAAGCTGAAAAAGCGGCGAAGAAGGTGGACCGCGGGTCGGGCGGCGGGCCGAAACAGCCGAACACCCCCAGCGGAGGAGGCGGCGGACGCCGCGACGGGTTCTCCGTGTCTCCCGAACGTCTCATCGCCTACGCGAAGAAGACGGAGCAGATCTCGGAGACCTTGCAGAACACCGGGAAGAAGACCGTGCACTCGGTCACCGGAATCGCTGAGGACAGCTTCGGCAAGATCGGCAAGGAGACCGGTTTCGCGGACGCGTTGGCCGACTTCAGCCGGAGCTTGCAGAAGCAGGTGACGGCCGTGGGGCGCAATGCCGGAAACCTGGGGGCGGAGGCGAAACGGGCGGCAAAGGAGTACCAGGACTCCGACGCGCTGGCGGCGGAAGAACTGAAGAAACTGCTGGGATGACGGCCGGGAGAGCACGACGTGGACATTGACGGCATCGTTTCTCGGTTCGCCGGCGAGTTGCACACGCACCAGGGCAAGCTGGAAGGGAAAGCAGCTGAGTCGTTGAAGGCCCAGACCGCGTTGGAACAGGCCGCTGCCAGCATTCGCGAGCAGCAGGACGAACACCAGCAGGAAGTGGACCGGCTGCTGGGCGGCTGGGATAGCAAGGCGACCGACGGTCTGGTGCAGAAAGCGAAGAAGTACGACAAGCAGCTCGCCGTCACCGCGGAGGCGAGCGAAGAAGCGGCGAAGATCGTGGAACAGGTGACCCAGGCGCTGGCTGCCCGGCACAGCAATGTGGGTGGTCTTGTCGAGGATTTCATCAACAAGGCGGCCCAATTCATCAAAGCCGGCCTCGCCGTCGTGGGCATCACCGCCCCGTCCGGGCTGATGAACGCGCTGGCCGGGGTTGCCGACCTCGCCGGCTCGTACTTGAAGGAATCCGGCGGGCAGCTCAAGGACGCCCGTGCGGAAATGGAAGAAGCGGCGCGGAAGCTGCGCGCGCTGCAGAAGGAAATCGACAGCGACGGCATAGCAGATCCGAGCGGGGAAGACCGGACATCGCAAGGAGGGGGATCGAAGTCCCCTGGAGGGAATGATTCCGGCAAGGACGAGAACAAGGGCAAGGGCAAGGGATCCGGAAAAGTCGAGGAGATCCTGGAGAACGCCCGCAAGCACTTGGGATTCAAGGAAGGGCCCAACAACCAGAACAAGTGGGGACCCACCGGGCAGCCGTGGTGCGCCTACTTCGCCACCTCCATGTGGCGGGAAGCCGGTGTCGACATCCCCAAGTACGGGTTCACCGGTGACGTCTACGAGTGGGGTGAGCGCAACGGAACGGCGTACGACCAGGACGACATCCGCAAGCAGGTCCGTCCCGGTGACGTGCTGCTGTTCGGCAGCGGTCCCGGCCACGGGCAGAGCACGCACATCGGAATCGTCGAGAAGGTCGAAGGGGACACGGTCACCTTGATAGAGGGAAACTCAAGCGGCAAGGTGCAGGAACTCAGCTATGACCTTTCCAAGGACATCGGCGAGTTCTACGGAGGGGTGCATCCCAAGTGATCACCGGGAAGGCCAAGCGGGACGGCATCGTCGTCGAGGTGGCGCCGGGGGGAACGCTGCGCTCACTGCAGCTCTCTCCGGAGGCGTTGCAGCTCGGAGCTTCGAGGCTGGCGAAGACGATCCGAGTGCTGGTGCGCGTTGCCGCCAGGAAAGCGAACGAGGAAGCCAGGCGATCTCTCGAGCAGCAGTTCAACGGTCTCACCGAAGAGGAGTTCACCGTGCTGGGCGTCGGAAGCGAGCCGGCATCCAGCAGCGGAGGGAGTGGGCGGTAGATGTACGAGGACGATCGGACGGTGGACGAACTGATCGAGCTCGCCGAGGAAGCGGAGAGCTTCGGCCTCGCCAAGGGGATGGAGGAGATTCGCGGGGTCGCCCGGGGGAAGGGGGTCGCGCTCGCCGTCGACCTGCACGGGATGCTGACCGGTCTGCAGCTGACCGAGGAAGCGCTCTCCCTCGGGCCGGAGCAACTGGCCGCTGAGATCATGCGGCTCAGCGGCGAAGCGTGCACGGCTTCCCTGCAGAACGGGCTCCGAGCGATCGAAGCGGGCTGCGGCGGGGACGTTGCGGCAGCCGTCGCCGAGTTCATGCCCTCGGCGAAATCCGACTGATCTTCCGAACCGGGGGAGGTTGACGAACACCCTTCTCGTGCAGCGGATCGGTCGGCGCGGTCCGGAATCAACCGGTCCACTGCTCGAAGTTCTGTCCGATGTGGGCGCATGTGCGGGTGTCCACCGGTTCTGCCGGGAGCGCTGTTGTGCTGCGCCCACCTGGCGGGGAGAGGACCGAAAAAACGCTGCGCCGGTCGTCTCCTCCGGCTACGGTGGCTCCCGTTGCCGCTGCTGGGTGGGAGCTGCCATGGTGCTGCCGGATTCCGTGCGTCCACTTCCTGCTGATGATCTGTCCTGGTTCGCCGACCTGGTCGGTGATGCCCGTGTTGTGGCGATCGGGGAGAACAACCACCACATCCGGGAGTTCTCCCTGCTCCGCGCGCAGTTGCTGCGCTTCTTGGTGACCGAGCTCGATTTTCGAGTGGTGGCTTTCGAATCCGGCTTCGCCGAGGGACAGCTCGTCGACGACTGGATCAGGGGAGGCCCGGGAGACGTCACCGCGGTGGCCAGGGACGGGTTCACCTTCCGCTTCGGTGAAGCACCCGAAGTCGTGGATATGCTCGTCTGGTTGCGCGAGCACAACGCTTCCGGTGGCCGGGTGCGGTTCGCCGGATTGGACGTGCCCGGCTCGGGCGGTTCCGGGGAACCTGCGCTTCGCCGTGTCCGGGAACATCTCGCTGCGCGCGCTCCCGAACAGCTGCCGCTGGTCGACGCCGCGCTCGAGGCGATCCAACCGTATGCCGCGGCGAACAACGGTCTCGCCGCGAACCGGTACGCGGAACTGGCGGAAGCGGATCGCAACGCTGCCACCGCCGCGCTGAGCAGGCTGTTGCTGCGGCTGGATGCATTGCCCGCCGGTTCTGACCGAGGCGCTCATCGGATCGCCCGCCATCACGCGCTCGGTGCGCTGCGCGTCGACGAGCAGCTCCGCGAGTTCAACGCGCTCGCGGAACCGGACAGGCCCGAGCTGGTGGTGTCCTCGCGGGACGTGTACCAGGCCGAGACGGTGCGGCTGCTGCGCGAGTTGCTCGGGCCCGAGGAGCGCGTGGTGCTGATGCTGCACAACGGCCATGCGCAGCGCGTGCCGATCCAGCTGCTGCCCGGGGTGCGGGCGCGTTCGGCGGGGTGCTACCTCGCTGCAGAGCTCGGGAGCGATTACGTCGCCCTCGGGGTCACCGCGTGCACCGGTGTGACCACTGCAGCACGGCTGGACGAACAGGCCCATTGGGGGCTCGAGGTGTTGCGCGAACCGCTCGGTCCGCCTTCGGCGGGGAGCGTGGAGCGGATCGTCGCGGACCACGTTCCTGGTGCACCTGCTCTGCTGGACCTGCGGTCGGCGCGGCCAGGAGCTGAGCCGGTGACCATTCGGCACGCCACCACCGAAGTCCCGGTGGATCTGCCGGCTGCTTTCGACGCGGTCGTCTGCTTGCCGGAGATGAATCCGAGTTCTGTCGCGCGCCGGACGAATGGTTGAGGCCACCTGCCAGCGGGGGCCTCGCTCGCGGCGCTGCCCGGCCGGGGCCGCAGTTCGAGCGGTCCCGGCCGGTGCTGGAACGAGGTGCACCGGGTACTCCCGGTGCATGAGCGATGAGCGAGGAGCTGCCAGAAGCGGCGGTGGGCTGCACACGCGCGGGGCTCGAGTGCTGGGGCGGGACCGGTTCCGCGTGCGCACCGGGCAGGTGTTCCGGCGGGGGGCCGTGCACGGTTTGGTGGCGGGAGCAGCCGGGGTTCTGGTGATGACTGCGGCGGAGAAGCTCGAACAAGCGGTCACCGGGCGGCCGAATTCGCACGTCCCGGGGCGGACTTTGGGGCGGGTGCCCGGGGCGGTGCGGTATCGGCCCGGTGCGAATCTGCTGATGCACCTGGGGCAGGGGGTGCTGCTGGGCGCGTTGCGCGGGGTCATGGCGGATTCCGGTCTTCGCGGGCCGTGGGCGTCGTCGATGTTCGCGGTCGTGCGCTTGACGAACGACCAGACGTTGGAGAACGCCACCGGTGTTGGTGCGCCGCCGTGGACGTGGCCGCGGGGTGAGCTCCTCGTCGACTTGGTGCACAAGACCGTCTACGCCTTCGTCACCGGGTTCGTGGCCGATCGGCTCGCCGCGAGGGAGGGGCCTGGACCTGGTGGGCGCCATGCTCGGTTGCGCGGTGACCGAAGGCCGCACGTCGGTCCGGTGTAGCCGGCTGGTGCGCGGCGCCTGTTCGGGCATCCCCGTCGGTTGAGCAGCGGGTGCCGTTCGCGTTGATCGGCTGGTCGATCGGTGCGCTGGAACATTCGTCGCCGCTCCTACTATTGCAACAATTATATTTATAATTTCAGTACAGAATGAAATTATTGGTCATTGGGCACAACTCGCCGTCAAGACCTCAAGAACGAACGCGCTTCGGAGAAGGCCAGGGCGACTCCCGTGTCCGACGGGTGCGTGATCGCTGCGTCCAGCGCGCATTCCAGCCGCTCCGCTGTCTGCTGCTCGCCGGACTTCGCGGTCAGGCGTCGGTGGCACCCGGGGTGTAACGCGGATCCAGAGCTGCGCGGGCCGGGGGCCAGCTGATGCGGCCGGAGTCCCATCCCTCGGCCAGTGGTGCCCACCAGAAGAAGGTGACCTTGCGTTCGGCGAACAACCACTCGTCGTTCTGGCGCACCATCGAATCGGAATAGCGACCGGCGGCGATGTGCGCTTCGCCTTCGACCACGCACGGTTGGTACAGCCACGTCTCCCCGTGGGCCGCGTCGCCGTCGATCGTCACGGTCTCGTTGGTGCTGAAGTGCCACCACGCGGAGAGGTGGCCGTTCTGCAGGTTGGCGAAGAACGTGCGCAGCTCGGCGCGGCCGGTTGCGGTGGAAAGCCCGACGAAGCGCCCGTCCTCTGTGAACAGCTCGGCGAGCAGGTCCCAGCGACCGTCGTCGAGGTACTGGCAGTACTTCGCGCGCAGCTGCCCGATCTCGTGGATGTCTTCGAGCCGCTTGACCCTGGCTTCCAAGTCGCTCATGCCACGACCTCCTCGTTCTCGGGATCTTCGGACGTTTCGTGCAGATCTCGGCGGAACGATTCGCGGATCGTGAACACCGAGACGAAGGTGAGCACCGACATCGCGAGGATGTGGAGCGACACCGACCACGCGGCCCCGGTGGCGGCGAGCAGGGCGGTCATGATGAATGGCGCCATTCCACCAGCGAAGATCGAGGCGAGCTGGAAGCCGAGCGATGCGCCGGTGTAGCGC
The DNA here is from genome assembly GCF_000497205.1 of Saccharopolyspora rectivirgula DSM 43747. Lineage (GTDB taxonomy): Bacteria > Actinomycetota > Actinomycetes > Mycobacteriales > Pseudonocardiaceae > Saccharopolyspora > Saccharopolyspora rectivirgula. Next base: position 24,270 of record NZ_AYJW01000040.1, read on the forward strand.
ACGTCGGCGGGGAACATCTCCGCGTACAGGGCTGCTTGCGGCCCGTACATCACGGCGTGGATCGTGAACCCCAGGAGCAAGGAGAGCAGCACGATCGGTGCTGAACCGGTGTTGACGAGCCAGAACATGGGGAACGCGAAAACTCCCATGAGGACGGTTCCGGTGAGGAACAGCTTTCGACGTCCCCAACGGTCGCTGAGGGCTCCGAACAGTGGAATCGTGATGAGCTGGCTGCCGCCAGCGGTCAGCACGCACACCAGGATGGCGGATCTGGACATGTCCGCGTGCGTGGTGCCGTAGTCGAGCATGCCGCTGATCAGGATGTAGAAGGTCCCGTTGACGACGAAGAAGGCTCCGGCCGCCTGGAGGATTTCCCGCCAGTGCGTGCGGATCGCGTAGCGCAGTGGTGCTTTGTGGACGCCGGATGCTCGGCGGGTGGCCAGGGAGCGTTCCCGCATGCGCTGGAAGACCGGCGTGTCCTCGATCTTGAGTTGCACGTACACCCCGATCGCCACGAGAGCGAGTCCGAGCAGGAACGGGATTCGCCAGCCCCAGCTGGTGAACTGCTCTTCGGGCAGCAGTGCGGTGAGCGCGAGGAAGACTCCGTTGCCCGCGACCGCGCCGAAGATCGAGCCGGTCTGGATCAGGCTTCCGTAGAAGCCGCGCTTGTGCACCGGCGAGTGCTCGACGAGGAGCAAGGCGGCGCCGCCCCACTGGGCGCCGACACCGAGCCCCTGCAGGAGTCGGATGATCACGAGCAGCGCCGGTGCCCAGGCGCCGATTTGCGCGTACGTGGGCAGGACGCCGATCGCGAAAGTGGCTGCTCCCATGACGACCATGGCTGCGACCAGCGGTGGTTTGCGGCCGAACCGGTCGCCGACGTGCCCAGCGATGACCCCGCCGAGCGGGCGTGCGAAGAATCCGGCGGCGAAGGTGGCGAACGAAGCGAGCGTGCCCGCCACTGCGCTGAATTCGGGGAAGAACAACTCGCCGAACACCAGTGCTGCGGCGGTGGAGTAGATGAGGAAGTCGAACCACTCCAGGCTGGTGGCCAGCACTGCGGCCGAGGCCAGGCGTCCCATTCTCGGCTGAGCGGTGTGATCGGTGCGCATGGCGCCACCTCCGGCCGTCGCTCGTACGAACGATCGTTCAGAACGTAATCTCGCGGGTGGGCGTTGGCAAGGGGCTGGATTCGTCTGTTCCGGTGAGCATCGGCCCCGCCCGGTGGCGGTCGGGCGGGGCCAGCAGCGCGCTGCGCTCGCGAGGTCGGTCGTGCGCGGGAGAGCTAGTCGTCGAGGGGGGCTTCGAGGAGGGCCAAGGCGTACCGGGCGTGCTGCTCGGCCAGGGCTTCTTTGGAGAGGCGCCCTCGTTTGCTGTACCAGGTGGAGATCGCCGAGCACATCGACACGATGTTGCGCGCAGCGCCATCGGGGTGGGGCGTGGCGAATTCGCCCTTGGCGACGCCGTCGGCGACGATCTCGCCGAATATGGCCTGCGTGCTGTCCCGGGCGCGGACGACCTGCTCGCGGTGCTCGCCGTGGAGGTAGCGGATCTCGCTGATGGCGACGAGCGCTGCCGTTTGGTGGTCCACGACGAAGCCCACGTAGGCCTTGACGGCTTCCCGCATGCGCTCGGTGGGACTGCTGCCGGCGTTGCGGACCGCCGTGCTCGTGCGGTTCAGCAGCTCGTCGTTGGCGCGCTGCAGCAACTCGGCGAGCAGGTGCGACTTCGAGGGGAAGTAGTTGTAGAGGTTGGACAGGCTGGTTCCTGCGCCGCGGGCGATGTCCCGCATCGAGGCGCCGTTGAAGCCTTTCTCCCCAAACGCGGCCAAGGCTGCGTTGAGGATCGCCGCCTTGTTGCCTCGGCTCGAGTCGCTGATCAGAGCAGCCACGGGAGAACGACCGTTCATGCCGTGGAGGCTACACGCCCTTGACTGGGCGTGAAACGGATGGTTGCCTAGCTGACGTAAGAACGTTCGTTCACCTCGTGCCGATGTCACCTGGGAGAACCTATGACTCACCGACCAGAGCGGCCGGGTACTGCGGTGTCCAGCTACTTGACCGAGGAGCGACTGGAGATCCAGAAGCTCGCCAGGGAATTCGCCATGAACGAGGTGCTCCCGCTGGCCAACGAGCTCGACCCGAAGCAGGGCGTGATCCCGGACAGCCTGCGGCAGCAGATGGCTGACATGGGCTTCTTCGGCATCCTCATCCCCGAGGAACTGGGGGGTCTCGGTCTCGGGGTGTTCGAGTACTGCCTGGTGGCGGAAGAGCTCGCCCGGGCGTGGCTGAGCGTGTCCGGCCTGCTGGCCAGGGGCAACGGCATGGGGGGAGGGTTCACCGAAGAACAGCGGAGGCGGCTGCTCCCGAAGGTGGCGCGCGGCGAGTACCTCGGCGCATACGCGCTCTCCGAGCCGGACGCTGGTTCTGACGTGGCCAACCTTTCCTGCCGCGCGCACCGGGACGGCGACGAATGGGTGGTCCACGGCACCAAGATGTGGTGCACGTACGCGGACCAGGCCGATTACCTGGTTCTCTTCGCCCGCACGGACCCGGACAAGGACCCGGCGAAGCCGCACCGGGGGATCAGCGCGTTCCTGGTGGAGAAGGAACGCGGTTCCTTCCCCGAAGGGGTCACCGGAACGAAGGTCCGAAAGATCGGTTACCACGGCTGGCACACCTGGGAACTGTCGTTCGACGGGCTGCGGCTTCCCGCTGACGCCCTGCTCGGTGAGGAGGGGAAGGGGTTCTACCTGGCGGTGAGCGGCCTGGAGGTCGGACGCGTGCACACCGCGGCGCGGGCCATCGGACTGGCCCGAGCGGCCCTGGAGGACTCGATCACCTACGTGCATCAGCGTGAGCAGTTTGGCCGCCTGATCGGGGATTTCCAAGCCATCCGGTTCAAGATCGCTCACATGGCGGCGGAGATCGAAGCTGCGCGCCAGCTGATGTACCACGCGGCCACCGAGATCGACAGCGGGCGCCGCTGCTCGATGGAAGCCGCCATGGCCAAGTACGTCGCCAGCGAAATGGCCGAGCGGGTCACCAGTGAAGCGGTGCAGATCCACGGGGGTGCCGGCTACACCACGGACTTCGCGGTGGAGCGGCACTGGAGGGACGCCCGGCTTACCCGGATCTTCGAAGGAACTTCCGAGATCCAGCTCCGAGTCATCTCCGACGAACTGCTGGGGAAGGTGTCATGACGGCCAAGTTCTTCGAGGACTTCGCCGTGGGCCAGCGGTTCCGCAGCAGTCCGCGCGCGGTCACCGAACAAGACCTCAAAGCGTTCACCGGGATCTCCGGTGAGCGGCCCGGTGCGCTCACCTGCTCCGGTGGTGCGGGGGAAACCGGCTCCAGGGGGCCGGTGCTGCAGGACCCGTTCGGGATCGCGGTGTTCTACGGGCTGTTGCACGACCTGCACAGCGGTGAGTCGGTGGTGGAGCTGCTGGACACCAATTGGCGCTACCTCGTCCCGATCCAGGTCGGTGACGTGCTGCGCTCCGAAATGACGGTCACGCGGTGCCGCCGCACCGCGGAAGGGGACCGGGGAGTGGTCAACCGCCACGTCATCCTGGTCAACCAACGTGACGAGCGCGTGCAGGAAGGCACTGCGGCAGTGCTCGTCCGGGCCCGCAACAGCGATCCGGATTCGGACTCCGTTTGCCGGGCGTTCGGAACCACCGGTTGGGCGAAGGCGCTCGCGGAACTGCTCGAGCAGGACGAGCGGTTCACCTCGGCCATCTCGAGCTGGGACGGAACCATCGGGTTGCGGTGCGGAGACGACGAAGTGCACCTGCGCTTGTACCGGGGCCGGGTGATCGAGGTGACGCGGCGGGCGCCGCACGGCGCGACGTTCACCCTCGACGCGGACGAACTCGTGTGGACCGAGCTGATCACCGGTGCTCGCAACGACTTCATGCAGCGCGTGATGCGCGGGCAGTTCAAGGTGACGGGCAGCGGCTACGAGTACTTGAGGTTGACCAAAGTGCTGCACGTGGTCGTCGACAACGCGCGGAAGCTGGCGGCAGAAGGACCGGACCGATGATCGAAGCGCGGTACCTGGAGATCGGCGGTTCGCTGTGCTACGTGGAGATCGCTGGAAGCGGTCCCGCGGTGCTGTGCATCCACACCGCTGGCCAAAGCGGCGTCCAATGGCGGTACACCATTCGCGACTTGGCCGAGCGCGGCTACCAGGTGGTGGTGCCGGATCTGCCCGGGCACGGCCGTTCCGAGCCGCCCGTGGGCGGCCCGATCGAAGACCTCGGTGTCTACGCGGAATGGCTGCGCGCTCTCATCGACGCGCTCGGCCTGGATCGGCCGTACGTGGTGGGGTGCTCGATCGGCGGAAAGATAGCCCTGGACTTGGCGGTCCGGTGCGGCAGTTCGCTCTCCGGAGTCGTGGCGATGGCCGCGGAAGCGGGCAACGGGTCGGTGAACATGTCCTCGCTGCGGCGTGAGCTGGAAGACGTGGCAGCTCCCAGTCGCACCGACCGGACCTACCTCGGAACGCTCGCCGTCGTGGGCAGTTCGCTGACCGCGGAGCGGGCCGAGCTGATCGCGCAGATGCACCGGCGCGAAGACCCCATTGTGTCCACTTCGGACTTGGTTGGGTGGGGGAAGCACGACGTGCGGGCCGAACTGCCGTCGATCACCTGTCCGGTGCACCTCGTTGCCGGCGAGGACGACCTGTGGGTCGATCCGGAGGAGGTGCGTTCGGCGGCTTCCCAAATCCCCGGAGCGCGGTGCACGCTGCTCTCCGGGATCGGGCATTACCCGATGGAGGAAATTCCCGAGTTCGCCGCGGTGCTGCACGGTTGGCTCGGCGAGATGGCGGAGCAACAACCGGTCGGCAGCGGCGGGAGGAGGCGGGCGTGAACCTGCTGTCGATGCTCGACGACCTGGTGCGACGGGATCCGGAGGCGACGATCGCGATCGATTCCCACGCCGACCACCCGGTCGTGGTCACCCGGGGGCGATTCCAGCAGCGAGTGCTGGCGCTGCGGGCAGAACTGGTCGCGCACGGGATCGGCCGCGGTGATTGCGTCGCCGTGTGGCTGCCGAACTGGTCCGACGCCCTGGTTTGGCAGTTCGCCGTCGCCTCGCTGGGTGCGCACGTGATCGGTTTGAACACGCGCTACAACGTCGACGAAGTCGCCCACGTGCTGCAGCGGGCCGAACCAGCGGTGCTGGCCATCGCCCACCGGTTCCACGGGCTGGACCTCCTCGACAGACTGCGGCGAGCGGTGCGGCTCGCGGAAGCAGCCCCGCCGTCGGTGGCCGTGGTCGCGGGACCGCACGGGACGGTGGACGACCCGGAGCACTACGACATCGGTTCCGGCGCGTGGGTGCCGACGTTCGAGTCAGCAGCTCCGGAAGCGCCTCCAGCAGCGGGTGACGAGCTGGCCGTCGCGTTCACCACTTCCGGCTCGACCGGCAAACCGAAGCTCGCCGCGCACAAGGAATCGGCGGTCGTCTCGCACGCGTGCGCCGACGCCAGGGGAATCGGCATCCACGACGGTGACGTCGTGCTGTGCGCGCTGCCTCTCTCCGGCGTGTTCGGGTTCAGCACGGCGATGGCGGCGATTGCCGGCGGTGCGGCATGCCTGCTGGAACCGGTGTTCGACGAGGACGGTGTCGTCGCCGACATGGCGCGTTGGGGCGTCACGCACGTCGTCGCAGGTGACGACATGCTCGTCCGCATCGCCGCTGCTTGGCGGCGCGAGCCGCGCGATCTCCCGCGGTGGCGCTGGCTGGGCACAGCCGACTTCTTGGGCCGTTCGCAGGAGGTCGCGGAGTGGGTGCGGGACGCGTTCGGCACGGTCACCTCGGGGGTGTACGGCTCGTCGGAGGTGTTCGCCCTGGCGTGCTTCTGGCCGGACGACGAACCGGCTCCCCGCCGCTGGTCCGGCGGCGGGCGTCCGGTGTCCGACGAGATCCAGGCGCGCATCGTCGATCCGGTGTCCGGTGAGGTCATGACCGCCGGTGAACAGGGCGAGCTGCAGCTGCGCGGTCCCAACGTGGTCGATGCCTACCTCGGTGATCCGGAGGCGGCTGCTCGTTCGTTCACCGCTGACGGCTGGTTCAGGACGGGGGATCTCGCCGTGCTCGCCGAGGACGGGGCGATCGAGTACATCTGCCGACTCGGGGATGTGCTGCGCTTGCGCGGTTTCCTGGTCGATCCGGCGGAGATCGAGCAACGGCTCACCGCCCACCCCGCGGTGCTCACCGCGAAGGTGGTCGGCATCCGGGAGTCCAGCGGGGAGACGCTCGCGATCGGCTTCGTCGTCCCCGAACCCGGGCACGCGGTGACCGAGCAGGAATTGCGCACGTGGTGCGCTCAGGGACTGGCCCGGTTCAAAGTTCCCGCTGCGATCCACCTCATCGACGAGATGCCGACGACGTCGGGGACCAACGGCACGAAGATCCGCGCCGCGACCTTGCGCGAATGGGCACAGCAACGACACATGGAGGCAGCACGATGACCATCGACGCGGTGATCGTCAACCCGGTGCGCACGCCGGTCGGCAAGTACGGCGGCGTGTTCCGCCAGATCCCGGCAGCTGATCTGGCCACCACAGCGGTTCGTGCCGTCCTGGACCGCACGGGGGTTCCGCCGGAGCAGATCGATGACGTCTTGTTCGGGCAGTGCTACCCCAACGGCGAAGCACCCGCGGTCGGTCGGGTCGCCGCGCTCGATGCCGGACTTCCCGTGGAGGTACCCGGTCTGCAGGTCGACCGACGCTGCGGATCCGGCCTGCAAGCGGTCATCGATGCCGCGATGCGGGTGCAGACCGGGGTCGCCGACATCGTCATCGCCGGTGGTGTGGAGAGCATGAGCCGGGTCGAGTTCTACTCCGACCAGATGCGCTGGGGCGTGCGCGGCGGTGGGGTCGAACTGCACGACCGGCTCGCCAGGGCCCGGGTCACTGCCGGCGGCAAGCACCATCCGGTTCCCGGCGGCATGCTCGAAACGGCCGAGAACCTCCGCCGGGAGTACGCGATCTCGCGGGAAGAGCAGGACGAGCTCGCGCTGCGTTCGCACCAGCGCGCTGTTGCGGCGATGGAAGAGGGGCGTTTCGCCGAGGAGATCGTGCCGGTCCCGGTGCCGGGGCGGCGCGGTCAGCCCGACACGCTGGTGGACCGCGACGAGCACCCCCGACCCGACGCATCAGCGGAGGCGCTCGCAGCGCTCCGCCCGGTGCTGGCCGAGCAGGATCCCGAAGCCACGGTCACCGCGGGCAACGCCAGCGGGCAGAACGACGGCGCTGCCGCCTGCCTGGTGATGAGCCGCGAGAAGGCGGAGGAGCTTGGGCTCGAGCCGATGGCGCGACTGGTGTCGTGGGCGGTGGCCGGGGTGCCGCCGAAGACGATGGGCATCGGACCGGTTCCGGCCACCGCCAAAGCGCTCTCCCGTGCTGGCTTGGCGCTGGCCGATGTGGACCTGATCGAGCTCAACGAGGCGTTCGCCGCCCAGGTGCTGGCTTGCACCCGCGAGTGGAAGTTCGGCACCAGCGACTTCGACCGGCTCAACGTCAACGGCTCGGGCATCTCCCTGGGGCATCCGGTGGGGGCGACCGGGGTGCGGATCCTCACCACGCTGCTGCACGAGATGCGCCGCCGAGGCAGTCGATACGGCCTGGAGACGATGTGCATCGGAGGCGGGCAGGGACTCGCCGCGGTCTTCGAGGGGCTCGCATGAACGTCAAACCGCTGTCCGGGGTGCGGATCGTCGAGTGCGCGAGTTTCGTGGCCGGACCGTCGGCCTGCCTGACGCTCAGCCAGCTCGGTGCGGACGTGATCAAGGTGGATCCCATCGGAGGTCCGGCCGACTACCACCGCTGGCCGCTGGCGCCCAGCGGGCGCAGCCTCTACTGGACCGCGCTGAACAAGGGCAAGCGCTCGCTGGCGGTGGACCTGCGCTCGGAGCGGGGCAGGGAACTCGTGACCGCGCTGATCACCGCGCCCGGGCCCGATTCCGGGGTGTTCGTCGACAACAGCCCGGGGCGGCGGTGGCTGTCCCACGAGAAACTGGCCGAGCGGCGCGCTGACCTGATCCACCTGAAGGTGCAGGGGCATCCCGACGGGCGGCCCGCCGTGGACTACACGGTCAACGCCGAGGTCGGCATCCCCACCATCACCGGTGACGTGAGCAGTTCCGCCCCGGTCAACCACGTGCTGCCCGCGTGGGACCTGATCACCGGGATGACCGCGGCGACCGGTGTGCTGGCCGCGCTGCACGAGCGGAACGCCACCGGGCGGGGAGCCTACATCGAGCTCGCCCTCGCGGATGTGGCCAAGGCCGCGGTAGCCAACCTCGGTTGGCTGGCCGAAGCCGAATTCCGGGGTGCTGACAGGCCCCGCCACGGAAACCACCTGTACGGCAGTTTCGGGGTGGACTTCGAAACCGGCGACGGCGGGCGAGTCATGGTGGTGGCGCTGACCGCGGGGCAGTGGAACGCGCTGCACGAAGCCACCGGCACGACGGAGGTGTTCGCGGCGCTGGAGAAGTCGTTGGGGATGGATTTCGAGCTGGAAGCCGACCGCTACCGGATGCGCGAGACCATCGCCTCGATCCTGCGCCCCTGGTTCGCCCAGCGCAGCCTCGCCGAGGTGGCCGAGCAGCTCGACGCGCGCCGGGTGCTATGGAGCCGATATCGCGGCATGGCGGAGCTGGTTTCCGAATACCGCGCGTCGGCGTCCGAGTCCGTGCTCGCCTCGGTCGATCAGCCGGAGATCGGGCCCGCGGTCGCCGCCAGGTCCCCGCTGCGGTGGGCGGGGCAGTACGACAGCGCGGCACCGGCGCCCCAGCTGGGCGAGCACACCGAGGAGGTGCTCGCCGAAGTGCTCGGCTTGGGCCAAGCCGAGATCAGCGCGCTGCGCGACAGCGGTGTGGTCGCGGGGGTGGACTGATGCCCAGGCGGGTGTGCCTGTCCGTGCCCGCGGCCGATCCGCGCAGAACTGCGAAGGCCGGTGCTCTCGGAGCCGATGAGGTCGTGTTCGACCTCGAGGATTCGGTCCCTCCGGAGGAGAAGGCCCGAGGTCGGGAATTCGTGCGTTCCCTGGCTTGGGAGCGCACTGGTGCGAACGCGGCGGTCCGCGTCAACGCAGTGGGAACGCCGTGGTGCCACGAGGACATCATCGCTTGTGCGGAGAACCCGCTTCTGCACTCGATCGTTCTCCCCAAAGCGGAAAGCGCGCACGATCTGGCCTTCGTGGAGCGCTTGCTCGCCGGAGCCGAAGCCGCATCGGGTCGGCCGGAATCGCTGCGCGTGCAAGCTCTGATCGAAACGGCCAAGGGGCTTTCCCGCGTGGAGGAGATCGCTGCGGCGAGTCCGCGTCTGGACGCGCTCGTCCTCGGTTACGCCGATCTCGCCGCATCGCTGGGCAGAGCGCAGAGCGCGTCGTGGGAATCCGTCTGCGACCGGGTGGTCACAGCGGCACGGACGCACGACCTCGAAGCCATCGACGGCCCCCATCTCGGGATCGCCGACGACGAGGACTTCCGAGCGCACCTCCGCACCGCTCGCGCGGTCGGTTTCGACGGCACGTGGGTCATCCATCCCTGCCAGGTTCCGGCCGCGCGCGAGGCGTTCACCCCTTCCGAGGCCGAACTCAGCCATGCCCGCAGGGTCTTGGACTCCTTGGCCGAGGCGTCCGCGCGCGGGGTGGGGGCGGTGGTGCTCGACGGCCAGATGCTCGACGAGGCGCTCGCGGTCAACGCGCGCCGCGTGCTGAAGAGGGCAGGACTATGAGCGAATACGTGGTCGGTGGACCGTATTTCGAGGACCTCGAGGTCGGAGACGTCTTCACCGAGGCCCCCGCGGTCACCCTCACCCCTGGGCTGGCTGCTGCGCATCAGAGCATTGTCGGAAACCGGCTGAAGCTCGCGCTCGACGAACAGCTGTCCCGCCGGGTTCTCGGTGGCAACGCGGTGATGGCGCACCCGTCCTTGGTCTGGGACATCTCCATTGGACAGTCCACTGCGGTTACACAACGCGTGGTGGCCAACTTGTTCTACCGAGGTTTCGCATTCCACCGAGCACCCCAGCTGGGTGACACCCTGTCCACCAGGACCGAGGTGGTGGCGTTGCGCCAGAACCGGTCCCGGCCCACCGGACTGGCAGCGCTGCGGGTCACGACCACCGATCAGCAAGACCGCTTGGTGCTGGATTTCTGGCGCTGCGCCATGCTTCCCCTGCGCGACCCGGGCGTCGACACGGGGAAGCGAGAAGATCTCGACGCCGTCGGCAGACCGCCTCAGAGCGAGGTGGTGGCCGGGCTGGTGGACGGCTTCGATCTCACCGCCTTCCCGGCTGGGGGCCAACAGGTGTTGCCGGGAGATGTCTGGCACGTCGAGAGCGGTGACGTGGTCTCCTCGGCGCCGGAGCTCGCCAGGCTGACGTTGAACGTGGCCGCCGTCCACCACGACGAGTTCGCAGGCGGCAGCGGACGCCTGGTGTACGGGGGGCACACCATCGGCATCGCGATGTCGCAAGTCAACCGCGCGTTGCCGAACCTGGTGGCGGTCGCCGGGTGGCATGGTTGCGACCACCTCGGCCCGGTGCGGGAAGGGGACACCCTCTACAGCCGCATCTCGGCGGAGGAGGTCGAACAGTTGCCGGGTGGAGGGGTGCTGGTGCACCTGGGAGTTCGGGTGCGCGCCCGATCCGCGAGCGATCCTGCCGAGCGGGAGGTGCTCGACTGGCGCCCGATCGTCGTGCTGGCGAGCGGCGGGTCCTGATGGGAGGACGCGGTGGGGCGCGCAGGGCGTTGGTCGGCTTGAGGTCAGTCGTTCCTCCCGGCGGGACGGCGGGAAGAGCGCCACCAGTGCGGCCCGCCACGTGTGCGCGGGCTGGTCACGCCGAGTGGTTGCCCAACTCGGTGCTGATGCGTTTGGCTGCTTCCAGCAACTCCGGCAGCACTTCCTCGCGCATCTTCTCCGGGGTGGTTCGTCCAGTCGATGTGGACGATGCGACCGCGGCGACGACCTGACCGTGGTGGTCGCGCACTGGCGCGGAGAGCGAGATGAGTCCTTCTTCGCGTTCGTTGACCACCATGGACCATCCTTGTTCGCGCACAACGGCGAGGATTTCGCGGAATTCCTCCGGATCGGTGATGGTGTAGGGGGTGAGGCGGGGCAATCCGTACTCGTTGATCACCTGCTCGACGCGTTCCGCTGGTTCCCAAGCCAGCAGCACTCGCCCCAGTGAGGTGGCGTGCGCCGCCACGCGGGTGCCCGGGGACACGG
>NZ_AYJW01000041.1 GCF_000497205.1 Saccharopolyspora rectivirgula DSM 43747
CCGGAGAGGACCTGTTTGGACAGCGGGGGACGGTCGTAGGGCATGTGCGTCGGAAAAGTTCCCTTCCTCTTTTGCCAGGGGGTGGTCCACGACCCGGATATCCATGGGCAGTAACAGTAACCTGCCTGCTAGCAGGCATATTCACCAACACAGACCAACGTGGCTTTCATCGCCCCCGCCGTTCGGCCACCGGATTCGCTGCGCGAGCGGAGGGCTCCGCGGAGTCACCGCCGGACCGCGGGCGGGGGGCATTCCGGTGCCGGCACCGGAATGCCCCCGCGCTGCGCTCATCCGGCCTCAGGGGTGCAGCACCACCTTGGTGTAGCCCTCGATGCGCTGGTCGAACTTGCGGTACGCCTCCGGGGCCTCGCTCAGGGAGAGCTCGTGGGAGACCACGAAGCTGGGCTTGGCCCTGCCGGCGATGATCATGTCCCGCAGCTGGCGGTTGTAGCGCTTGACGTTGCACTGCCCGGTGCCCATGACCTGGCCCTTTTCGAACATCCGCCCGATGGCCACGGAGAGCATGCCGCGCTTGGCGTTCTCGTCCACCCCGCCCGGGTCGGCCGGCACGTACAGGCCCGGCACGCCGATCCGGCCGGTGGGGCGGACCGTCTCGATGATGGAGTTGAGCACCACGGCGGGCTCTTCCTTGCCCTCGGTGGTCCCGTGGGCTTGCGCCTGGTAGCCGACCGCGTCAACACCCTTGTCGGTGCCCTCTCCGTCGGTCTGGTCCTTGATCTGCGCGACCGGGTCCCCCTGGCTGAAGTCGATGGGGATGGCGCCGATGGATTCCGCCTTGCTCAGCCGCTCGGGAATGCGGTCCACCGAGAACACCCGGGAAGCTCCGCGCAGCAGAGCCGAGTACGCGGCCATCAGCCCGACCGGCCCCGCCCCGTAGACCACGACGGTCTCCCCGGGGGACACCTGCGCCAGTTCACAACCGTGGTACCCGGTCGGGAAGATGTCGGCGAGCAGGATGAAGTCGGTCTCGTGCCCCTCCGGGGGCAGCTTCAGGCAGTTGAAGTCGGCGAACGGCACCCTCAGGTACTCGGCCTGCCCGCCCATGTACGGCCCCATCGCCACGTAGCCGTAAGCGCCACCGGCGAACCCGGGGTTGACGGTCAGGCAGAAGCCGGTGTTGCCGGCCATGCAGTTCTTGCAGAAGCCGCAAGCGACGTTGAACGGCATGACCACGCGGTCGCCGCGCTTGAGGCTGACCACTCCGTCGCCGACTTCTTCGATGATCCCCATGTTCTCGTGCCCGAACACGATCCCGGGCTCGGCTGCGGTCCGGCCTTCGTACATGTGCAGGTCGGACCCGCAGATCGCCGTCGAGGTGATACGCACCAGAACATCGTTGGGATGTTGGATGGTCGGCCGCTCTACCTCTCCTATCTCCACAGAGTACGGTTCCCGGTACACGACCGCTTTCATCGCGGACCACCTCCGGTGGCGGTTACGCGGACAGAAGCATTGCCATCCGGGAATACCCGCCCGAGCGCTGGACGAGACCCGATCGCGTATCACTCGAAAGAGCACGCCCTCGAGGACGCCTCGATTCCGGTGGGTGATGGCGGATTTCGCCGCAGCGGGCGGAAGCCCTTGCCGCTCCGCATAGACTCCCGGGCATGGCCAACCCGCCGACGACCTCAGCCACCGGGCTGCCCGCCGACCTGGCCGAAGCGGTCCGGGACGACCGGTCCTTGCGCCGGTTCCTGCACTCCCTGCCCGGCGTCGACCCGACCGGGCTGGAGCTGCGGACCGCCGCCCTGACCGGTCGCAGCGTCAAAGGAGACGCCAAGCGGCAGGCAATCGACACCGCGATCCGGATGGTGGACCTGACCACCCTGGAAGGCGCCGACACCGCGGAGAAGGTGCGGGCGTTGTGCGCCAAGGCCCGCCGCCCGGATCCGGAGCACCCGGACACCCCTCGGGTGGCCGCGGTGTGCGTCTACCCGGACCTGGTCGAGGTCGCGGTGCGGGAACTGGGCGGCACCGGCATCGGGGTGGCCTCGGTGGCCACCGCTTTCCCCTCCGGGCGCTCGTTCCGGCAGGCCAAGCTCACCGAGGTGGAGCTGGCGGTGGCGGCCGGGAGCACCGAGATCGACATGGTGATCGACCGGGGCGCGTTCCTGGCCGGGCGGTACGCCCAGGTGTTCGAGGAGATCCGCGAGGTCAAGCAGGCCTGCGGGAGCGCGCACCTGAAGGTGATCCTGGAGACCGGCGAGCTCGGCACCTACGACGACGTCCGGCGGGCCAGTTGGCTGGCCCTGCTGGCCGGGGCGGACTTCATCAAGACTTCCACCGGCAAGACCTCTCCCGCTGCCACGCTGCCGGTGACCCACCTGATGCTGCAGGCGGTGCGGCAGTGGCAGGAGCGCACCGGGCAGTTCCGCGGCGTCAAACCCGCGGGCGGCATCCGCAGCACCAAGGACGCCATCCGGTACCTGGTCCTGGTGCAGGAGGCGGCCGGTCCGGAGTGGCTGACCCCGCGCCTGTTCCGGTTCGGCGCTTCCAGTCTGCTCAACGACCTGCTGATGCAGCGGCGCACCCAGCTCGAAGGCCACTACAGCGGCCCGGACTACGTGGCGGTGGACTGAATGACCGACAGCAACCCCTTGGCATACTCCCCTGCGCTGGAATCGCGGGAAACGGCGAACCTCCGCGCCAACTACCAGTTGTTCGTCGACGGCGAGTTCACCGAGGGCGCCGGAGAACCGCTGCGGATCACCGAACCGGCGACCGGGGAGCTCCTGACCGAGGTCGCCAGCGCAAACAAGTCTGATGTGGACAAAGCGGTGGGCGCGGCCCGCCGGGCGTTCGAGCAGACCTGGTCGCGCATGCCGGGGCGGGAACGCGGCAAGCACCTGTTCCGGATCGCCCGGCTGCTCCAGGAACGCGCGCGCGAACTGGCGGTGCTGGAAACGCTGCACACCGGAAAGCCCGTCCGGGAGTCGTCGAGCTTCGACGTGCCGGCGGCGGTGGCGCACTTGTTCCACTACGCCGGTTGGGCCGACAAGCTCGGCTACGCCGGCTACGGGCCCGACCCCGCCCCGCTCGGGGTGGCCGCCCAGGTGGTTCCGTGGAACTCCCCGCTGTTCACCCTGACCCGCAAGATCGCCCCGGCCTTGGCCTGCGGCAACACCGTGGTGCTCAAGCCCGCGGAAACCGCCCCGTTGACCGCCGTGGTGTTCGCCGAGATCTGCCAGCAGGCCCAACTGCCGGCCGGCGTGGTCAACGTCCTGCCCGGAACCGACGGCACCGGGGCCGCCCTGGTCGGTCATCCCGAGGTGGACGTGGTCTCCTTCACCGGCTCCACCAGCACCGGCAAGCAGGTGCAGCGCGCCCTGGCCGGCACCGGTCGGAAGCTGACCGCGGAACTGGGCGGCAACTCCGCGCACATCGTCTACGCCGACGCGCCGCTGGACGAAGCGGTCGAGGGCATCGTCAACGGGATCGCCTTCAACCAGGGCCAGGTGCCCAGCGCCGGCTCCCGGGTGCTGGTGCAAGAACCGGTGGCCGAGGAGCTGCTGGAGCGGCTGCGGACGCGCACCGCGGCCCTGCGCGTGGGCGACCCGCTGGACCGGAACACCGACGTGGGCGCGGTGCACTCGGCGCAGCAGCTGGACCGGCTCACCGAGCTGGTGCGGAGCGGGGTGTCCGAGGGGGCGCGGCGCTGGACCAGTCCCTGCCCGCTGCCGGACAAGGGCTTCTTCTTCGCCCCGACGATCTTCACCGGCGTGCAGCAGTCCATGCGGATCGCCCGGGAGGAGATCCGCGGCCCGGTGGTGAGCGTGCTGACCTTCCGCACTCCGCAGGAAGCGGTCAACAAGGTCAACAACACCCCGTACGGCCTGGCCGCCGGGATCTGGACCGAGAAGAGCTCGCGGGCGCTGTGGACCGCGCAGCAGGTGCGGGCCGGCGTGGTCTGGGCGAACACGTTCCACCGATTCGATCCGACCGCCGCGTTCGGCGGGTACCAGGAGTCCGGCTTCGGCCGAGAGGGCGGTCGCGCTGGACTGGAGGCGTATCTCGATGTCTGACGGACGCACACCGGAGCGACTGGCAGTGGCGAAGACGTACAAGCTCTACCTCGGTGGGGCGTTCCAGCGCTCCGAATCCGGCCGGGTCTACCCGGTGCACGAGGCGACCGGCGGGTTCCTGGCCAACGCGGCCCGGGCCTCCCGCAAGGACGTGCGGGACGCGGTGAGCGCGGCCCGCAAGGCCTTCGCCGGCTGGTCCGGCGCCACCCCCTACAACCGGGGGCAGGTGATCTACCGGATCGCCGAGGTGCTGGAAGGGCGGCGCGCCCAGTTCACCGCCGGACTGCGGGCGGCTGAGGGGTTGTCCGCGGGCGAGGCCGAAGCGGTGCTGGACACCGCGATCGACCGACTGGTGTGGTACGCGGGGTGGACCGACAAGGTCGCCGCCGTGCTGGGCTCCCCCAACCCGGTCGCGGGACCGTACTTCTCCTGCAGCTCCCCCGAGCCCGTCGGGGTGGTGGGCGTGCTGGCGCCGCAGAACTCCTGCCTGCTCGGCCTGATCAGCGCCCTGGCCCCGGTCATCGCCACCGGGAACACCTGCGTGCTGGTGGCCAGCGAGCGGCGTCCGCTGCCCGCGATCGACTTCGCCGAGGTGCTGGCCACTTCCGACGTGCCCGGCGGCGTGGTCAACGTCCTCACTGGACGGACAGCGGAGTTGGGCCCGGTGCTGGCCGCCCACGCCGACGTCAACGCCCTGGACCTGACCGGCGCCGCGGACGCCGAGCTGCGGGCGGAGCTGGAGGAGGCGGCAGCGGGCACCGCCAAGCGGGTCCTCGCCACCGCCGAACCGGACGACTGGACGACCGACCCGGGGCTGCGGCGGCTCCGCTCGTTCGTGGAGCTCAAGACGCTCTGGCACCCGCTCGGGGCGTGAGCGGCGCGGCGCCGGGCGCCGCTGCCGTCAGTTGACCCGCCAGGTCAGCCGGCCGTCCTCGGTCACCACCGGGAAGCTGTGGACGACCGCGGTGCCCTCGGTGAGCGCCCGGTGCACCGAGCCGAGCATGTCCCGGATGCTGCGCCACCCGCACCACTGCACCCGCCCCGCGTCCTTCTCCCACTCCAGCACGCACCCGCGCAGCGGCCCCGGGCGCAGGTCCACCACCAGCTCGTCGGCGTAACCGTCCCCGGCGATCGGCATCCACTCCGGGTGGAAGACCTGGCTGTGCGCCCCGGCCTGCCGCCCGGCCGCCCGCCCGACCGGCAGCTGCTCGCACTTGGCCCGCCACTCCTGGAGCGACTTGTGCAGGCCGTAGGGCGTGTAGAACGGCGGCAGCACCTCGGCGAGCACGTCCGGATCGGTGCCATCGCAGCAGGACCACCAGGCGCGCAGGTCGGCCGGCAGTTCGGCCGACAGCTCCTGCTGCACCGCGGTGAAATCACGCGCGGTGGCCGGGACGCGCAGCGCGGCCGCGGTCACCGGTGCGTGCTGGCGCAACCAGTGCTCGATTTCCGCCCACAGCTCAGCGACTTCCATTCCGTTCATGATCGTCAGCTCGGCCCGCGGCCGGTACCGCCAACCGGAACCCCCCTGGCCGGGCAGTCCGCTGCGCCGTGTGGTGGCTTCTGCTCCGCCGTGGCGTCACTTGCTGTTCCGCTCCCCGTTGCACTCGACGGGGTGACTACCGTGTCAGGCTGACCGGGTTACGAAGTGTGTTCCCCCGCCCCGTAGGCTTCCGCGAGGTCGGGTTCGGTGACGGAGGTACCGAGAGATGGCGCAGGACATCGTTCCCATCGAGCTTGGGCTGCCACAAGGCGACGTGGTCACCTTGTGGGCACCGCGGTGGCGGGAGGACGGCGAGGAGTGGGAAGCGTTCCTGGGTCATGAGGACGACCTGTACGCGTTCCCGGACGCCGCCCGGCTGACCGCGTTCGTGCGCACCGCCAAGGAGCACGACCTGATCGACCACCCGGCGTGGCACGTGGTCACCGCCCTGTCGGCCGCGGAGCTGTCCCCGGACGAGGACCACCAGTTCGACTTGGTGGGGGTCCCGGAGCTGGTGGCCGAGCCGCCGGACACCTGGACGCTCAGCGAGCTGGCCGACATCGTCGACATCGCGCGTTCCCTGGCCGACGTCTGCGACCTCGAGCAGGTGCACGAGGTGCTGGACGCGGCCCCCGGTTTCGCCTTGCTGGGCGAAGGAACGCTGGCCTTCTCCGGACGGGACGGGCAGCGCCGCTGGAACGAGCTGTGCAAAGTGGTCGCCGAGCGGTGGGACGAGCTGCTGGACGCCATCGACTCGGTGGTCACCGTCCCGGCCGTCCCCGAGGACGCGGTGGCGACCGCGGAAGCGGAGCTCGGCGAGCTGCTGGGGGACGAGGACGACGACACCCCGGCCACCGCCGAGATGTCCGATGTGGACGACTACGAGGACGCGGAGACCGGGTTCTGGGGCGAGGTCGGCATCGACCCGATCCGGATCATCACCAGCCAGGGCGAGTACTACTCGCTGCGCTGCTACCTCGACGACGACCCGGTTTTCCTCGGCAGCGACGGGAAGATCGACGTGTTCACCAGCCCCCGCGAACTGGCCCGCTTCCTGGCCGACGGCTCGAAGATGGTGGGCAACGAGCTGGCCGAGGTCTCCACCTGGCCGCAGGTGCAGGAGAAGGCCACCGGCGGCGAGCTGGACATCGAGGTCACCGACGAGAACACCTACCTGCTGGCCGGGCTGGACGCCGACCTGGCCGAAGGCCCGCAAGCGGTGGACCCCACCCAGCTGGACCTGGCCGAGGAACTGCTGCTGGACGCCGCCGCCTGGGCCGGCGACGAGAGCACCGAGCAGGCGCTGCAGCCGTCGGAGCGGCTCGGCTGGTTGATCTCGTTCATCCTGCAGCCCGACCCGAACCGGCTGCCGCCCAGCCCGCCGTTCGACGACGAAGTCGCCGTCTGGCGCGAGCTGGTGGACGCCCTGGAGAACCGGCTGCGCGTCCACTGACCCGAGCGGACCGCGCCGGGAGGTCGGCGCGGTCCCGGCCTCCCGGCCCCGCCGCTACGGGATCAGCTGGTCGTAAGCCGGCTTGATCACTTCGTTGATGAACTCCAGGCGCTCGTCGAAACCGATGAACGCGGACTTCATCGCGTTGATGGTGAACCACCGCATGTCCTGCCACCCGTAGCCGAACGTCCTGTGCAGCTCGGCGAACTCGCTGGACAGCGTGCAGTGGCTCATCAGCCGGTTGTCGGTGTTGACCGTGACCCGGAACCGCAGCCGGGACAGCAGGCCGATCGGGTGCTCCTCCAGCGAGGGCGCGGCACCCGTCTGCAGGTTCGAGCTGGGGCACATCTCCAGCGGGATCCGGCGGTCCCGGACGTAGGCCGCCAGCCTGCCCAGCTGGGCCGTGCCGTCCTCCTCGACCTTGATGTCGTCCACGATCCGCACCCCGTGCCCCAGTCGTTCGGCACCGCAGTGCTGAATCGCTTCCCAGATCGACGGCAGCCCGAAAGCTTCGCCCGCGTGAATTGTGAAATGCGCGTTCTGCTGCCGAAGATATTCGAATGCGTCCAGGTTCCGGGTGGGCGGATATCCGGCTTCCGGACCGGCGATGTCGAAACCGACCACCCCCGCGTCCCGGTAGCGAACCGCCAGGTTGGCGATTTCCCCCGCCATCGCATTCTGGCGCATGGCGCACAGCAAAGCCCCGACCCGGATGCGTTTTCCGGCCGCGGCGGCTCGGCGTTCACCTTCCCGGAAACCGTCCAGAATTGCCTGCACTATCTCGTCCAGGCTCAAACCCCGTTCTTGGGAGAGTTCCGGCGCGTACCGGACCTCCGCGTACACCACTCCGTCCGCGGCGAGGTCCTCGGCGCATTCCGCGGCGACCCGGAACAGCCCTTCCCGGGTCTGCATCACCGCGACGGTGTGGGAGAAAGTTTCCAGGTAGCGCTCGAGGGAGCCGGAATCCGCCGCTTCGGCGAACCACTCCTCCAACGCGCCGGGATCGGTTGCGGGCAGGCCGGAGTAGCCGGCGTCCCGCGCCAGGTCGATGACGGTCTGGGGTCGCAGACCGCCGTCGAGGTGGTCGTGGAGCAGTACTTTTGGCACTCGCCGAATGGTGTCCAAGTTCACCGGTGTCGACATAGCACCACGTTACTAGCGGTGACCCGGCCAGCACGGGAACGACGCTCCGCTGGCGCGAAACGGCCAGCGAACGAAGAAGTAAACGATCGACAGCAATTGACGCACAATTCCCCGGAACGTCTTCCGTTCCGCGCGCTTTACTGCTTTTGGTTTGCCCCGTTGCTCTTTTAGGAGGTCGCCGGTTCGCACCGACATCGGTTACCGGTCCGTACTCACGCAAAGTATCCGGGGGGTGGATGGGAACGCGCCAGAAGACTCGTTAGGCTCCTTTTGTCCTCACCTCCACTCGACGAAGGACGCCCCTAGCCGTGACCGAGAACATGTCGTTCGACCGCATGCGCAACATGCTCACGCGTGCGGCTGAGATCCGCGAGAGCGAACAGCAGCAGATTTTCGACGCACTGGATGAAATCCATGCCCGGCTTTCTCCGCTGGAGTCTCTCGGCTCTGTGAGAAAGCGGCTGTCCGAGCTGCCCGACCGCACCGAAGTGACCGTGCTCGCCGAGCGGCTCGACGAAGCGCTCGCGAAGCTGGAGACGCACAACGACGCGCTGCTCGAGCTCAAAGGCGCGGTGGAAACGCTCGCGGACAAGCTGGCCAAACCGTTCGCCCAGCTCGACGGCCGGATGGATGGCGTTGTCGGCCGGATGGACGGTGTCGTCGGCCGGATGGACGGGCTGGAGGACAAACTCGCCCACATCCACAAGCGGCTCGACGAGCTGGGCGTCCACCTGGACAAACAGGACGATCGGCTGGAGTCGCTGCCGGGAACCGTGCAGGAGCCGCTCAAGGAGCGGATCGACTCGCTGGAGACCAGCCTGCGCGGGCGGTTCGCCGAGATCGACGAGGGCGTGCACGAGCACCTCGACGGCACCCGCGAAGCCCTGCAGCGGGCCTTCACCGACTCGGTGGAGAACGCGCAGAGCAGCCTCAGCGAAGCCGTCGCCAGCAGCCGCGACCAGCTCGACGGCAAGCTCGACCACCTGGCTTCCCGCCCCGCGGTGGACCCGACCGAGCAGCTGGACAGCCTGGCCGAACGGCTCGAGCAGCTCAGCAACCGGCTCAGCGAGGTGTCCGACCGGCTCAACAACGTCGAGGGCAACCTCAACACCCGCATCGACCAGGTCGAGCAGGGCTTCGGCAACCGGCTGGAGTCGGTGGAAGAAGGCGTCAAGACCGGTTTGGGCGAGCTCGGCGGCACCCTGTCGAAGAACCTGTCCCAGCTCAGCGGCAACCTCGCCCAGCGCCCGGACTCGGAGGAGCTGAGCAACCTGGTCCGGCAGGCCCACGAGGAGAGCGAGCGGCGGCACGCCAGCCAGCTCGACGAGGCCATGGCCACCTTCGCCGAGCTGATCCTCGGCGGCGGCATGCCGGCTTCGCCTCCGCCGCCCACCACGCTGCCGCGCCAGCAGCGCCGGGGACGCTCCAAGAGCGCCAAGCGGGAACCGGAGAAGGCGCTGCCCGCCGACAGCGGCGACGGTCAGAACGCCGAGAGCGCCTGAGCGTTCCGCACCGGATCTGCGAGTGCCGGCCGGTCCACCCGGCCGGCACTCATGCTTTCCGCACCCGGTCGAGCACCAGCGGCCCGGTTTCGACCGCCTGCTCCCCGATCTCGTAGCCGCCGGCCAGGGCTTCGCGGGCGGCCGGCACGGTCTCCGGCCGGTCGGTGTGCAGCTCCAGCAGCGGCTGCCCCCGGCTCACCCGCTCCCCCGGCTTGACCAGGCACCGCACCCCGGCGCTGTGGTCCACCGCGTCCTCCTTGCGCGCCCGGCCGGCCCCCAGGCGCCAGGCCGCCACGCCCACCGCGTAGGCGTCGAGCCGCTGCAGGACCCCGTCCTCCTCGGCGAGCACCGGTTCCACGCAGGTGGCCTGCGGCAGCGGGGCTTCCGGGTCGCCCCCTTGCGCGGCGATCATCCGGCACCAGGTCTCGTAGGCCCGACCGTCCGCCAACACCGGCTCGGGATCCACCTCGGACAACCCGGCGAGCGCCAGCATCTCCCGGGCGAGGGCGAGGGTGAGTTCGGTGATGTCGGCAGGGCCCCGCCCGCGCAGCACCTCCACCGCTTCGCGCACCTCGAGCGCGTTGCCGACGGCGCGCCCCAGCGGGACCGACATGTCGGTGATCAGCGCGCTGGTGCGCACCCCGTTCCCGGTGCCGATCCCCACCAGCGCTTCGGCCAGCTCCCGCGCCTGCGGGAACGTCTTCATGAACGCCCCGGAGCCGCACTTGACGTCCAGCACCAGGCTCTGCGCCCCTTCGGCGAGCTTCTTGCTCATGATCGAGCTGGCGATCAACGGCACGGACTCGACCGTTCCGGTGACGTCCCGCAGGGCGTAGAGCTTGCGGTCCGCGGGGGCCAGTCCGGTGGTCGCCGCGCACACCACGGCACCGATCGAGTTGAGCTGCCGCTGGATCTCCTCCGCGGACAGCTGGGCCCGCCACCCCGGGATGGACTCCAGCTTGTCCAGCGTGCCACCGGTGTGCCCCAGGCCCCGGCCGGAGAGCTGCGGGACCGCGGCACCGCACGCGGCCACCAGCGGCGTCAACGGCAGGGTGATCTTGTCACCGACCCCTCCGGTGGAGTGCTTGTCCACCGTCGGCCGGCGCACCGCGCCGAGGTCGAGCACCTCCCCGGAGGCCACCATCGCGGCGGTCCACCGGGCGGTCTCGGCCGGGCCCATGCCGCGCAGGAACACGGCCATGGCCAGCGCGGCCATCTGCTCGTCGGCGACCTCGCCCCGGGTGTAGGCGTCGATCACCCAGTCGATCTGCTCGCCGGTCAGTTCCTGCCCGTCCCGCTTGCTGCGGATGACGTCGACGGCCGTGTGCACGCGCTCCTCCGTTCCCCACCGGCTGCTGGGGCCAAGCAGCAGCACCCCTGGACGACCCACCCCGGACGGGTGGTCACAGCTCGAAAGCGTCCGGCAGGACCTGCCGCATATCCAGCACCCCGCGCGGCGTGTCCAGCAGGCAGTCCGGTCCGCCCAGCTCGTGGAGCAGCTGCCGGCACCGGCCGCACGGCATCAGCAGCTGTCCCGTCCCGCTGCGGCAGGCCACCGCCACGAACCGCTGGGCCCCGGACAGCCGCAGCTGCCCAGCCATCGTGCACTCGGCGCACAGGGTCAGCCCGTACGAGCCGTTCTCCACGTTGCAGCCGACGACGACCTCCCCGCTGTCGGTCAACGCGGCCGCGCCCACCTGCAGTCCCGAGTAGGGGGCGTAGGCCTTCGCCGCAGCCTGCACCGCGGCGTCCCGCAGTGCGTCCCAGTCCACTGCTGTCGTCATCCAGAACTCCGCATCACTTCCGGGCTCCGCCGGCGCCTTCCGGTCGCCGCGCGCTCACCGGGCTGCCCGCTGCGCACCGGCGAACCAGCTCACCGAATGCGGCCCGGGGCGGACGTCGGCACCGGCGCGGTGCTCGCTCCTGCCCCACCGGTGGCGCCACCGCTCACGGTGCGCTGCCCCAGTGCGGCAACGCCCGGACGCCACTCCCACGTGTCACCTGTTCGAACGATGTGACTTGCTTCATCCGGTGATGCGGGTCTCCATTTTGGGGAAAGCGAAACCGAAAGGGCATCATCGAGATATCACGAAACGATTTCTATATCGATCAACACCGGTCGGCCGGGCTGTCTGCTCGATCACAGACGCCGTGGGCGAGTAGGCCGGAAGATACCCCCGGGTCTAGCATCCGAGAAGTCAAGGCCCCAGTTCGTGGCCGGTCTCGGGGCGCACCCAACGCCTTGTTGGGACCACTGCGATTCGGGGTCCGGTCACACGTGTTCCCGAACGGGGCCCGTCAGTCCACCAGCGAGGTTGGAGGCCTTCCACCATGGCCAGCACCACCGCCTCCGCGGCAGAGGCTCCCGAGCGCGCTGAAGCGCCGCTCGCGAAGGGGCGTCTGTACCGCGGCGACCTGGGCATGTGGTCGTGGGTCGCCCACCGAATCACGGGCGTACTCACCTTCTTTTTCCTGTTTGTGCACGTCCTGGACACCGCACTGGTCCGGGTCTCACCGAACGCATACGACACGGTCATCGAGACCTACAAGAACCCGGTGATGATCCTGTTCGAGCTGGGTCTCCTGGCGGCCGTGCTGTTCCACGCATTCAACGGCATCCGGGTAATGCTGGTCGACTTCTGGGCCAAGGGCACGAAGTACCAGAAGCCCATGCTCTGGACCGTCATCGTGCTGTGGCTGGTGTTGATGATCCCGGCCGCGATCAGCTTGCTCAGCCGCGCTGCCACGGAATTGCTCGGGGGGCTGTGAACCATATGAGCGTCACTGAAGCACCGCTGTCGGTTGACAAGCCGCGCTCGCCGCGTCGCCCGGCCGCACGCCGCAACAACTTCGAACTGTTCAGCTGGATCTTCATGCGGCTGTCCGGGGTGGTCCTGCTCTTCCTGGTGCTGGGCCACCTGCTGATCATGCTGTTCCTGGACGGCGGCGTGCAGCGGATCAACTTCGCCTTCGTCGCGGGACGCTGGGCTTCCCCGTTCTGGCAGTTCTGGGACCTGCTGATGCTGTGGCTGGCCGGCCTTCACGGCGGCAACGGCCTGCGCACCGTCATCAACGACTACTCGCGCAAGGACAGCACCCGCTTCTGGCTGAAGATGCTGCTGTACGTCTCGGTCGTGCTGACCGTGGGTCTGGGCACCTTCGTGATCTTCACCTTCGACCCGAACATCGGCTGACCGCGCCACGACCGCAGCGTGGGGACCGAGCACAGCGGTCCGCCACAGCCCAAGGAGACGACCAATGCAATTCCACAAGTACGACGTGGTCATCGTCGGCGCCGGCGGTGCCGGGATGCGCGCCGCGATCGAGGCGGGGCAGCGCGCCCGGACCGCCGTGCTCACCAAGCTCTACCCGACGCGATCACACACCGGTGCTGCGCAGGGTGGTATGTGCGCAGCCCTGGCCAACGTCGAAGAGGACAACTGGGAGTGGCACACCTTCGACACCATCAAGGGCGGTGACTACCTGGTCGACCAGGACGCCGCCGAGGTGATGGCGAAGGAAGCCATCGACGCGGTCCTCGACCTGGAGCGGATGGGGCTGCCGTTCAACCGGACCCCCGAGGGCAAGATCGACCAGCGCCGGTTCGGCGGGCACACCCGCGACCACGGCAAGGCCCCGGTGCGCCGCGCCTGCTACGCGGCCGACCGCACCGGCCACATGATCCTGCAGACGCTGTACCAGAACTGCATCAAGCACGGCGTCGAGTTCTTCAACGAGTTCTACGTCCTGGACATCGCGATGAGCGAGGGTCCGGACGGGCCGGTGTGCACCGGCGCGATCGCCTACGAACTGGCCACCGGCGAGATCCACGTCTTCCACGCCAAGGCCGTCGTCTTCGCCACCGGTGGTTTCGGCAAGGTCTTCAAGACCACCTCCAACGCCCACACCCTCACCGGTGACGGCATGGGCATCGTCTACCGCAAGGGCCTGCCGCTGGAGGACATGGAGTTCTACCAGTTCCACCCGACCGGTCTGGCCGGCCTCGGCATCCTGATCTCCGAGGCGGTCCGCGGTGAGGGCGGCATCCTGCGCAACGCCGACGGCGAGCGGTTCATGGAGCGCTACGCGCCCACCATCAAGGACCTCGCCCCGCGCGACATCGTCGCCCGGTCGATGGCCCTGGAGGTCCGCGAGGGCCGCGGCGCTGGTCCGAACAAGGACTACGTGCTGCTCGACGTCACGCACCTCGGTGAGGACGTGCTGGAGTCCAAGCTCCCGGACATCACCGAGTTCTCCCGCACCTACCTGGGCGTGGAGCCGACCAAGGAGCCGGTGCCGGTCTACCCGACCGCGCACTACGCGATGGGCGGTATCCCCACCAACTTGGACGGCCAGGTGCTGCGGGACAACGAGAACACCGTCGCCGGCCTGTACGCCGCCGGTGAGTGCGCCTGCGTGTCGGTGCACGGCGCGAACCGCCTGGGCACCAACTCCCTGCTGGACATCAACGTCTTCGGACGCCGCTCCGGGTTGGCCGCCGCCGAGTACGCCAACAGCCACGACTTCGTCGAGCTCCCGCCGGAGCCGGCGAAGATGGTGCAGGGCATGGTGGAGCACCTGCGCACGGCTTCCGGTGGCGAGCGGGTCGCCACGCTGCGCACCGAGCTGCAGCAGACCATGGACGCCAACGCCTCGGTGTACCGCACCGAGGAGACGTTGAAGCAGGCGCTGGCGGACGTGCAGGCGCTCAAGGAGCGGTACGGCCGCATCGCCGTGCACGACAAGGGCAAGCGGTACAACTCCGACCTGCTGGAGGCCATCGAGCTGGGCTTCCTGCTCGACCTGGCCGAAGCGCTGGTCAACGGTGCGCTCGCCCGCAAGGAGTCCCGTGGCGGTCACGCCCGGGAGGACTACCCGAACCGGGACGACACCAACTTCATGCGGCACAGCATGCAGTACAAGGTGCTGCCGGAGAAGGAAGACCCCAACGCACCGCTCGGGTTGACCGGTTTCCAGTCCGACATCCGGTTGGACTACAAGCCCGTCGTCATCACCCGGTACCAGCCGATGGAGCGTAAGTACTGATGACCGCCGCCACTACGAACGAGAACAAGGACCGGGCCACCGACCTGCCAGCGGATGCGCCGCCGGTGCCGGAAGGCGCCACCATGGTCACCGTCAAGATCCTCCGGTACAACCCGGAGGTCGACGAGGACATGCACTGGGAGTCCTACCGGGTTCCGGCGCTGCCCGGGGACCGCGTGCTGAACCTGCTGCACTACATCAAGTGGTACATCGACGGCACGCTGACCTTCCGCCGGTCCTGTGCCCACGGTGTGTGCGGTTCGGACGCGATGCGCATCAACGGCGTCAACCGGCTCGCCTGCAAGGTCCTGATGAAGGACATGTTCGCCAAGAGCGGGGAGACCACCATCACCGTCGAGCCCATCAAGGGCCTGCCGGTGATGAAGGACCTGCTGGTGGACATGGAGCCGTTCTTCGAGGCCTACCGGGCCATCAAGCCGTACCTGATCACCAGCGGCAACCAGCCCACCCGGGAGCGGATCCAGTCCCCGGCGGAGCGGGCGCGGTTCGACGACACCACCAAGTGCATCCTGTGCGCGGCGTGCACCACGTCGTGCCCGGTGTACTGGTCCGACGGCTCCTACTTCGGTCCGGCGGCGATCGTCAACGCGCACCGGTTCATCTTCGACAGCCGGGACGAGGCCGCCGAGGAGCGGCTGGACATCCTCAACGACGTTGACGGTGTCTGGCGGTGCCGCACCACCTTCAACTGCACCGATGCCTGCCCGCGCGGCATCCAGGTGACCCAGGCGATCCAGGAGGTCAAGCGCGCCTTGATGTTCCGTCGCCGCTGAGCGAGGAGCTCGAAAAGCGGTTCGGGCAAGGCCTCCCGGCTTTGCCCGAACCGCTTTTTTCATCGCGCGACTTCTTGCTTCTCGACCTGCGACGCCCGGAACCCGCGCCAGCCGATCACCCCGATCGCCGTGCCCAGGACCAGCGAGACGACCGCGATGACCAGGTGCACGACCAGGTAAGAAGTCGGGGATCCGGCGGCGTCCCAGGACCGGTCGCTGCGCCAGATGTTGCGGATGAAGTTCGGCCACAGCACGTAGGTCCACACTCCGAACAGCAACAAGAACAAGGAAATTCGGCGAGAGAGCGTCACGGCGGCACCTGTTTCTTTCCTATCGCGATTGCGTGGCGGCCTTCACATCGACCGAATGGTCCGAAACCGCCTCGTTTTCGAGGTTAGCCGACACGCCCTGGTAAACCAGGGTGCGGCCGTCCGCCACTTGTCCTATGCCACTCGGTTTATCCCCGCGCAGCAATGGCCGGTTGGCTTACTCCAACAGCCCACTTCGGAGAATTTAGCTAGCCTCATCACGTGCGGACAAACTCAGCGAGATCATTCCCTGGTCAGCATCGCGCGTTCCGCAGTTTCGCCTGCGTTCTCGCCGGGCTGCTGTTGCTGCCGGCCACCGCTGGCGCGGCCGAGGAACCGGAACGGCAGGAATGCTGGGAGCGCAACGCCGCACCACCGCCTGCAGTGGACACTTCGGAGGTGCCTCCGCCGGGAGTGCCTTCCCCACCGCCGCTGCCGGTGCCGGAAGAACCGGTCGGTGGTGACCGGCTGGGCGAGTGCGGGCTGATCCTGCCGGACGGCGCTCCCCCGCCACCGGAAGGCATCACCGCGGCCAGCTGGCTGATCGCCGATCTGGAGACCGGTGCGGTGCTGGCCGCTCAGGATCCGCACGCCCGACACCGGCCGGCCTCCACCATCAAGGTGCTCACCGCCCTGGTGGCCATCCGGGAGATGGAGCTCGACGACACCATCGTCGCCACCCAGGAGGACGCCGATCAGGAAGGCAGCCGGGTGGGGCTGGTGCCGGGAACGACCTACACCGTGGAGCAGGTCGTCACCGGGTTGCTCATGCAGTCCGGCAACGACGCCGCCCACGCCTTGGCCCGCAAGGCCGGCGGGATGGACGCCATGGTGGACAAGATGAACGAGTTGGCCCGCCAGCTGGGCGCGCTCGACACCCGAGCGGCCACACCGTCCGGTCTGGACGGTCCGGGGATGAGCGCGTCGGCCTACGACCTGGCGCTGATCTTCCGGGAAGCGCTGCGGGAGCCCGCTTTCGCCAAGGCGATCTCCACCAAGCAGACCTTGCTGCCCGGTGCTCCCGAGCAGCCGCCGTTGGAGATCTGGAGCGACAACTCGCTGCTGTTGAACTACCCGGGGGCGATCGGGGGCAAGACCGGGTTCACCGACGACGCCCGGCACACCTTCATCGGGGCCGCCGAGCGGGACGGGCGGAAGCTCGTCACCGTGCTGATGCGGGGCGAGGTCGAGAACGAGCGGCTGCCCGCGCAGGCCATGCGGCTGCTGGACTACGGGTTCGAGCTGCCGGAGGACGCCGAGGTCGGCGAACTCGTGACCGGGAAGCCGAAGCCGGAGTCCCCCTCGCCGACGCCTGCTCCGCGGGCCGCTGAGCAGGAGGTGCAGGAAGCCTCCGGCACCGACTCCGGGGACACCGAGCGCAGCTTGTTCGGCAACGCCGGCGGGCCGCTGGCCCTGCTCGCCGGGGCGGCCACGGCCCTCGTGGGGATGGTGGCGGTGCGCAACCGCCGGATGCGCGCGATGTCCCGCAGCGACGACGGGGGCTCCGCGGACGACGACTGATCCGCCGGCGGGCGGTCGCTCACCGGAAGCGCCGCCAGAGCCAGCTGGCCAGCGCACCGAGGCCGAACAGGCCCATCGAGGTGGCCACCCGCATCCGCGGCTGCACCACCACCGGGCGGAGGATCGCCGGGCCGGGCGGCTGGGGAGCTGCTCCCCGCCGCTCGGCCGCCTGGCCGACCGCCGTCCAGGCAGCGGTGAACAGGATGAAGCGGGACGCGAGGTTGGCGAACACCAGCAGACCGATGATCGGGCCGAACGCGGCCCCGGCCGGGGACGAGGTCACGCTGTTGAGGTAGATCTGCCCCACCTGCTTGAGCAGTTCGAAACCGACGGCGGCGAACAGCGCCCCCGTCAAGGAGTCGCGCCAGGCGACCGGCTGGCGCGGCAAGCGGGTCAGCACCCACAGGAACACCAGCCAGCTCGCCGCCAGCGACAGCGCGATGGCCAGCACCCGCAGCACGATCGCCGCGCCCAGCGTGTCGGCGATGCCGAGCAGTTCGAACATCCGCCGACCGAAGCCGCCGAACGCGCTGATCCCGAACGACAGCACCAGAGCTGCGCCGAGGCCGCCCAGCGCGGCCAGGTCGTAGGCCATCCGCTTGATCATCGGCGGCTGCTCGGGCTTCTGCGTCCACTGCGCGGACAGGGCCTCCCGCAGGTTGGTCATCCACCCCAGCCCGGAGTACAGCGCCCCCAGCAGGCCGAGGAGGCCGACGGCGCCGGCCTTGTTGACGGCCTCGTTCACCACCCGCTCGAGGATTTGGCTCATCGCCGGGTTCGGCACCGAGGTGGTGATGGAGGTCTGCAGCCGCTCCAGCAGGTCCGGGTTTCCGCGCAGGACGAAGCCGGCGATGGCGAAGGCGATCATCAGCAGCGGCACCAGGGCCAGCACGCTGAAGTAGGTGATCGCGGCCGCGTAGTAGTCCCCGTACTGGGCCTGGTAGCGGGTGACCGCCCGCAGCAACCGGTCGAGCCAGTAGTGCTGCTCCCGGAGCCGGGTGAGCCGGCTCGGCTTGCCTTCTTCCTGAGTAGCCACAGGCACCCTCCTGCCGGAACGGCTTGCGCCGACCGGCAGCAGGGTACCGGGATTCGATCAGTTCAGCTCACAGGCGGGAGGAAGCCCACGCGCTCGTAGACCACCTTCAGGGTGTCCGCCGCGACCTGGCGGGCCCGTTCGGCGCCGCGCTGCAGCACCTTGTCCAGTTCGGCCGGGTCGTCCAGGAACTCCTGCACCTTCTGCTGGATGGGGGTGACGAACTCGACCACGACCTCGCCGAGGTCCTTCTTCAGGTCGCCGTAGCCCTTGCCGTCGTACTCGGTCTCCAGCTCGGCGATCGTCTTGCCGGTCAACCCCGAGTAGATGGACAGCAGGTTGCTGATGCCCGGCTTGTTCTCCGGGTCGTAGCGGATCTCGCGCTCCATGTCGGTGACCGCGGAGCGGATCTTCTTGGCCAACCGCTTCGGGTCCTCCAGCAGCTCGACGACGCCGGAGGGCACCGACTTGCTCATCTTCGAGGTCGGGTCCTGCAGGTCGTAGACCCGCGCGGTCTCCTTCGGGATGTGCGCGGTCGGCACCTTGAACGTCTCCCCGAACCGGGAGTTGAACCGCTGGGCCAGGTTGCGGGTGAGTTCCAGGTGCTGGCGCTGGTCGTCGCCGACCGGCACCACGTCCGTGTGGTACAGCAGGATGTCGGCGGCCATCAGCGCCGGGTAGGTGAACAGGCCGACGCTGACGTGCTCCTCCTCTTGGCGAGCCGCCTTGTCCTTGAACTGGGTCATCCGGCTGGCTTCGCCGTAGCCGGTGAGGCATTCCAGCACCCAGCTCAGCTGCGAGTGCTCGGGCACGTGGCTCTGCACGAACAGCGCGCTGCGGTCCGGGTCGATGCCGAGTGCGAGCAACTGGGCCGCGGACAACCGGGTGCGCTTGAGCAGGTCTTCCGGGTTCTGCTGCACGGTGATGGCGTGCAGGTTGACGACGCAGTAGAACGCCTCGTAGTCGTCCTGCATCACAACCCACTCGCGCAGGGCGCCCAAGTAGTTGCCGAGGTGGAACGAGTCAGCGGTGGGTTGAATACCGGAGAACACGCGCGGCCGTGCCGCGGGCTTTTCGCTGGTCTCGGGTGCGTTGCTCACCCTGCAATTCTCGCAAGTCCAGCGTTCGGGAGCGGGAGCGGGGGCCGAGTCGTTCCGTCAGCCTCGAAAGCCCCGCTCGATCACAGGTCGGTGCGCCGTTCGTTCTCGGGCTGGACCTTCTTCTTGCGGAAGGCGCCGGCCACCATTCCGACGATGCCGAGCCCGATCGCGGTCACTCCCACCGGAGCGCGCAGCAGGTCGAACGGGGTCGCTTGGGCGAGCACGGCGGCCGGGGCGGCGTTCGCGACGGAGGCTGTGGACAGCAGCAGGGTCAGCACTCCAACAGCTATCCCGGATAACTGCACGGAGCGTAATATTCGGCTACGCACGAGCGCATCTCCCTCAATGGTTAACCCTTCAGGGGCTAGTCCAAGTCCTAGTCCGGTAGCGGACCGTACCAGCCACAAGTTGCGGGAAAGTGTGGCTCCAGGTAAACGCGCCACGACGCGGTGATCATATTTTCCGGCCGCTCGGCGCTTTTCCCGGGCCCCTGAGGGAGGAGGACGAAGCAGGTCAGGCGCCAAAACAGACCTCTCGTCCGGTTTTCCGCGCCCGACCTGCCGGCCGCTCGTCGCGCAGCCCGATCAGACCACTCCGAGCTGGATCCGCCGGGGTCGCCCGTACGTGGTCGTGCGCTGCCGTGCGGGACGCCCGGCCCGCTCCGCCAGCCGGCGCAGTTCGGCCACCGTGCGCGCCGAACCGTGCTCCGAGCCGGCCATGCGGCTGATGGTCTCCTCCATCAGCGTTCCGCCGAGATCGTTGGCCCCGCCGTTGAGCAGCGTCGTGGTGCCCTGGTCACCGAGCTTGACCCAGGAGACCTGGACGTTGTCGATCCGCCCGTGCAGCAGGATCCGGGCCATGGCGTGCACCGCCCGGTTGTCCCGGAAGCTCGGCCCGGGCCGAGCCAGGCCGGCCAGGTAGATCGGCGCGTTGCGGTGCACGAACGGCAGCGGCACGAACTCGGTGAACCCCGCGTTGCCGTGCTCGGCGGCCTTGTCCTGCACCGCCGCCAGGGTGCGGAAGTGCCCGAGCCAGTGCTGCGGGGTGTCCACGTGGCCGTACATCATCGTCGCCGAGGACGGGATGCCCAGCCGGTGCGCGGTGGTGATCACCTCGATCCACTCGGCGGTCGGCAGCTTGCCCTTGGTCAGCACCCACCGGACCTCGTCGTCGAGGATCTCCGCGGCGGTGCCGGGGATGCTGCCCAGTCCGGCTTCCTTGAGCTCGGCGAGCCACTCCTCGACGCTCACCCCGGCCTTGGCCGCCGCGCTGACCACCTCCATCGGGCTGAACGCGTGGACGTGCATCTCCGGCACCCGCTGCTTGACCGCCCGGACCAGCTCGGCGTAGCCGCTGACCGGCATCCGCGGGTCGATGCCGCCCTGCATGCACACCTCGGTGGCCCCGGCCTGCCAGGCCTCCTCCGCGCGGTCGGCCACTTCCTCCGGGGACAACCGGTAGGCGTCGACGTCCCGCTCCCGCTGCGCGAAGGCGCAGAACCGGCAGCCGACGTAGCAGACGTTGGAGAAGTTGATGTTGCGGTTGACGATGTAGGTGACGTCGTCGCCCACCACGTCCTCGCGCAACTGGTCGGCGATCCGGCTCAGCTCGTCCAGCGCTGGCCCGTCGCAGGTGAGCAGGGCCATGGCCGCGTCGGTGCGGCTCTGGTCGAGCAGGCCGGCCGGATCGGTTTCGGCCAGCCGCAGGGCCTCCCGCACGTCGGCGTCCAGGCGCTGCGGCGCAGTGGCCGGCAGCTGGTCGCGCAGCTCGGTCCAGTCGCCGTAGACGGTGTCGAAGTCGCTGCGGCGCTGCTCGGTCCGGCCGGTGGTGTCGATGCTGTGGTGCAGGTCGGTCCGGCCGGTGGAGTCCAGCCCGCCTTCCGGTTCCTGCCACTGCCTGCCGACCGGGCGGGCGTCCTGGGCCGCGAGTCCGTCCTCTGCAGACAGCGCTTGGACGTGGTCGAACAGCCGCGGATCCAGCCACTGCACGGCTTGCCCGGTGAGCGCGGCGCGCACGTAGCGCGGGTAGATGGTCAACCGCTCCCGCAGTTGGAAGCCGCCTTCGGCGGTTTTGGCCGCCAGGTCGTCGATCTCCGGCCACGGGTGCTCCGGGTTGACGTGGTCCGGGGTGACCGGGGAAACCCCGCCCCAGTCGTCGATCCCGGCCCGCAGCACCAGCGCCTGCTCACCGGCGACCAGGTTCGGCGGCGCCTGCACGCTCACCCCGGAGGGCAGCACCAGGCGGGCGACCGCGATGGTGGCGGCCAGGTCCTGCAGGTCGGCGTCGGGCATGCCGCGCATCGCGGTGTCCGGTTTGGCGCGGAAGTTCTGCACGATCACTTCCTGCAGGTGCCCGTACTGGCGCGCGCTGCTGCGCAGGGCCAGCAGGGATTCGGCGCGTTCGACCTTGGTCTCCCCGATTCCGATGAGGATTCCGCTGGTGAAGGGGATCGCGACGCGGCCGGCGTCGGTGAGCGCGCGCAGCCGCACGGCGGGTTCTTTGTCCGGGCTGCCGTAGTGCGGTCCACCCTTCTCCCGCCACAGCCGTTCGGCGGTGGTCTCCAGCATCATGCCCATGCTCGGGGCGACCGGTTTGAGCCGGTTGAACTCGGCCCAGCTGAGCACGCCCGGGTTGAGGTGCGGCAGCAGACCGGTTTCCTCCAGCACCGCGATCGCGCAGGCCCGCAGGTAGTCCACTGTGGAGGAGTATCCGCGGGCGTTCAACCACTCGGCGGCGACCGACCAGCGGTCCTCCGGGCGGTCGCCGAGGGTGAACAGCGCCTCCTTGCAGCCCGCCGCGGCGCCTTTTCGCGCTATTTCCAGAATTTCGTCCAATTCCAGAAATGCCGATTCCACCCGGTTCGGCGTCGTGGCGAAGGTGCAGTAGTGGCAGCGGTCACGGCACAGCCTGGTGAGCGGAATGAAGACCTTCCGGCTGTAAGTGACAATTCCCGATCTGCCCTCGGCCAGCAGGTGCGCCTGCCTGGCTTGGCGCGCAGCCGCCATCAGTTCTTCCAGCGCTTCGCCTCGGGCGTGCAGCAGCACCGCGGCTTCGGTGGCGTCCAGGGAAACTCCGTCCCGCGCGCGGCGCAGTGCGCGCCGCATCGCCGCGGAATTCGGCTCCGGTTCCGGTGGGCTCAGTTTCAGATCCGACACCTGGTGACCTTAAAACCACCGGGCCCCTATTTCCATCAAAACTGTCTGCGATGGAATTACTCCGTTTCGCCCTACCGGAGGTCATCGAAATAGGCGGAAAATTTCGGCAAATGCGACTAAGTGATCACACTTAGTCTCCACAGGGAGGACATGTGTCACACAAGAGTATGTACCGGCGGGTTCTGCAGGCCGCCGGCGCTGCCTTGGCACTCGCGCTCGCGGCACCGCTGAGCACCGCCGGTGCCACCGCTCCCGCCCCCGCGGAGCAGACCGCAGCAGCGCACTTCGTCGTGATCGCCCCCGAAGGCGAAGGAGTCGCCCGCACCGAAGAATCGGTGCGCGCCGCCGGCGGCACGGTGATCCAGAGCTGGCCGCAGATCGGAGTGGTCGTCGCCAGCTCTCCGAACGCCGGATTCGCCGAGGAAGTCCGCGGCATGCCGGGCGTCGAGCAGGCCGGGGCCAGCCGCAACCTCGCCGAACAGCTCCCGCCGCAACAACTCCAGCGGATGGAGCAGCTGGAGGGCACCGCGGACCAGGTGACCGCGCGCGCCGCCACCGACGCCGAACCGCTCGAAGCCGAGCAGTGGGACCTGCCGCTGATCAAGGCCCCCGAAGCGCACGCCATCTCGCAGGGCAGCAAGGACGTCACGGTGGGCGTGCTCGACTACGGCATCGACCCCGAGCACCCCGACCTCAAGGACGATTTGGACGTTTCCCGGTCGGTGAGCTGCGCCGGTGAAGGCGTTCCCGACACCCGCCAGGAGGCTTGGGCGCCGCAGGACGAAACCCAGGCCCACGGCACGCACGTGGCCGGCACCATCGCCGCCGCGCGCAACGGGATCGGCGTCGCCGGAGTCGCACCGGGCGTGTCGCTGGCCTCGATCCGGGTCATCGACGACGACGGCTTCATCTACCCGGAGTACGCCGTGTGCGGCTTCATCTGGGCAGCTGAGCACGACATCGACGTCACCAACAACTCGTACTTCGTGGACCCCTGGTACCTGTGGTGCGACAGCGACCCGGACCAGCGGGCCGGCGCGGAAGCCGTCCGGCGCGCCGTCGCCTACGCGCAGAGCAAGGACGTGGTGCACGTGGCCGCCGCCGGCAACAGCAACTGGGATCTGTCCAAACCGATCCACGACACCGAGAGCCCGAACAACGGCGGCCCCACCCAGGACCGGATGGCCGGCCACGAGTGCCACTCCCTGCCCGGTGAACTGCCCGGCGTGGTCACCGTCTCCTCGGTCGGCCCGGACTCGGTGAAGTCGTACTTCTCCAACTACGGCCTCGGCTCCATCGATGTCGCCGCGCCCGGCGGCGACGCCCAGAAGACGCCGGACACCCCGTCCCAGAACGGCCGGATCCTCTCCACGGTCCCGGGCGGCGGCTGGGGCTGGATGCAGGGCACCTCGATGGCCTCCCCGCACACCGCCGGTGTGGTCGCCCTGCTGCGCAGCACCCACCCGGAGTGGAACGCCCAGCAGGTCGCCGCAGCGCTGGCCGTCCAGGCCGATCCGCTGCCGTGCCCGACGAGCTACGACCCCGACGGTGACGGCAAGCCGGACGCGGTCTGCGCCGGCGGTGACAAGGGCACCGGGTTCTACGGCGCCGGCCTGATCGACGCCCTCGACGCGGTGAAGTGACCGGCGGACCTCGTGCGGTGGGGCGTCCCGCTGCACGAGGTCCGCAGCGGGCACGGGACGGGTGGTGCTGGCGTTCTTGAGTTGCCGCCCGCCCCGGCCCGCAGCAGCCTCGGAAGCGAAGCGCTGTCGACCGCAGGACGGGTGCCGTGGCTGAGCCGGAGACCTTCGTCATCGTCGGCGCCGGGCTGGCCGGCGCCAGAGGAGCGCAGGCGCTGCGCGAGAACGGCTTCTCCGGGCGCCTCCTGCTGATCGGGGAGGAAACCGTCCTCCCCTACGAGCGCCCACCGCTGTCCAAGGGCTACCTGCTGGGCCAGGAGGACTTCGACCGCGCCTACGCGCACGACCAGGACTGGTACCGCAGCAACGAGGTCGAACTGCGGTTGGGCGTGCGGGTCGACCAGCTCGACCGGCAAGCCCGGCAGGTGGAGCTCTCGGACGGGTCCGCGGTGAACTACGACCGGCTCCTGCTCACCACCGGTGCCACGCCCCGGCGGCTGCCGATCCCGGGTGCGGACCACCCGGGAGTGCTGCACCTGCGCGACGTCGAGGACTGCGAACGGCTCAAGCGCGTCCTCGACGAGGCCAGCCGGCTCATCGTGATCGGCGCCGGCTGGATCGGGCTGGAAGTGGCCGCCGCCGCCCGGATCCGCGGCGTGTCCGCCGTGGTGGCCGAACAGGAGCAGCTGCCGCTGCTCGACGTGCTCGGACCGGAAGTGGCCGAGGTGTTCGCCGGCCTGCACCGGGAGCACGGGGTGGAGTTCCACTTCGGCGCGCGGGCGGAGGAGATCCTCACCTCGGGCGACAGGGCGGTGGGCGTGCGGCTGTCCGACGGCACCCGGCTCAACGGGGACGCCGTCCTGGTCGCCGCCGGGGTGCGGCCGAACACGCAGCTGGCGGAGCAGGCGCAGCTGGAGGTCCAGGACGGGGTTGTGGTGGACGCGGGCCTGCGGTCGAGCGACCCGAACGTCTTCGCGGCCGGGGACGTGGCCGCGGCCCAGCACCCGCTGCTGCGCCAGCGGATCCGCGTGGAGCACTGGGCCAACGCGCTGCACCAGCCGGCGGTGGCCGCAGCGGGAATGCTCGGGCGCACCGCCGAGTACCGCGAGCTGCCGTACTTCTTCACCGACCAGTACGACCTGGGCATGGAGTACCGCGGGCACATCGGCCCGGCCGGCTACGACCGGGTGGTGTTCCGCGGCGACGTCGACAACCGCGAGTTCATCTCCTTCTGGTTGCGCGACGGCGTGGTGCTCGCCGGCATGAACGTGAACATCTGGGACGCGGGCGACGAGATCGAGCGGCTGCTCGCGTCCGGCGCCCCCGTCGACCCGGATCGACTGGCCGACCCCAGCACCCCGTTGAGCGAGTCGATCGCGCGCTGAAGCCGATCGACCGAGCGCGTGCTCGCGCCGCGCACCACCCCGCGCCGCCCACCGACCCCGACCGAACGGCCCCCAGCACCACCGGGCTCCTGGCACCGCCGCTCGAGCACCTGTCGCGGACGCTCGCCGAGCTGCCGGAGATCGTGCCCACGCACCTGCGCGAACCGCTCGCATCCCGATGCCGAGCCGCAGCAGTTCGACACCGTCGTCGAGGGGCGCAGGTCCTACGAGCTCGGCCTCGCGGCGGGCATCCCGAACGCCTACGCGCACCTCGAGCACTGCGTGTTCTCGCGGGCGCTCACCGCAAGCCCGGATCCCGGGGTGCGCCTGGTCGCGACGGACCCGGTCGAGAAGGTCCGCGAGCTCAAGAGCAGGCCGGGTCGCAAGATCTGGTCGGTCGGCGGCGCGCAGCTGGCGGCGGCGCTGCGCCCGGAGATCGACGAGCTGATCACCAAACTGCACCCGGTCGTCGCCGGAGCTGGGGTCCCCCTGTTCGACGGGGACTTCCGCCCCGAGCGCTTCGAGCTGGTCAGCGCCGACCCCCACCCCAGCGGGATCGTGCACCTCACCTACCGGAAGCGCTGAGCCACCGGTCGGGCTTCACACCTCGTAGGCCACGGTCACCGGCGCGTGGTCGCTCCAGCGCGCGTCGTAGCTGGGGGCCTTCTCCACCCGCGCGGACACCGCGCGCTCCGCCAGCCCTTCGGTGGCGACGTGGTAGTCGATCCTCCAGCCGGAGTCGTTGTCGAACGCCCGCCCGCGGTAGGACCACCAGGAGTAGGGCCCCGGGCCTTCCGGGTGCAGGCGACGGACCACGTCCACGTAGCCGGACTCGAACACCTGGGTCAGCCAGCCCCGCTCCTCCGGCAGGAAGCCCGCGGACTTCTGGTTGGCCTTCCAGTTCTTCAGGTCGACCTCCCGGTGCGCGATGTTCCAGTCCCCGCAGACGAGGACCTCGCGCTGCTCGGCGGCCGCCCGTTCGCGCAGCCCGCGCAGGTGCTCCAGGAACTCCTTCATGAAGCGTTCCTTCTCGTCCTGCCGCGGGGTGCCGACCTCCCCGCTGGGCAAGTAGAGGCTGGCGATGGTCAGGCCGGGCAGGTCGATCTCGGCGTAGCGGCCGCTCTCGTCGAACTCGGCGGAGCCGAAACCGATGCGCACCTGCTGCGGTTCGGCCCGGCTGTAGATGCCCACCCCGGCTCGGCCCTTGGCGTTGCTCGGCGCGAGCACCGAGTGCCAGCCGTCGAGTTCCCGCAGCTGCGCCGGGAGCTGGTCGTGGGTGGCGCGGGTCTCCTGCAGGCAGATCACGTCCGCCTCGGTGTCGGCCAACCACTCCAGGAAGCCCTTCCGGGCAGCCGCCCGCAACCCGTTGACGTTCACCGTGGACACCGTCAGCAGGCCAGCTCGTCCAGCCACCGGCCACCTCCCCGCCCCGGCGACCGGTGCCGGGAAGTGTCCGGTCACCGCGCTCGCCAGAAGGCCGTCGTCTTCCGCGTCCTGCCAGCCCGACATTATCGCGAGCGACCCCGCCACCCGCGGGTGGCGGCGGGTGGGGCAGCGCAGCTCACAGCCGCCTGGGCCCCGCGGTCCGCAGCCAGGAGCGGGCCTGCTCCCGGAAGCGCTGCGGGGCGAGCGCGCCCGCCCCCGCGGGCAAGGCCGCCACGACCGGCACCCCGGTGACGCGGGGCAGTTCGGCGAGGTTGTGCTCCTCGGCCTGGTCGAGCACCTCCGGCACCGCGCCGAGCACCAGCCCGGCCGGTTCCAGACCGCGGGAGCGCAGCGCGGCGACGGTGAGTTCGGTGTGGTTGAGGGTGCCCAGCCCGAGCCGGGTGACCACGTGGACCGCCACGGGCTGGTCCCGGACGAGGTCGGCGGCGAGGTCCAGCAGGGTGCCGCCTTCGGTGTCCAGGCGCACCAGCAGCCCGCCGGCGCCTTCGACGAGCACGGTCCGGTGGGTGCGGGCCAGGTCGCGGATGCGCGTCGCGTGCTCGGCGACCGGGGGGATGTCGATCCCGCGCAGCCGGGCCGCCGTGTCCGGGGCGAGCGGGTCGTCGAGCCGGACGAACTCGGCCACCGCGCAGCCGGCGAGGCGGCGCACCGCGGCCGCGTCGGAGTCGCCGGTGGCCGCGCCGGTTTGGGCGGGTTTCACGGCGATCGTCGACGGCCCGGCGGCCACCGCGAGCGCCGCGGTGGCCACGGTCTTGCCGACCCCGGTGTCGGTGCCGGTGACGATGGTGATCAAAGCCGCCTCCGGTGGTCGGTGACGATCCGCTCCAGCACGTCGGTCGCGCGCGCCCAGCGGTCGGCGTCGAGCCCGGCGTGGACGGTGATGCGCAGGCGGGAGATCCCGTTCGGCACCGACGGCGGCCGGAAGCACCCCACCCGCACCCCGGCTTCCGCCGCGGCGGTCCGCGCGGCGACGGCGGCCCGCGCGGACGGCATCGGCACCGACAGCACCGCCCCCGCCGGGCGCGGCAGCCCGAGCCGCTCGGCCAGCTCGCCACCGCGGTCGCGGACCCGCTCCGGCAGCTCGGGCCGGACGCGCAGCTCCTCGAGGGCAGCGCGAGCGCCCGCGACGGGGGCCGGGGCCAGCCCGGTGTCGAAGATGAAGGGGCGGGCCCGGTTGGTGAGGTGGTCGACCAGCGCTGCGGAGCCGAGCACCGCGCCGCCCATCGCACCGAGCGATTTGGACAGCGTCGCGGTCATCACCACGTGCGGGTGGTCGGCCAGCCCGCTGGCGCGCACCAGTCCGCGACCGCCGGGCCCGACCACCCCGAGCCCGTGCGCTTCGTCGACGAGGAGCAGCGCGTCGTGGTCGGCGCAGGCGGCGGCCAGCTCCTCGAGCGGGGCGGGGTCGCCGAGCACGGAGAACACCGATTCGGTCAGCACGATCGCCCGCCGGTCGCCGGCCCGGGACAGCGCAGCCCGGACCGCGCTCACGTCGTTGTGCTCGACCACCTGGACCTCGGCGCGGGACAGCCGCGCGGCGTCGATGAGCGAGGCGTGCACGTGGGCGTCGGACACGAGCAGCGAGCGCTCGTCGACCAGCGCGGTCACCGCGGCCAGGTTGGCCTGGTAGCCGGTGGAGAGCACCAGGGCCGCTTCGCGCCCGGTGAACTCGGCGAGTTCGCGTTCCAGGGCGGTGTGCAGTTCGGTGGTGCCGGTGACCAGGCGGGAGGCGCCCGCCCCGGCGCCCCAGGTGAGGGCGGCGTCCGCGGCCGCGCGCCGCACCCGCGGGTGCCGGCCCAGCCCCAGGTAGTCGTTGCTGGCCAGGTCGACGACGTCCTCGTCGGCCGGGCGGGGCCGCAGGGTGCGCTGCAGGTCGGCTCGTTCGCGTTCGGCTCGCTGCGCGGCGAACCACTCGGTCCAGCGGCTCATCCGGCCTCCGCGGCGGCTGCGATCCCGGCGCAGATGGTGGCGATGTCGTCGTCGCTGCACACGTAGGGCGGCATGGTGTAGATCAGGTCCCGGAACGGGCGCAGCCACACGCCCTGCTCCAGGGCGGCTTCGGTCGCCTTGGCCACGTCGACGGGGTGGTCCAGTTGCACCACGCCGACGGCGCCGAGGACGCGCACGTCGGCGGCGTCGATCTCGTGCAGCGCCTGCAGCCCGCGGTTGATCCGCCGCACGTCGCCCGCCCAGTCGCTGCTGGTCAGCAGGTCGAGGCTGGCGGAGGCGACCGCGCAGGCCAGCGGGTTGCCCATGAAGGTGGGGCCGTGCATGAGGACCCCGGAGTCGCTGGCCGACAGGCCGCGGGCCACTTCCCCGGTGCACAGCACGGCGGCCAGCGACAGGTAGCCGCCGGTGAGCGCCTTGCCGACGCACATCACGTCCGGGCTCACCCCGGCGGCGTCGGCGGCGAAGAGGGTCCCGGTGCGGCCGAAGCCGGTGGCGATCTCGTCGAAGATCAGCACCAGCCCGTGCTCGTCGGCGACGTCCCGGAACACCGCCAGGCATTCGGCGGGATAGGGGTGCATGCCGCCGGCGCCCTGCAGCAGGGGTTCCACGATCAGCCCGGCCAGCTGGTCGGCGTGTTCGGCGGCGAGCGCGCGGAACCCGGCGGCCCAGGCCTCGACGTCGCCGCCGGGGCGGGGTGGGCGTTCGCCGAACACCTGCTGGGGCAGCAGGCCGGACCACATCGCGTGCATGCCCCCTTCCGGGTCGCACACGCTCATGCAGTCGAAGGTGTCGCCGTGGTAGCCGCCGCGGACGGTGAGGAACCGGGTGCGCTCGGGGTGGCCGGTGCCGCGCTGGTGCTGCAGGGCCATCTTCATGGCCACTTCGACGCCCACCGAGCCGGAGTCGGCGAGGAAGACGCGGTCGAGCCCGGCGGGGGCGAGGTCGACGAGCCGCCGGGCCAGTTCGACCGCCGGTTTGTGGGTGAGCCCGCCGAACATCACGTGCGACATCCGCTCGAGCTGGCGGCGCACCGCTTCGTCGAGCACGGGGTGCCGGTAGCCGTGGATGGCCGACCACCACGACGCCATCGCGTCCACCACGTCGCCGACGCCGTCGATGGTGATGCGGCTGCCGGAGGCGCCGGTGACCAGCCGGGTCGGCGCGGGGTCGGTCATCGAGGTGTACGGGTGCCACAGGTGGGCGCGGTCGAATTCGAGGAGTTCTCCGGGGGTCATCAGGCGTTGGGGAGGACGTCGGTGCCCGCGCCGCGGCGGCGGATGGCCGGGGCGGCCGGCTGCGGGCGTTCGGTCTGGTGGTCGTCCGCGGAGCCTTCGACGACGAAGCCGTTGTCCCGGATCATCTCCAGGTCCGCGGCGGCGTCTTGGCCTTCCGAGGTGAGGTAGTCGCCGAGGAAGACCGAGTTGGCCACGTGCAGGGCGAGGGGCTGCAGGGAGCGCAGGTGCATCTCGCGGCCGCCGGCGATGCGGATTTCGGTGTCCGGGCAGACCAGGCGCGCCATCGCCAGGATCTTCACGCAGCGGGCGGGGGTGAGCTCCCAGGTGCCGGCCATGGGGGTGCCGTCGAAGGGCATCAGGAAGTTGACCGGGATGGAGTCGGAGTTCAGCTCTTTGAGCGCGAACAGGGCTTCGACCAGTTGCTCGTCGGTTTCGCCGAGCCCGGCGATCAGCCCGGAGCAGGGCGAGAGCCCGGCGCTCTTGGCCTTCTCCACCGTGTCCACCCGGTCGGCGTAGGTGTGGGTTTGGACGATCTTGTCGTGGTGGCTGGCCGCGGTGTTGATGTTGTGGTTGTAGGCGTCCACTCCGGCCTCCTTGAGGCGTTCGGCCTGGCCGTCGGAGAGCAGCCCGAGGCAGGCGCAGATCTCGACGCCGGGGTGCTGTTCCTTCAGCGCTGCCACCACGTCGGCGACCCGGTCGATGTCCCGGTTGGACGGTCCGCGCCCGGAGGCGACCAGGCACACCCGGGCGGCTCCCCCGCCGATCCCGGCCGCGGCTTGCTCGAGGGCCTCCTCTTCGGACAGCCAGGAGTACTTGAGCACGGGCGCGGTGGAGCCGAGCGCCTGCGAGCAGTAGTTGCAGTTCTCCGGGCAGAGCCCGGACTTGAGGTTGACCAGGTAGTTGACCTTCACCCGGTTGCTGAAGTGGGCGCGGCGCAGGCGGCTGATCGCCGCCACCAGGGGGATCAGCTCGGAGTCGTCGGCGCGCAGCACCGCGAGAGCGTCGTCGGGGGTGGCCGGGTTCCCGGCGAGGACTGAGTCGGCGAGCTGCTGGAAGGTATCGCTCATCGCTTCTCCGCGGTGTGACCAGGGAAAACGGACCTGAACAGTGTTCACCTGAACGGCG
This sequence comes from Saccharopolyspora rectivirgula DSM 43747, assembly GCF_000497205.1. Taxonomy (GTDB): domain Bacteria; phylum Actinomycetota; class Actinomycetes; order Mycobacteriales; family Pseudonocardiaceae; genus Saccharopolyspora; species Saccharopolyspora rectivirgula. Next base: position 31,363 of record NZ_AYJW01000041.1, read on the forward strand.
TTCAGGTTAGACTGGTCGCATCGACCGGTCAACAGGAGGACGCGTGCGCTACCACCGAGGCGACGTCGTGGACCGCGCGATCGCGGTGCTCGACGAGTACGGGCTGGAATCGCTGACGATGCGCCGACTGGCCGCCGAGCTCGGCGTGCAGCCGAGCGCGCTCTACCACCACGTGCCGAACAAGCAGAGCCTGCTGGCCGCGGTCGCCGACGAGATCCTCACCCGGGGGCGGCGCCCCCGCCGCGCCCACGAGTGGGACCAGCGCGCCGTCGAGATCTGCCAGGAACTGCGGGACGCCGTGCTGGCCTACCGGGACGGCGCCGAAGTGGTCTTCACCGCCCACGCCTTCGGCCTCGGCGCCACCGAACCCGCCGCCCGCCTGCGGGAGGCGCTGCGGGACGGCGGTCTGCCCGACGACCTGGTCACCATCGGCACCCGCGCGCTGCTGCACCTCGTCTTCGGGCACACCGTGGAGGAGCAGACCGCAATGCAGGCGAACAGCGCCGGGGCCATCGACCGCTCCTTCGGGGAGTCGACCGACTTCGAGCGCGGCCTCGAGCTGGTGCTGGACGGCCTCCGGGCCAAGGTCGGCCGCTGAAGCCCGGAGCATCGGCCGATCGGGTGCATCCCACCGCTGACCGGCGCCGCGGGAGTGACAAACCAACGGCTTCTTCCTATATTTGGTGACAATTCCACGCGATCTTGCGGCGACCTGCCGTTCACCTCGCGTTTCCCGGCCTCCGCAGCCGGCTGAGCAGGGCTTCAGCGGCATACTCGCTGGTAACCCCCTGTCGGACTACCAGTGCTGTTACCAAACGCGTGACGGCTTGCATTAAGATCCGCCCGGTAACGACCGGCCCTGCAGCCGCGATGGCCAACCCGGAATCATCCCCACAGGAGGTCTGAGCGTGGCCTCAGATAGCGCCACGGCAAGCGGCCCCACCGCACGCCGCCTGATCTTGGGCAGCCAGTTGCGGAAGCTGCGGGAGGCCAGTGGCATCTCCCGCGAGGACGCCGGCTACGCGATCCGCGGTTCGGGCTCGAAGATCAGCCGCCTGGAGCTGGGGCGGGTCAGCTTCAAGGAGCGGGACGTCGAGGACCTGCTCACCCTCTACGGCGTCACCGACCCCGAGGAGCGCGAGGCCTTCCTCGACATGGTCCGCAAATCGAACCAGCCCGGGTGGTGGCACCGCTACAACGACTTGATGCCGTCCTGGTTCCAGGACTTCGTCGGCCTGGAGGAGTCCGCTTCCCGGATCCAGACCTACGAGATCCAGTTCGTGCCGGGCCTGCTGCAGACCGAGGACTACGCACGCGCGGTCGCCCGCCAGGGCCGCCCGGAGGCGTCGAGCGAGGACATCGAGCGCCGGGTCCGGCTGCGGCTGCAGCGCCAGAAGATGTTCACCCGGCCGAACGCACCCCGCCTGTGGGCGGTCATCGACGAGTCGGTGCTGCACCGGCCGATCGGCGGCCGCCAGGTGCTGCACGCCCAGCTGGAGCACCTGCTGGACATCACCGCGCTGCCCACGGTCACGCTGCAGGTCCTGCCGTTCGAGCTGGGCCGCTCGGCCGCCGAGGGCGCGTTCACCATCCTGCGGTTCGCCGCACCGGAAATTCCGGACATCGTCTACCTCGAGCACCTGTGCGGCGCGCTCTACCTCGACAAGCCCGAAGACGTGGAAGTCTACACCAAAGCCAGCCACCGCTTGGCGGTTGACGCGCAGACGCCGGAACAAACCCGGCAGACCCTGAAGTCGCTGCTCAACGAGCTCTGACGGTTTCCCTTGCCATAAACCGGAAATCCCTTAAAGCCAGTCGGTCAACGACTTCGGTGTGATCATCGCCTCACCCTCGTGCACGTGCATTCACTCGTGCATCTGCACCTGCTACCTTGTTGCACGATCAACTGCACGTGCAGATGGTCGTGCAAGCTTTGAAGTCGGGGAAAGGGTGGGGGTTTCGGATGCCAGAGATCCGCAACGGAATGCCCGCGCGCCAGCTGGTCAACGTCGAGTGGCGGAAGAGCCGCCACAGCGGGGCGGTTGGCAACTGCGTCGAATTGGCTCCACTGGGAAACGGCGGCATCGCCGTTCGAAACTCGCGCTACCCCGATGGCCCGGCGCTCGTCTACAGCCGTGACGAGATCGCCGCCTTCCTCAACGGTGCAAAAGACGGCGAGTTCGACGACTTGATCGCTTGAACCGATCGCCCTGACGTAGCTGGGTGGCGCCATGAACGAGATAACGAACGGCCTGCAAGCGCTGATCGCCCGCGGCTTCCAGTTCGCTCACCCGCGAGACGCCAGCGGCGCGCTCGTCGCGGTGGTCGGCATCCGGGTGTACCGCGGGGTGATCGACATCCTCCAGCTCTTCGGCGAGGACGATGCCGACGCCGCGCGGGTGCCCGGCGACGAGCCGGACATCCTGTTCCCGAAGAAGGTGCTGTGGCGCACCAACGGCTCGGCCCGAGACGTCATCTTCCAGCTGCTCGGCCTGGCCGACCCGGCCCCGGAAGTCGGCACCCCGGCCCACGGCTACTGGGTCCCCACGCACGCCGACCGGTCGGCCTGGCTGGCGGTCTCCGCCTGAACGAAGACCACATTGGATAGCCGGTGGCCGTCCCACCCCGTCCCGATCGCCGCGCTGAACACCCCGAGAAACAGCAGCGATCCACCCCCAGGGACGGCCACCGGCACCCCCGGTTCCGGCGAAGCTGCCGGATGTCGGAATAGTAGCTGCCCCGCTTCCCGCCCCTCCGGAATGCCCGAATGTTTCACTTGGGCCGGTATGGTAGGAGCTGCCTGCCCCGGCGCGGTCTGATCGGGAGTTCTGGGATGCGTGGCTACACGGAGAGCAAGGACAGCTACCTCAAGCGGCTGCGCCGGATCGAGGGCCAGATCCGCGGTCTGCAGCGGATGATCGACGAGGACGAGTACTGCATCGACATCCTCACCCAGGTGGGTGCCGCGACCAGGGCTCTGCAGGCGGTTTCCCTCGGCCTGATCGAAGACCACCTGCGGCACTGCCTGGCCGAGGCCGTCGCGGAGGGCGGCGAAGTCGCCGACGAGAAGATCCGCGAAGCCAACGAGGCCATCGCCCGCCTGGTGCGTTCCTGAGCGAACCCGGCCCCACCGCCGGCACCAGCCCCCGATCCGGCGGGTGAACTGCGGTTTTCATCCGGTGCCCCCACTCGAACGGGGTTACCGTGGCAGCACGTCGCCACGTACCTCCAACGATGTTCAGGGGTGGGGCATGCCGGACGACACGCCTGAGGAAGTCACTCCGGCCCGCGCCGAGCAGGCGCCTTCCGGACCTGGGGACGGCTCCGACCAGCCCGCCGGGTTGAGCAACGAGCAACCCGACGTGTACTTGGACATCCCGGAGGTCAAGGTCGACGAGATCAGCCTCGAGGTGGACGACCTCCGGGCGCGGGTGTCGCTGCAGGCCGAAGTGCTGGACCTGGTGAAGCTGAACGTCGGGGTGGACGCGGCGCTGGGCCGGGTGCTGCTGGACATCAAGGGGGTCGAGGCCAAGGCGCTGCTGAAGGTCCGGCTGGACAACGTCGCCTCGATCTTGAACCGGGTGCTGACCACCATCGACCGCAACCCGCAGATCCTGGAGCAGCTGACCCGCGGGCTCGGCTCGGCCGTGGAAGAGGTGGGCCGCGGGGCCGGTGGCGCGGTCAAGGACGTCGGCGAAGGCGCTGGTGGGGCGGTCAAGGAAGTCGGCCGCGGCGCCGGTGGCGCCGTGGAGAGCG
>NZ_AYJW01000042.1 GCF_000497205.1 Saccharopolyspora rectivirgula DSM 43747
CCCCGCCGGTGGCCGCCGCCCGTGCGCACCGGCCAACCGCGGCTCACCCCGTCAGGTCGAGGTCCGGCGCTGCTCCTCCGGCCCCGCCGGCTGCGGCTGGGCCTGCCCGGGGGCGGTGGTGGTCCACCCCTCGTCCTGGGCGGGCGCGGTGCCCGATTCGACGTCCTGCCGCTCCGCCCGCTGCCGCTGCAGCTCGTCCTGCTGCTCCCGGGCCTTGTCGTAGCCGCTCCGCAGCATGTCCGCGGCGACCTCCCGGCCGCCCAGGCCGAACGCCAGCGCCGACCCCAGGGCGAGCGCTCCGATCAGCGCCGAATAGGTCACCAGCACCACGGTCGGGGCGATCCGCAGCTGGGTGAGGATCATGAAGGAGGCGATCACCATCACCAGCACCGGTCCCATGGTGGACGCCACCCGCCCGAGCGGGCTCTCGCCCAGGGTGCGCTTGGCCAGTCCCGCGACCGCCCCGGCGACCAGCCCGGCCACGGCGAAGATGGCCAGCGCCGCGATCACGTTCGGCAGGTAGGCCAGGACCTGGTTCGTGAACCCGGTGAGCGCCGGAATGCCCAGTGCGCTGATCGCCGACACCAGCGCGTACAGGAAGATGAGCCAGAAGGCGACTCGGCCGCTGCCCCGGGCGATCGACGCGTTCGGACTCATCCGGTGCAGGTACTGAGCGGTGTGGGTGTTCTCCATCCGCTGGTCCACGTGCAGCCTGTTCAGGCCCTTGCGGACCACCCACTGCACGGCTTTGGCCACCAGGTAGCCGACCAGCAGCACGAGCAGCGCGCCCACCAGGGTGGGCAGGTAGGAGATGACGGCCTGCAGGCCGCCGACGAGAGAACCGATGATGTTTCCAGGACCCTGCGCGAGGAACATGGCGTTCTCCTTCCGAGTGGGTGGCACTGGACTACCCCACTCGGTGGCAGGGCCGAACTCTTCGCGGCCGAGCACCGCTCGAGCTGACGCTGAAGAGTGAACTCAGACGAGTTGCGCGCGCAGCATCCGCCGGGCCGCCGCCCGCGGATCGGGTTTGCTCTCCACCAGCGCGTTCACCACCGCGCCGTCCACCAGGGCCACCAGCTGGTCCAGCCGCTCCCGGTCCACCGACAAGCCGGTGCGGGTGAAGATCTCCGCCAGCAGCTCGTGCAGCTCCGCCGACAACTTCCGCATCAGGGGCGCCAGGTAGGGCCGGCGGGGCGAACCCACCAGGCGCTCGTAGCGCAGCAGCACCGCCTCCACCCCCCGCTGCCGGGATTCCTGCCCCAACAGCAGGTCCAGCATCAGCTCGATCGCCTCTTCCGTGCTCAGCTGCTGCGGGCCGAGCTCGGCCAACCTCTCCCGGCCGGCGTCGAGTTCCCGGCGGGACTCGTACTCCACGGCCGCGGCGATCAACTCGTCCAAGGAGGAGAAGTAGTAGGTCGTGGAAGCCAGCGGAAGCCCGGCCCGTTCCGCCACCGCCCGGTGCCGCACCGCGTCGAACCCGCCTTCGGACAGCAGCTGCGCTGCAGCAGCCACCAGAGCCTGCCGGCGACGTTCTCCCTTGGGTGTACTGGCCGCTGTCATGGCGTGCATCCTATTTCGACCAGCGACCGGGCCGAGCTCAGAAGCGATCGGCCAACTGCTCGGCGACCCCCGCCAGCCGCGCCTCGTGGGGGGCGGTCGGGGAGTCCGCATCGGGCTCGCTGAGCACGACCACCAGTTGACCGCTGCCGGTCGGCCGGGCCACCTGCCGGGTCCCGTCCGGCCGGGTGGCGTCGGTGGCCAGTCCAGCCGGCAGCTGGTCGGCCGGCCCCACGAGCACGGTGAGCTTCCCGCTCGCCGCGCCGTCCTGCAGCACCACGGCGGCCGCCCTGGCCCCGGTCGGGCACTCCCCCGCGGCCACCGGCGTGCCACCGGCGGCCTCCGGCAGCGCCCCGGTCAACTCGGTCACGAGCTCGCGGTCCGGCGCCCCGCACCCCGCGCGCGGTTCGCTCAGCACCCCGGGGGCCTGCGAAGTGGGCGGGGCCTGCGTCGGGGGCGGGCTCGCCACCTGGGAGTCCTCCCGCGGGGCGAACAACCCGGTCCCGGTCCCCAACCCGACCAGCAGCCCGGCCGCGACCAGCGCACCTCCGACAGCAGCCACCCGACGCCGCACCGTGATCCGCCGGGACGCCCGGCGAACGTCCTGCTCGTCGAAAGACGCCGGAGGCGCGGACTGGACCGCACTGCGGAACAGCTCCTCCAATTTGCGCTCGTCCACCACCACACCTCCGCTATGTCGACCTGAGGTCCCCGAGCTGGTCGCCGAGCACTTCCCGCAGGGTCGCCAGGCCCCGGGCGGCCTGGCTCTTCACGGTGCCTTCGCTGCACCGCATGACTTCGGCGACCCCGGCGACATCAAGCCCTTCCAAGTACCGCAGCACCAGGACCGCGCGCTGCTTCGCCGGCACCTTCTGCAGCCCGGCCAACAGCGCCTGCCGGGTGGCCACCGAGTCGTCCACCTCGCCGGCCCCGCTCGGCTGGTCGGGCAGCACCTCCACCGACCGCTCCCGCCGCCACGGGCGCCGGGACTCGTCGATCACAGCCCTGGTGAGGGTGCGGCGCACGTAGGCGTCCAAGGCTCGCTTGTCCCGCACCTTCCGCCAGTGGCGGTGCAGTGCGATGAACGCGGTCTGGGCGAGGTCGTCCGCGCGATGCCAGTCACCGCACATCATGTACGCCATCCGACGCACCGCCTCTCGCCGAGCCGCGAAGTACTCCGCGAACTCCTGCTCTTCGCGCTGGTCCACGCGGAACTCTCCGCTCGTCGTGCTTGCACTCCAGGGACGAGACGCCCGAGGTCAACGGTTGCATGCCTGCGGACGCACATCCACCGGGTGATTGATATCGCAGTTGCGGCCCGGTGGCGGTGTCGGACCCCGGCGGCCGTGTGATGTGATCCGACCGTGACCAAACCGGAACCCATCGACCTCCGCTCGGACACGGTCACGCGCCCGGACCAGCAGATGTCCGCGGCCATGGCCACCGCCGAAGTCGGCGACGACGTGCTGGACCACGACCCCACCATGCGGGCGCTGGAAGAACGCGTGGCCCACCTGCTGGGCATGCCGGCCGCGCTGTGGGTGCCCAGCGGCACCATGGGCAACCTGATCGCCCTCTGCCTGCACCTGGGCCGCGGCCAGCGGTTCCTCGCCCCGCGCGGGGCGCACGTGCTCACCCACGAACTCGGCTCGGCGGCCTGGCTGGCCGGGGGCATGCCCGACCCGCTGCCGTGGGACGCCGGCCCGGGCCGACCCGCACCGGAGACCGTGCGCGCCAACGTCGAAGCCGAAGCCCCCTACGACAGCCTGCGCACCACCCTGCTGTGCCTGGAGAACACGCACAACGAGGCCGGTGGTGCGGTCGTCCCGCCGGACGAGCACGCGAAGCTGGTCAGCGCGGCCCGCGACGCCGGGTTGCGCGTGCACCTGGACGGCGCCCGGATCTGGAACGCGGCCGTGGCCCTCGAGGTGCCGCCCGCGGCGCTGACCGCGGGAGTCGACAGCGTGCAGGCCTGCTTGAGCAAAGGCCTCGGCGCCCCGGTCGGCTCCGTGGTGGCCGGCAGCACCAACTTCATCGCCGAAGCCCGCCGGATGCGCAAGATGCTCGGCGGCGGGGTCCGGCAGGGCGGGGTGCTGGCCGCGGCGGGCCTGGTGGCGCTGGACCGCATCGACTCGCTGGCCGAAGACCACCGCAAGGCCGCGCGCCTGGCCAGAGGACTGGCCGAGCTGGGCTGGAAGGTGACCACCCCGCAGACCAACATGGTGCTGGCCGAAGCGGCGGACGTGCGGGCCACCGTGGACCGGCTGGCCGGTGTCGGCGTGCTGGCCGTCCCCATGGGCGACCGGATCCGGTTCGTCACCCACCGGGACGTCAGCGAGGCCGACGTCGAGCGAGCGCTGCAGCGGATCGCCGAATTCTGAGCACCGCGAAAAAGGGGCAGCGCCCCGGGTGCGCTGCCCCTCCGGCCCACGGCCGGCTAGCGGTTGATCTCCTTGCGGTCCTTGGCCCAGCCGATCGCGGCCGTGGCCACGAAAGCGATCGCACCGATCACGGCCAGCCAGAACAGTCCCTTGATCAGCACCCCGGCGACTGACAGCACCAGCCACAGCAGGAGCAGGCCGCCGATCACCTTCCACAGCATTCCAGCCCACCTCGATCCGCCCCGATTCGTTCTGCCTCCAGCCTGCCACCTCGGCCGCGGAAAAACCGCAAACCCCGCGGAATCCGTCCGGCTCCGGCGGCCCGCGCCGCTCAGCGCTGCAGGAACTTGCCGAGCCGGCTGACGGCCTCCTGCATGTCGGAGCTGCTGCCGGCGAAGGACATGCGCACGAACCGGTGGCCCTCGACCGGGTCGAAATCCCCTCCCGGCACCATCGCGAGCCCGGTCTCGGCCAGCAGCCGCTGGCAGAACTCCGCGCTGTCGTCGGTGAACTCGCTGATGTCCGCCCACACGTAGAAGGCGCCGTCGGCGGGCGCCACCCGGGTGATCCCCAGCTCGGCCAACCCCCGCAGCAGCAGCTCCCGGTTCTCGCGGTACCGGGCCACGTGCTCGGCGACCTCCGCGTACGCCTCCGGCGTGAAGGCCGCGAGCGCCGCGTGCTGCGACAGCGCCGGCGGGCACAGGGTGAAGTTGCCGGTGAGGGTGTCCACCGCGCGGCGCAGGCGCTCCGGGACCAGCATCCAGCCCAGCCGCCAGCCCGTCATGCACCAGTACTTGGAGAAGCTGTTCACCACGATCGCCTCGCGGGAGAACTCCCAGGCCGTGTGCAGCTGCCCGGTGTAGCTGAGCCCGTGGTAGATCTCGTCGCTGACCAGCTGCACCCCGTTGCGCTGGCACCACTCGGCCAGGCCGGCCAGCTCGTCGCGGGACAGCACGGTGCCGGTCGGGTTCGCCGGGCTCGCCACGATCAGCCCCTGGACCGGCTCGTCGAGCTGTTCCAGCAGCTCGACGGTCGGCTGGAACCGGGTGGTCCCGTCGGTCGCCAGCTCCACGACCTCGCAGCCCAGCGCCCGCAGGATGTTGCGGTAGGCCGGGTAGCCGGGGCGGGCCAGCGCCACCCGGTCGCCCTCGTCGAACGCGGCGAGGAAGGCCAGCAGGAACGCCCCGGAAGCCCCGGTGGTCACCACGACGTCCTGGGCGGAGAACTCCTGGCCGTAGGTGTTGGCGCAGTGGCCGGCGATGGCCTCCCGCAGCTCCGGGATGCCGAGCTGCTCGGTGTAGCCGAGCGAGTGCTGCTCCAGCGCCCGGGCGGCCGCCTCCCGCACCGCTTCCGGGGCCGGGGTGGACGGCTGCCCGGCCGCCAGGGACACCACATCACCGAACTGGCGCTGCCGGGCGTTGGCCGCCGACAAGACCTCCATCACCTGGAACGGGGCGACGTCAGCCCGGCGCGCGACACCGAGAACCGCAGGGTCAACCATGCGGTTCAGCCTGCCACGCCGTTCCCTCGGTCAACCAGGGGCTCCACCGGTGGGAGCCGGTCAGTAGCCCTGGTACTCACCGCCCTGCGCCATCGACTTCAACCCGGGGTGCCCTTCGAAACCGCCGTAGCGGTCGAAGATGTAGCGGACACCGGCGATGATGTTGTCCACCGGGTTCCAGATGTCGTCGTGCCCGGGCAGCTTGTAGGCCTCGAACGTCGGGTCGATGCACTGCATCAGCCCCTTGGACGGGGTGCCCTTGGCCGCGTTGGAGTCCCAGTCGTTGATCGCGTGCGGGTCACCGCTGGACTCCTTCTCGATGATCGTCCAGATCTCGTCGATGTTGTCCTCGGTGACCGGCACCCCGTTGGCCTGCAGGATCCGGATGGCTTCCCGGATCCACTCCTCGACGTTGCCCGGGGGCGGTCCGCTGGTCGGCGGGCCACCGCTGGGCCCGAGCCCACCGCTCTGCCCGCCTCCGCTGGACCCGCTGCTCCCGGACGAGCCGCCAGCTGAACCGCCGGAGCCGACCGCCGCTGCCGAACCACCGGCACCCGATCCGCCGCTCTCCGCGGCACCGCCGGCACCCCCCGGCGCAGCCGGCTGAGCAGGTGCGGCGGACTGCTGCTCGGTGCTGGCCGGGGGCAACGTCCCCCCTGCCGCGTCCCCGGCCGGGGCGCCGGGTTCGGGGATCCGGGAGAACGCCCCCTCGAGCTCGTGGGTGCTCTTGGCGAGCACGACGAGCGCGCCGTTCAGCTCCGCCTCGGCCTGCTCGATCCGGGCGGAAGCATCGGCGGCGTGCTGCGCCATGATGCGGCGGACCTGCATCTCGCGGAGCTCCTCGGCCCGCTGCGGATCCATCAGGCTCGGCAGCGCCTGGTCCACCATCCCCGGTTTGGCCTCGGCCAGCGCGCGTTCGCCGATGTCCAGCACTACCTCCTTGACGACCTCCACCGTCCGCGCTGCCCGGTCGAGACCCCCGACCGCGTCGCTGAGCGCCTCCTGCGCGACGCGGAAACCCTTGACCAACTGATCCAGGTACGCGGTGAACGCCTCGGCCGTGGGGCCCGTCCACTCGTCCCTGATCTGGGAGGCGATCCGCTCGAGGTCGCGCTCGCGCTCCTCGGTGTCCTCGGCGGCCCGCCGCCAACCGTCTTGGATCTCCCGGAGCTCGTAGGGCTTGCTGTCCTCCACCTTGCGGACCAGCTGGGCCAGCTCCTCGCCTCCGGGCTGCGCCGCGATCTCGTCGGAGAGGGAGGGGAAGAGCGCGGGAAGGGAGTCGGAGAAGGACACCGCGCTCACCTCACCTGGATGTCGGCGGCGTTGGCCTCGTCGATCTCGCGCATGGTGTTGTGCGCGGCGTCGAGCTCGGCTGCAGCGCCGCGCAGCCGCCGTTGCGCGGCGTCGAACTCGCGTCCGGCGCACTCGCCGAACTCCCGCACCGCTCCCACCAGCTTCGAAGCTGCGTCCAGCTGCCCCAGCGCGGTGTCGTCGATCCGAAGGCTCCCCAGCTGGTCACCAATGGCCCCCGTCCGACCGGCGCTGACGTCCAGGTCGGAGGTGCAGGAGTCGATGACTTCTTTCCGATAAGTGGATGCGGCCACGATTTCCCCCAGAAAATCCCCGGTCGAGTGAAGCACCCACCAAAAGCAAATACCAGAAAAAGCTGCCCGGTGATCCGATTTTTCCGGATCACCGGGCAGCTTCACACCAGTGTCCTAAGCGGTCGGCGCCACGATTCCGCCTAGGCGGTCGGCACCGCGATCTCGCCCCTCGCCGCGCGCAGCGCGATGTCGGTCCGGTAGTGCGAGCCGGGGAGGTGCACCTGGCCGACCCGCTCGTAGACCGCGTTCCGCGCCGCCTCCAGGTCGGGCCCGGTCGCCACCACCGAGAGCACCCGGCCGCCGGCGGAGACCACGGCCCCGTCCTCGCGGCGACGGGTGCCGGAGTGCAGCACACCGGGGAGGTCCGCGCCGCTGATGACCTCGTCCACGCGGGTCCGCCCGGGGTAGCCCTCGGCCGCGACCACCACGGTCACCGCGGCCTCGTCGGCCCACTCCAGCGGGGGCTGCTCGGCGAGCGAGCCGGTGGCCACCGCGTTGAGCAGCCCGGCCAGCGGGGTCTTCAGCAGGGCGAGCACCGCCTGCGTCTCCGGGTCCCCGAAGCGGCAGTTGAACTCGATCACCTGCGGGCCCTGCGAGGTCAGTGCGAGCCCGGTGTAGAGCAACCCGGAGAACGGGGTGCCCCGCCGGGCGAGTTCGTCGACGGTGGGCTGCACGATGGTGCGCACCACGGTGTCCACCAGGTCGTCCGGCGCCCACGGCAGCGGCGCGTAGGCCCCCATGCCGCCGGTGTTCGGGCCGGCGTCGCCGTCCCCGACCCGCTTGAAGTCCTGCGCGGGCAGCAGGGGGACCACGGTGGTGCCGTCCACCAGGCAGAACAGGGACGCTTCCGGGCCGTCGAGGAACGACTCCAACAGCACCGGGTGCCCGCCGTCGAGCAGTTTCAGCGCGTGGGCGCGGGCCGCGTCGAAGTCGGACGTGACCAGCACGCCCTTGCCGGCCGCCAGGCCGTCGTCCTTGACCACCCAGGTGGGGCCGAACTCGGCCAGCGCGGTGTCCAACTTCGCCGGGTTGTCCACGACCAGGCTCTGCGCGGTCGGCACCCCCGCGGCCTGCATGACTTCCTTCGCGAAAGCCTTGGAACCTTCGATCCGGGCGGCCTGTCCGGACGGCCCGAAGCTGGCGATACCAGCCGCCCGGACCGCATCCGCGGCTCCGGCGACCAGCGGCACCTCCGGACCGAACACGACGAGGTCCGCCCGCCACTCCTTGGCCAGCTGGACGATTTGCTGCGGGTCGGAGACGTCCACCGCGTAGGGCTCCGCCAGCGCCGCGGTCCCCGCGTTGCCCGGCGCGCAGGCAAGCGCGGTCACCGCCGGGTCGCGGGACAGAGCCAGCACGATCGCGTGTTCCCGACCACCGCCACCGATCACCAGGATTCGCACAAACCGCAGCGTAGAGGCTGGAGCACCAGCTCGTGGCGGTGCCCCCGAAAACCGGGCGCCACCTGCCCGGAAACCGGGGTTCACCTCTTCCGACGACCGCCCCGCGCCGCAGGAGGCCTCCCGAGCCGCCCGTTCGGCCAGCGAGCGGACACCGCAGTCCACCATCCGGTCGCCCCCGCGTCAGCGCGCGGTCTCCCAATGGTCGATTGCGGGGGCGAGGGTCTTGTCCGAATGTTCTCGTTGCCCCGAAACCCTGGAGGACGAGATGACGATCCGACTACGGCTGGCAGCGCTGGCCGCCGCGGGCATCGCCCTGATCAGCACGGCGGCCGGCCAACCCCCGGCGACGGCCCAACCGGCCTCCGACGAGCGGACCGCGCAGACGGAGGTGTTCGGCCACCGCGGCGCCTCCGGCTACCGGCCGGAGCACACCCTGGCCGCCTACGAACTGGCCGCCCGGATGGGCGCCGACTACATCGAACCGGACCTGGTCCCCACCAAGGACGGCCACCTGGTCGCCCGCCACGAGAACGAGATCAGCGGCACCACGGACGTGGCCGAGCACCCGGAGTTCGCCGACCGCAAGACCACCAAGATCATCGACGGCGAGCCGGTCACCGGCTGGTTCACCGAGGACTTCACCCTCGCCGAGCTGAAGACCCTGCGCGCCACCGAGCGCATCCCCGAACTCCGCCAGCACAACACCGTCTACGACGGCCAGTTCGAGATCCCGACCTTCCAGGAAGTGCTGGACCTGCGGGCCAAGCTGTCCCGGGAACTGGGCCGGGAGATCGGCGTGGCGCCGGAGACCAAGCACCCCAGCTACTTCGCCCGGATCGGGCTGCCGCTGGAGCCGCGGCTGGTGGAAGCCCTGGACCGCAACGGGTTGAACCGGCCGAACGCCAAGGTGGTGGTGCAGTCGTTCGAGGTGTCCAACCTGCAGCGGCTGGACCGGGTGCTGCGGACCGACCTGCTGCAGCTGATCAGCGACAGCGGCGCGCCGCAGGACTTCGTCGAAGCCGGCGACCCGCGCACCTACGCGGACATGGTCACCCCGGAAGGCCTGCGGGAGATCGCCACCTACGCCGACGGCATCGGCCCCGACACCAAGGTGATCATCCCCTTGGACGAGCAGGGCAACACCACCGAGCCGACCTCGGTGGTCGCCGACGCGCACGCGGCGGGGCTGGAGGTCGTGCCGTACACGCTGCGCGCCGAGAACGAGTTCCTGCCGGCCGACTTCCGCTCCTCGGACCTCCCGGCCGAGTGGGGCGACGTGCGCGGCTACTGCGCGCTGCTGCTGCGGCAGGGCGTCGACGGCCTGTTCGCCGACCAGCCCGACGTGGCCGTGCACGTGCGGGACTCGCTGCCCGCCGCGGCCGCGAGCCGGTAGCGGAAGGCTCAGCCGGTGCCGCGGGGGCGCCGGCTGAGCCGCCGGATCAAGCCATCTGGTGCCGGACGATCGTCTGGTCGCGCCCCGGGCCGACGCCGATCGCGGAGATCCGCGCCCCGGCCAGTTCCTCGATCCGCTCGATGTAGGCCCGGGCGTTCGCCGGCAGCTCCTCGAAGCTGCGGGCCTTGCTGATGTCCTCGGACCAGCCCGGCATCTCCTCGTACACCGGGACCGCGTGGTGCACCCCGGTCTGGGTCATCGGCATCTCGCTGACCCGTTCCCCGTCGACGTCGTAGGCCACGCACACCGGGATGGTCTCCAGCCCGGACAGCACGTCCAGCTTGGTCAGGAAGTAGTCGGTGATCCCGTTGACGCGGGTGGCGTAGCGGGCGATGACCGCGTCGAACCAGCCGGTGCGGCGGGAGCGGCCGGTGGTGACCCCGAATTCGCCGCCCTGCTTGCGCAGGGTCTCGCCGGCCTCGTCGGTCAGCTCGGTCGGGAACGGCCCCGCGCCCACTCGGGTGGTGTAGGCCTTCAGGATGCCGATCACCGCGTTGATCCGGGTGGGCCCGATGCCGGAACCCGCGCAGGCCCCGCCCGCGGTCGGGTTGGAGGAGGTCACGAACGGGTAGGTGCCGTGGTCCACGTCGAGCAGCGTGCCCTGGGAGCCCTCCAGCAGCACCGTTTCCCCGCGGTCCAACGCCTGGTTGACCAGCAGCTTGGTGTCGGCGATGCGGTTGGCGAACTTCTCGCCCTGGGCCAGGACGGTGTCGACCACCTCGTCCACGTCCATGGCCCGCCGGTTGTAGACCTTGACCAGCACCTGGTTCTTGTACTCCAGGGCGGCCTCGACCTTCTGCCGGAGGATCTTCTCGTCCAGCAGGTCCTGGATCCGCACCCCGACCCGGGCGACCTTGTCCTGGTAGCAGGGCCCGATGCCGCGCCCGGTGGTGCCGATCTGCTTCTTGCCCAGGTAGCGCTCGGTGACCCGGTCGATCGCCACGTGGTACGGCATGATCAGGTGCGCGTCCGCCGAGACCAGCAGGTTCGACGTGTCCACCCCGCGCTCTTCCAGCCCGGCAAGTTCCTCCAGCAGCACGCCCGGGTCGACGACGACGCCGTTGCCGATCACGTTCGTCACGCCCGGGGTGAGGATGCCGGACGGGATGAGGTGCAAGGCGAAGTCCTGCCCGTCCGGCAGCACCACGGTGTGGCCCGCGTTGTTGCCGCCCTGGTAGCGGACGACCCACTGGGCCTTCTCGCCGAGAAGGTCAGTCGCCTTACCCTTGCCCTCGTCGCCCCACTGGGCTCCGATCAGCACGATCGCCGGCATGTGAAACTCCAACCTGGACTGGGTGGCCGCGCCAGCGTGAACTCCCGTTTCACCCGCGCCCACCACGGTTATGCCGGTCGATCAGGGTAAACCAGGAGCAGAACGTGAGTACCACCGCATTGTCCTGCGGAAACACCGACCACGCTGCGCGCCCGGGAAGTCACTCCGTGAAGTGGTTCGACGTCCCTGCATCTCCCGGCCGGGAAGACATCGATCCGCTCCTCGCGGATACCACAGACCGTATTGTGGTGCACGGCACGGACGCCGACCTGGCGGCCGTGGTGCTGCGGTTGCTCCGGAAGAACCGCCTGGGCGACCTGGCCGTCGGTTACGTCCCGGTCGCCCAGTCCCCGGCGGCCGAGCTGTGGGGGCTCGAACCGGGTGATTTCGACCGGGCGTTCACCGCCGAGCCGCGCCCGGCCCCGCTGATCCGGGACGACTCGGGCGGGGTGCTGCTCGCCTCCGGGCGGATCGAACCCATCACCGGCCAGGTGTACTGCGACGACGAGCGGGTGCTCAACGGGCCCGCGCTGGCCCTGGAGGTCACCCCGGACCCGCAGGCCGCGCCGCTGCCGGTGCCCACCGCCGACCCGGCGGAGGCGAACCTGGAGCCGGCCACCGACGGCCTGGTGGTGACGGTGGTGCAGCGCCGGTTCTTCCGCCGGCGCAGCAGCAGCGCCCGCGGCCGGGCGGCCCAGGCCAGCTTCCGCTCGGCCACGGTCGTCCGCGACGGGGTGCCGCACCCGCGCCAGGTGAACAAGTGGGTCTGGTACCGGCACACCCAGGACCTCCTGCTCGCCCGGTAGCCGGTCATCCGGATGCCGGACGGCTCGCCCACCCGCTCGGAGCAGGCCCGGTAACCCGTTGATTGGCGTCTTCACGCCGAGTCGGCTTCTGGTCACGCAACGGCATTGCTTCGGCAACCTGGCTTCGCCATGGTCAACTCCGGAGATCTCGATTCCCGGAGGCAGCCATGAAGCGATCACTGCGCGCCACCCTCGCCGCCCTGCCCTTGACCGCAGCTCTCGGGCTTTCCGCAGCCACCCCCGCCGCGGCCGAGCCGCCGGGCATTCCCAGCCCGTCCGAAGCCGCCGCCCAGCTGGCCCAGTTGACCGTCGCGCCCGAAGGCTCGATGGACGGCTACGACCGGGACAAGTTCCCGCACTGGAGCGAAGGCCCGGACAACTGCAACACCCGGGAAGCCGTGCTCAAGCGGGACGGCGAGAACGTGGAGACCGGATCCGACTGCTACCCGACCTCGGGCACCTGGTACAGCCCCTACGACGGCGCCACCTGGACCCAGCCCTCCGACGTGGACATCGACCACGTGGTGCCGCTGGCCGCCGCCTGGCGCTCCGGCGCCGCCGAGTGGACCACCGAGAAGCGGGAGCAGTTCGCCAACGACCTGGACGGCCCGCAGCTGATCGCGGTGACCGACAACGTCAACCAGTCGAAGGGCGACCAGACCCCGGACGAGTGGATGCCGCCGCGGGCCGAGTACCACTGCACCTACGCCTCGATGTGGATCGGCACCAAGGCGAAGTGGGACCTGACCGTCACCGAAGCGGAGAAGGCCGCGCTGGAGGAAGCGCTGCAAACCTGCTGACCAGGTCGCGAGCGGCGGTGGACGGGGTCCGCCGCCGCTCTTTGCGTTCCGCTGCCCGGTCCGCTGTGCTGGGGGAGGACCACCACATCCCCGGGAGGCGTCGTGCCGCAGGATTCGGAAGTTCTCCGGTCGGTGTTCACCGCACCGCCGGGCGGGGTGATGACCGACGAGGTCGGGGTCATCACCGGTGACCTGGAGCTGGCCACCGAGCGCATCGGGGACGAGGTGCGGGTGTGGGTGCGGTACGCGGGCGCCGACGAGTGGTACCGGATTTCCGCGGCGGACTGCCGGCTGCACGACGCGCGGGACCACCAGCCGCTGCACTCGGCGCTGCTCGCGGCGCTGCACCGCCGCGACTGAGCACCGGCTACGGCCGGTCGCCCTTGCGGTCCGAGTGCAGCGGGGGCAGGGCTTCGGTCGCCTCCTGCCTGGTCAACCCGGTGGCCTGCAGCAGGTCCACCGCGATCGAGCGCACCTGCAGCACCACCACCTGCATGGAGAAGTGGCCTTCGCCGAGCAGTTCCACGGTCGCCTTCCGGGCGACCGCGCGAGCCGCTTCCCGCGCCTGCCGCGGCTCGTCCCCGCTGGCCAGTTCGTCGCGCAGCAGCACCACCGCGCCGGCCAGCTCCTCCAGCATCCGCGGCAGCGGCCGGGGCACCGCCTCCCGGTCCCGCAGCGCGGACATCGCCCGCCGCGCCAGCACCCTGGTGTTGCGCAGCGCGCGGTCGATGGGGGCGGCGGCGGCCTCGTAGCGCTCCAGGTCCTCCCGCCGGTGCCAGCGGATCGGGGCGTACTTGGCGATCTCCTTGCCGGCGACCAGCGCGGTGCGGAACTCCTCCACCGCTCGCTGGCTCTTGCGCGCCCTGGCCAGCACGTCAGCGGCCACCTCGGCGTCTTGGATGGACACCGCGTTGGCCACGCCGCGCAGCGCGTCCGCCAGCGCGCCCAGCACGATCCGCCCGTTGCGGTGGGCGACGGCCAGCGGGTTCTGCGGCAGCAGCGCGGCCACCACGAAACCGACCAACCCGCCGATCACCGCGTCGATCATGCGGGTGTAACCGCCCACGTCCCCCGGCGGGAGCAGGGTGGCCACCAGCACCGAGGAGGAGGCGGCCTGCATCACCACCACGCTGCCGCTGTTGAGCAGCACCGCGGTGCTCATCGCCAGCGCCACCACCAGAGAGATCTGCCACGCTCCGGACCCGATCACCGAGATCAGCAGGTCGCCGACCCCGATGCCGATGGTGACGCCGAAGACCAGTTCCAGGCCGCGGCGCATCCGCTGGCCCAGGGTCACCCCGAGGGAGATGATCGCGGCGATGGGGGCGAAGAACGGTTGCGGGTGCCCCGCCACGCTGGTGGCGAGGAACCAGGCGAGGCCACCGCCGACCGCGCACTGCACGATGGGCGTGCCGGTGCGCAGCAGTCGGCGGACGCGGACGACGAGTTCCTCGCGGAAGCGGTGCACGTGGACATTGTCCGCCACGGCCGGTCAGCGAGAGGCGGCATCAGCTTTCCGCCGCCGGCCGCAGCAGCTCACCGATCAGACCAGGCCGGTCTGCTCCACCGCTTCCGGGTCGCTGTCGGCCAACAGCTGCCGGCAGCGCTCGTACTCGTCGGTCTCCCCGATGGCCTTGGCCGCTTTCGCCAGCGCGGCGATCGACCGCAGCACCCCCTGGTTGGGCACGTGGCGCCACGGGATCGGGCCGAAGCCCTTCCAACCGGCCTTGCGCAACGCGTCCAGCCCGCGGTGGTAACCGGTGCGGGCGTACGCGTAGGCGGGGATGTTCTGCTTCTCCGCCAGGGCGGCCTCCGCCAGCGCCGCCCACGCCCCGCTGAAGCTCGGGTGTTCCGTCGCGACCTGAGCGGGGTCGGTGCCGGAGTCCAACGCGGCCTGTGCCACCGAGTTCTCCGGTAACAAGGTTTCCGGCGGCTCCAACAGGTTCTTGTTCGTCATGGCCCAATCCTGTCAGGTTCACCGGAAGAAGGGGTGGTGCGCCGCGCGGGCGCACCACCGCTGGGACCGGATCAGCCGGCCAGCATGCGACCGGCCGACTTGAGGACCTCGCAGGCCTGGGCGACGCGCGCGGCCATCGACTGCTCCGCCGAGCGCAGGTAGCTGCGCGGGTCGTAGACCTTCTTGTTGCCCACTTCGCCGTCGACCTTCAGCACGCCGTCGTAGTTCTTGAACATGTGGTCGGCGATCGGCCGGGTGTAGGCGTACTGGGTGTCGGTGTCGATGTTCATCTTCACCACGCCGTAGGAGACCGCCTCGTGGATCTCCTCCAGCGCCGAGCCGGAACCGCCGTGGAACACCAGGTCGAACGGCTTGGAGCCCTCCGCCAGGCCCAGCTTCTTGGCCGCGGCCTCCTGGCCCTTCTTCAGGATCTCCGGGCGCAGCTTGACGTTGCCCGGCTTGTACACGCCGTGCACGTTGCCGAAGGTGGCGGCCAGCAGGTAGCGGCCCTTCTCACCGGCTCCGAGGGCGTCGATGGTGTGCTCGAAGTCGCCGGGGGCGGTGTAGAGCTTCTCGTTGATGTCGTTGCTGATTCCGTCCTCTTCGCCGCCGACGACGCCGACCTCCAGCTCGAGGATGATCTTCGCCTTGACGGCCTGCTCCAGCAGCTCCTGCGCGATCTGCAGGTTCTCGTGCAGCTCGATGGCCGAGCCGTCCCACATGTGGGACTGGAACAGCGGGTTCTCGCCGCGGTTGACCCGCTCCTGGCTGATCTGCAGCAGCGGTCGGACGAAGCCGTCCAGCTTCTCCTTCGGGCAGTGGTCGGTGTGCAGCGCGATGTTCACCGGGTACTTCGCCGCCACCACGTGGGCGAACTCGGCCATCGCGGTCGCACCGGTGACCATGTCCTTGACCTTGGTCCCGGAGGCGAACTCGGCGCCACCGGTGGAGATCTGGATGATGCCGTCACTCTCGGCCTCGGCGAACCCGCGCAGCGCCGCGTTCAGCGTCTCCGACGAGGTCACGTTGATGGCCGGGTAGGCGAACTCACCAGACTTCGCCCGGTCCAGCATCTCCGCGTAGACCTCGGGGGTCGCGATGGGCATCTGTCGTTCCTCCTATGGGGATGGAGTGGAATGGGTGACGGAGTTGCGCAGCCTCCTCCAAGGCCGCTGGACGTGGCAGCGAACCTCGGGATCAGCGCTGTACTTGCGCGTCACATTGCCCTAGCCAGGTCGTTTTGGAAAGTCGGTGACAGGATTCAGATTAGACTGAATTCTGTGGACATCCTCACACGTCATGGCGGCTACAGCCAGGCGCCGAGCACCGGAGTCCACTCCCGCACCGCGCGTTCGGCAACAACCCCCCGTTCGGTGTACGGGTCGCGATCGAGGATCTTCTCCAGCTCCTCCTCCGACGCGGCCTCGTAGACGAGCTGCGCGCCCTCGCCGTCGGCGTACGGGCCGGCGGCCAGCAGCACGCCCCGCTCGGCCAGCTCCTTGCAGTACTCCCGGTGGACGGGGCGCACCTGCTGCAACAGCTCCTGGTCCCCGTAGACCAACTGCACCACGAACTTGGCCATGCCACACCTCCAGATCGATCTGGGGTCTGAAGCTACCCGTTCCCGCCCCCGCAGCGGAGGGATCGCCGGTAGGTTCAGCCGCGTGGCTGGGAACACACGTGGAGCTGAACGGGTTGTCGAGCAGACGCTGAGCCGGCTGCGGGCCCTGGACACCTCGTCCGCCGCCGAGGTGCCCGGGCGACCGCTGACGCTGGAGGACCTCTACCGGCAGCACCGGGCGCGCATGGTGCGACTGGCGGTGCTGCTGGTGGACGATCCGGCCACCGCCGAGGACGTGGTGCAGGAGGCGTTCACCGGGCTGTACCGCAACTGGTCCGGTCTGCGGGACGCCAAGGCCGCCGTCGCCTACCTGCGCACGGCGGTGGTCAACAGCAGCAGGTCGGTGCTGCGGCGCCGCAAGACCAGCCGGGAGTACCAGCCGCCGCACCAGGTCAACGCCCGCTCGGCCGAATCGCTGGCGATGCTCAGCACCGAGCACCAGGCCGTGGTGTCGGCGCTGGCGCAGCTGCCGCGGCGGCAGCGGGAGGTGCTCGTGCTCCGCTACTACGGGAACCTGTCCGAGGCGGAGATCGCCGAGGCCACCGGGGTGTCGCGGGGCACCGTCAAGTCCACGGCCAGCCGGGCGCTGGAGGCGCTGCAGAAGCTGCTCACCACGAACTGACCGCGAACCGGCACAATTGGTGCAGACCACATGCCGGTCGTCGCGGAGCGCGACCGGGCGGCGAGGGGAGGAGGCGCCGTGGCCTCGACCGAGCTCGTGCTGGCGGGCGCGAAGGTCGTCACCCCGCAGGGGGTGCTCGAGAACGGCTGGGTGCAGGTGCGGGGCACCGAGATCGCCGCGGTGGGCACCGGACCGGCGCCGGGCCCGGCCACCGACCTCGACGGCCGCTGGCTGGTGCCGGGCTTCGTGGACGTCCACTGCCACGGCGGCGGGGGCGGTTCGTTCACCAGCGCCGACGCCGAACAAGCCCGCACCGCGGTCGCCACCCACCGCGCGCACGGCACCACCACGATGCTGGCCAGCCTGGTGTCCGCGCCGATCAGCGAGCTGGTCGAGCAGATCCGGGCGCTGCGCGACCTGGTCACCGCCGGCCTGCTGGCCGGCGTCCACCTGGAAGGACCGTTCCTGGCCCGCTCCCGCTGCGGGGCGCACGACCCGGACGTGCTGCGCCCGCCGGAGACCGAGGCCGTGCAGCGGCTGCTGGAGGCCGGCGACGGCGCGGTCCGGATGGTGACGCTGGCACCGGAGCTGGAGAACTCCGTGCCCGCGATCCGGCAGTTGGTGGCGCACGGGGTCATCGCCGCGATCGGGCACACCGACGCCACGCTCGCCGACGTGGCGCCGGCGCTCGCGGCCGGCGCGACCGTGGCCACCCACCTGTTCAACGGGATGCGCCCGCTGCACCACCGGGAACCCGGACCGATCGGCACCTTGCTGACCGACCAGCGGGTGACCGTCGAGCTGATCTGCGACCTGGTGCACCTGCACCCGTCGGTGGTCCGGCTGGCCGCCGAGCACGCCGGCCCGGGCCGCACCGTGCTGGTGACCGACGCGATCAGCGCGACGGACGCCGGGGACGGCACCTACCGGCTCGGCAACCTGCCGGTCACGGTGCGCGACGGGCAGGCCCGGCTCGCCGACGGTTCCCTCGCCGGCAGCACGCTGACCATGGACGCGGCGTTCCGCAACCTGGTCGTCTCCTGCGGGGTCGGGATCACCGACGCGGTCGCGGCGGCGTCCACCACCCCGGCCCGGCTGCTGGGGCTGGGCGGGGTGACGGGATCGATCGAACCCGGGCTGGCCGCCGACCTGGTGGTGCTGGACGAGCAGCTGCAGGTGACCGGGGTGCTCAAGGACGGTTCCTGGGTCCAGCGGTGAACCGTGCGGCTACGCTCGCAAACGTGAGTTCGGTCGACCCGGAAAGGCTGCTCGCCGAGGCGCTGCGCGCGCAAGCCGGCGGGGAGCGCGTCGCGCCCGCTGACCAGCCCCGCCCCCGGGGACTGCCGGTGGGCCGGGTGCTGGTGCTGGCCGTGCTGCTCGGCCTGCTCGCCGGCGCGATCGCCGGGGTCGTCACGCTCGCCTGATCGTCTTCGCCACCACGGCTTTCACTGGTCCGTGCCCACTGCGGGCGCCAGCGAGTTCCGCCGCGAGGGCAACCTGTAAGTTGGCGGGCGTGACGAGCGCAGTACCCGGACTTGCCGCGCACACGACCGCGCTGGCCCTGCTCCCATCCTGGCTGGATCCGGAAAACATCATCCGGGCACTTGGCCCGTTCGCCCTGATCGGGGTCTGCCTGATCATCTTCGCCGAGTGCGGAATCCTGATCGGGTTCTTCCTGCCGGGCGACTCGCTGCTGTTCGTCGCCGGCCTGTTCACCGCGGCCGGCGCGATGGGCAGCCCGATCTGGCTGGTCTGCCTGCTGTTGGCGATATGCGCCTTCGTGGGCAACATGACCGGTTACTGGATCGGCCGCAAGGTCGGCCCGGCGCTGTTCAACAAGCCGGATTCCAAGCTGTTCAAACGGGAGCACGTCGACAAAACGCACGAGTTCTTCGACCGCTACGGCGCCCGAGCGATCATCCTGGCCCGGTTCGTGCCGATCGTGCGCACGTTCATCACCGCGATCGCCGGGGTCGCCAAGATGGACCAGAAGAAGTTCTTCACCTACTCGGCGATCGGTGCCGTGCTGTGGACCGCGAGCATGACCTTGCTCGGGTACTTCCTCGGCAACATCCCGTGGATCAAGAACAACCTGGAAGCGATGGCGATCGCGATCGTCGTCATCTCGGTCATCCCGATCGTCGTGGAGTACGTCAAGGGACGTCGCGCCAAGGCCCGCGACGCCGCCTGATCCGACCGAGCGCACATCCCGCTCCCGCGCGCGCCACCCGGTCCGCCACCAGCTGCCGGGTGGCGCGCCGTTCTTCTGCGGTCACCAAGCCCGGTCCAGGCAAGCGTGCTGGCGGATCCAGGTGTGCATGACGATCCCGGCCGCCACCCCGGCGTTGATGGACCGGGTGGAGCCGAACTGGGCGATCGAGACCACCAGGTCGGCCTGCTGCCGGGACTCCTCCCGCAGCCCGGGGCCCTCCTGCCCGAACAGCAGCACGCAGCGCCGCGGCAGTTCGACCCGCTCCAACCGCTGCGCCCCCGGGGTGTTGTCCACCGCCACCAGGGCGAGCTCGTTCTCCGCGGCGAAGGCCCGAAGCGAATCCAGGTCCGGGTGGTGGTGGATGTGCTGGTAGCGGTCGGTGACCATGGCGCCCCGCCGGTTCCAGCGGCGGCGGCCGACGATGTGCACCGCCTTGGCCGCGAACGCGTTCGCGGTCCGCACCACGGTGCCGATGTTGTGGTCGTGCTGGAAGTTCTCGATGGCCACGTGGAAGTCGTGCCGCCTCTCGTCCAGGTCGGCGACGATCGCCTCGCGCCGCCAGTAGCGGTAGTGGTCCACGACGTTGCGGCGGTCGCCGTTCTCCAGCAGCTCGGGGTCGTACCGGTCGTCGTCCGGCCACGGACCCTCCCACGGGCCCACGCCAACCGTGGTGCCCCATTCGGTGGGGCCGATCTCTTCGGTCACGCCAATCCGAGGTCGCTCAGGCCGAGCAGCGAACGGTAGGGCAGCCCGGCGGCTTCGATCGCTTCCTTGGCCCCGGTGTCGCGGTCGACCACGGTCGCCACCCCGACGACCTCGGCTCCCGCTTCCCGCAGCGCCTCCACCGCGGTGAGCACGCTGCCACCGGTGGTGGAGGTGTCCTCCACGGCCAACACCCGGCGGCCGGCCACGTCCGGTCCTTCGATGCGCCGCTGCAGACCGTGCGCCTTGGCGTTCTTGCGCACCACGAACGCGTCCAGCGCGCCGCCCGAGGCGTGCAGCATGGCGGTGGCCACCGGGTCGGCGCCCAGGGTGAGACCGCCGACGGCCTGGTAGTCCCAGTCGGCGGTCAACTGGCGCAGCAGCGTCCCGATCAGCGGAGCGGCCCGGTGGTGCAGGGTGGCACGGCGGAGATCGACGTAGTAGTCGGCTTCCTTCCCGGAGGAGAGGGTGACCCGGCCGTGCACCACGGCGAGGTCCCGCACCAGACCGGCCAGTTCGGAGCGCTGCTGTTCATCGACCTTGACCACGGAGCCCCACCTTACCTCCGCGGTCGTCGGCCGCTCCGGGGCGGCGGGGCCTCAGGTGCGCCCGGGAACGGTGCGGGTGACGATCATGCGCTGCAGCTTCCGCGGCACCAGGCGCCCCAGCCGCACCAGCGCCTTGTACTGCAGGCCGGGGATGGAGATGGTGCGGCCGGCCCGCAGGTCGGCGAGCGCCTCGTGCACCACCCGGTCCGCCTGCAACCAGAAGGCCTTCGGCAAGCGCTTCATGTCCAGCCCGGCCCGCTGGTGGAACTCGGTCTGGGTGAAACCGGCGCACAGCGCCATCACCCGCACCCCGGTCCCGGCCAGCGCGACGGACAACCCCTCGCTGAGCGCGGTCACGTACGCCTTGGTGGCCATGTAGGTGGAGCCGGACACCGCGAAGAACGAGGCGACGCTGGACACGTTGATCACGTCGCCGCGGCCGCGCTCGCGCATCCCGGGCACCGCGGCGTGGGTGAGCCGGAGGACAGCGGCCACGTTGACCTTCAGCTGCCGCTGCAGCAGCTCGCCGTCGTTCTCCCAGAACGCTCCCCCGGTGCCGAAACCGGCGTTGTTGACCAGCACGTCCACCGGGCGGTCCGCGTCGGCGAGCCGGTCGGCCACCTTGGCCAGCTGCGCGTCGTCCGCCAGGTCGGCGGGCAGCACTTCGACCTGGACGCCGTGCCTGGAGCGCAGTCGCTCGGCGAGCTCGTCGAGCCGTTCCTCGTCACGCGCCACTAACACCATGTCGTGGCCTTCTGCGGCCAGTCGACGGGAGAACGCCCGGCCGATGCCGGAGGTGGCTCCCGTTACGAGTGCGGTAGGCATAGCGCGAACCTATCTGACTGCGAGTGATCGCCGGAGACGGCGGTGCGGGCTCGGGGCGGGTCAGCTCTCGGTGGCCGCGGTCTCCCGCTCGGACCGCTCGGGGTCCGGTTCGGACCGGTCGGACGGTTCTCCCTCCGCGGCGGTCCCCGCGGCCTCGTCGGGGTCGCGGTCGAACGGGTCGATCACGTCGGCGAGCTCGCCGAGGCCGCGCAGCAGGTTCTCCAGCCGCTCCGGTTCGGCGTCGCCGGGGTCCAGGGCGGCCAGCACCCAGTCGTTCTCCAGCCACACCACGAGGGCGTCGGAGCCGATCTCCTCGACCGCCGCGACCAGGTCCGGGTTCTTCACCAGCGGGCGGGCCTTGGCCAGGTCGGTGACGAACGCGTACCGGGAGCCGACCGGGCCGAGCAGGTCCAGGCCGGAGTCCTGCGGCACCGGGACGTCCGGGACCCACATCTCGACCAGGGCGGGGACCGGTCCGCGGCACCGCATGGCGGCGATGACCGAGTCGGTGCGCCCGTTGATCTCCAGGTCGAGCACGTAGACCTGGCGCCGGCCGTCAGCGGTGAACGTGGAGCCGGCCACCACGTCGGTGGCCACCGCACCACTGGCCTGCGCCAGCACACCGTGCTCCCAGCGGGTCGGCAGCACCCGGTCCACCTCGGCGAACTGCCATCCGCGCAGCGTCGCCCAGCGACGCCGCTCCCGGTTGCTGCCACCTCGCTGCGACCGGTCGGTGATCAGCAGCGCGATGCCCGCACCTGTTGCAACGACAGCGATGACGAACCACAGCCATGCAGGTATGCCCACACTGCGCAGGGTAGTCCGATCAACGCTGAACGCGAAGATCACCTCGTCGGTACACGCTGAACCCCTCGTTCGGCTGAGTCCCCGAAGAGGGCGGCGGGGAGGTTCCGCCCAGCGCACAGTGCTGCGAGGACCGGTTCGGCGCAGCAGCTCACCCGGACACGCCGGTGGCGGACCGCGCAGGCGGTCCGCCACCGGCGGGGGCTCCCCGGCGCGCCCGCGGGATCAGCTGGCGGGCTCGACGGTGAGCTTGTCGTTGTCGTCGGTGACGTCGACGACCACCTTGTCCCCCTCCTTGATCTCCCCGGAGAGGAGCTTCTTCGCCAGCTGGTCGCCGATGGCGCTCTGCACCAGTCGGCGCAGCGGCCGGGCGCCGTAGACCGGGTCGTAGCCGTTGAGCGCCAGCCAGTCGCGGGCCGCCGGCTGCACGTCCAGCGTGAGCCTGCGCTGCGCCAGGCGCTTCGCCAACCGTCCCACCTGGATGTCCACGATGGAGGTCAGCTCCGACGTGGACAGCGAGTGGAACACCACGATGTCGTCCAACCGGTTCAGGAACTCCGGTTTGAAGTGGCCGCGCACCACCGACATCACGGCTTCGTCCCGCTCCCCCTCGGACAGGTTCGGGTCGGCGATCGCCTGCGAGCCGAGGTTGGAGGTGAGCACCAGGATGGTGTTGCGGAAGTCCACCGTCCGGCCTTGGCCGTCGGTCAGCCGGCCGTCGTCGAGCACCTGCAGCAGGACGTCGAAGACGTCGGCGTGCGCCTTCTCCACCTCGTCGAACAGCACCACCGAGTAGGGGCGGCGGCGGACCGACTCGGTCAGCTGACCGCCCTGGTCGTAGCCCACGTACCCGGGCGGAGCGCCGACCAGCCGCGCCACCGAGTGCTTCTCGGCGTACTCGCTCATGTCGATGCGGATCATCGCCCGCTCGTCGTCGAACAGGAACTCGGCCAGCGCCTTCGCCAGCTCGGTCTTGCCGACACCGGTGGGCCCGAGGAACATGAACGAACCGGTCGGCCGGTCCGGGTCGGACACGCCGGCGCGGGCGCGGCGCACCGCGTCCGACACGGCGCGGACCGCTTCCTCCTGCCCGACCACCCGGGACGTCAGCGCCTCCTCCATCCGCAGCAGCTTGGTGGTCTCGCCTTCCAGCAGCCGCCCGGCGGGAATCCCGGTCCAGGAGCTCACCACGTCGGCGACGTCGTCCGCGGTGACCTCCTCCTGCAGCATCGCCTTCTGCTCGCTCTGCTCCTGGGTGGCCGCCTCGAGCTCCTTCTCCAAGGCCGGGATGCGCCCGTAGCGCAGCTCGGCGGCCTTGCCGAGATCACCGTCCCGCTCGGCCCGCTCCGACTCGCCGCGCAGCTGCTCCAGCTGGGTCTTCAGGTCGCGGACCTTGTCGATGGACTCCTTCTCGCGCTGCCACCGGGCGGTGAGCTCCGCCAGCCGCTCCCGCTTGTCGGCGAGCTCGCCGCGCAGCGCGGCCAGCCGCTCCTTCGACGCCGGATCCTCTTCCTTCTCCAGCGCCATCTCCTCGATCTCCATCCGGCGGACGGCGCGCTCGACCTCGTCGATCTCCACCGGGCGCGAGTCGATCTCCATGCGCAGCCGGGACGCCGCCTCGTCGACCAGGTCGATCGCCTTGTCCGGCAGGTACCGCGCGGTGATGTACCGGTCGGAGAGGGTGGCGGCCGCGACCAGCGCACCGTCG
This sequence comes from Saccharopolyspora rectivirgula DSM 43747, assembly GCF_000497205.1. Lineage (GTDB taxonomy): Bacteria > Actinomycetota > Actinomycetes > Mycobacteriales > Pseudonocardiaceae > Saccharopolyspora > Saccharopolyspora rectivirgula. The sequence goes on from NZ_AYJW01000042.1 coordinate 23,781, forward strand.
GTGATCCGCACCCCGTGGTGCACCTCGTAGCGCTCCTTGAGGCCGCGCAGGATCGCCACGGTGTCCTCCGGGCTGGGCTCGCCCACCAGGACCTGCTGGAAGCGGCGCTCCAGGGCGGCGTCGGTCTCGATGTGCTCCCGGTACTCGTCGAGCGTGGTGGCGCCGACCATGCGCAGTTCGCCGCGGGCCAGCATCGGCTTGATCATGTTGCCGGCGTCCATCGCGCTCTCGCCGGTGGCGCCCGCGCCGACGATGGTGTGCAGCTCGTCGATGAAGGTGATGATCTGCCCGGCCGATTCGGTGATCTCCTTCAGCACCGCTTTGAGCCGTTCCTCGAACTCGCCGCGGTACTTGGCGCCGGCGACCATGGCGCCCAGGTCCAGCGCCACGACCCGCTTGCCGCGCAGCGATTCCGGCACGTCACCGGCGACGATGCGCTGGGCGAGGCCTTCCACGATGGCGGTCTTGCCGACGCCGGGCTCACCGATCAGCACCGGGTTGTTCTTGGTGCGCCGGGAGAGCACCTGCACCACCCGGCGGATCTCGGCGTCCCGCCCGATCACCGGGTCGAGTTCGCCCTTGCGGGCCCGCTCGGTGAGGTCGCTGCCGTACTTCTCCAGCGCGTTGTAGGTCCCTTCGGGGTCGGGGCTGGTCACCCGCGCGGAGCCGCGGACCTTGGTGAACGCCTCCTTCAGGGCGTCCGGGGAAGCGCCGTGCTTGCGCAGCAGGTCGGCGACCCGATCGCCCTCGGCGGCCAGGCCGACCAGCAGGTGCTCGGTGGACACGTACTCGTCGCCCATCTCGGTCGCCAGCTGCTGGGCGTGCGAGAGGACTTTGGCCGCGTCGCGGGAGAACTGGGGCGCGGCCACGGTGGAACCGCTGGCGCTGGGCAACGAGTTGAGGATCTGGTCGAGCTCGCGGCGCACTTCCGCCGGGTCGGCGCCCACCGCGGACAGCAGCGGCGCGGTGATCCCGTCGCTCTGGGCGAGCAGAGCACCGAGCAGGTGCGCGGAGCCGACGTCCGGGTTGCCGGCGACGGTGGCGGCCTGCACCGCGGAAGAGATCGCCTGCTGGGTCTTGGTTGTCGGGTTAAACGCGTCCATCACTCACCTCGTCGAGCCCTGCATTCAGCCCTTCTGTCCTCTCCAACGTAAGGAAAGTTGAGCCTGTTCCACTCAAGTCAAAACTTTTCCGTGATACGCGGCACATTCTGCTGGATCGCCACCGGAACCGGCACCGGACGCGCGGCACCGGAAGCCCCCTCTTCGCAGCTTCCGGTCTCCGCAGCGGTGCGGAAAAGAGCCGGAGGGCCGTGGTCTGCGAAACCACGACCCTCCGGCATTACCCCCGATCAGTCCCCGTGGACTGATTCACCCCCGGTCAATCGGACTTGACCGCCTGGATGTCCAGCTCGACCTTGAGGCTGGTCCCGATGGCGGCCAGTCCGCTGGCCAGCGCTTGGTTGTAGGTGATCTCGAAATCGTCCCGGCGCAGCTGGGTGGTGGCCGACGCGGACGCCCGGACACCGCCCCACGGGTCTTCGGTGACCCCGCCGAACTTGGTGTCCAGCAGCACCGGCTTGGTGACGCCCCGGAGCGTCAGCTCGCCCTCGATGTCCCAGCGGTCCCCGCCCCGGGGCCGGATGCGGGTGGAGCGGAAGGTGATCTCCGGGTACTGCGCCACGTTGAGGAAGTCCTCGTTGCGCAGGTGCTCGTCCCGCATCCGGTTCGCGGTGTCGATGCTGGCCGCCTGGATCGCGACGGCGATCGAGGAGTCCTCGATCGGAGCACCGATGCGCACGTCCCCCGCGAACTCGGTGAACCGGCCGTGGATGCTGCTGATCCCCAGGTGCCGGGCGGTGGCCCGGATCGAGGAGTGCACGGGGTCGATCTTCCACAACCCGGGGGCGGGCAGGTCGGCCCCACCGCTGCGGCGCAGCTCGACCGTGCCCAGCGAGGCCGCGCACCCCTGCTGCACCAGAGCGGTGCGGGCAGCCGGCTCGAACCCGACCGCGGTGATGATCGCGGTGTAGGTCCCGGGCTCGAGCTGGGACGCCACCACCGTGCCGGAAGCATCGCCCTGCACCCGGGCGGCTTGCGTGCCCGTGCTGTCGATGACGGTCAGCACGGCTTCCGGCACCGGCCAGCCATCTCCGGAACAAACCGTGGCGGTGACCGCCCCGGCCGCCGAGTTCGTCATTACCCGGCCCTCCTGCATTTCGCTGTCCTCCATTGCCCCGCCGTTGCTCGACTCCCCGTGCACCAGGGTCATTCACCCTCCGGGTAGCCGAGTTCGATGTCGTGGGTTCCTTGCTCACCGGACAGCCGCAGCGCGGAAGCAGCCGGCGGGTAGCCGGTGGCGATCACCGTGTAGTCGCCGTCCGGGAGGTCGGTGAAGACGTACCGGCCCTCGGTGTCGGTGGTGGTCACGGCGACCACTCCGCCGTTCTCGTCCAGCAAGGTCACCCGGGCGTCGGGAATGGCGACGCCGAGGTTGGCCGAGCGGACCACACCGGTGAGCTGGACGCCGCCCTGCATGGCCACGTCCAAGGTGACCCGCTCCCCGTCGGCCACGGTGACCGGAGTGGCCACCGGTCGGTAGGCGGGGGCGGTGACGGTGAGCGCGTAGTCGCCACCAACCAGGTCGGCGAGCCGGTAGCGGCCGTCCGACCCCGTGGTGGTGGTGGCCACGACTTCCCCGCGGACGTCGGTGAGCACCACGGTGGCGTCGGCGACCGGTTGGTCGCTGGCGTGCACCAGACCGGTCAGCTCGCCGGCCCCGATCATCCGCACGTCGTGCCGCACCGGCCGGTCGGCCACCACGACCATCGACGCGCTCGGCTGGTAGCTGCCGCCGGAGGCGATCAGCACGTAGGTGCCGCCGTGCGGGACGTCGAGCCGGAACTCGCCGGCGCTGTCGGTGCGGGTGCGCTCCACCTGGCGCCCGTTGGCGTCGGTCAGGGTGAGCACGGCTCCCGGCACCGGGGTGCCGGCGGAGTCGTTCACCGTGCCGTGCACGAACAGTCCGCCGCCGTTCTCGCCGCCGGTGTCCCGCAGGTCGCCGGTGACCAGCGCGTGCCGCGGGGCCCGCGACGCGGAACCCGAACCGTTGTTCGCAGAGTTATCCACACCATTGGCAACGGCCGCGATCGGCTGCGTTTGTGTACTGCTAGCCGGTGTTTTGCCTCCCCCTGCCGAGGTGTTGGCAGCCAAGTTATCCACAGGTTGTGGGGACTTCTCCACAGCCTTCTCGGCAGTCACCGCGGACTCCTGTTCCTCGTGCACGTCGATCTTGGTGCGCAGCGGCACCTCCTTGATGAACACCACCGCGACCAGCGTCACCACCGAGATGCAGGCGGAGATGAAGAAGATGTCACCGATCGCGTCGCCGTAGGCCGCCCGGACGATCGTCTGGATCGGCTCCGGGAGGCTGGCCACGTCCAGCGACCCCCCGCCGGTCTCACCGGCCGCCTGCGGCGGCATGCCCGGGAGCTTGGACAAGCCCTCCTGGACGTAGTCGCCGACCTTGTTGGCCAGGACCGCGCCGAGCACCGAGACACCGGCCGAACCACCGAGGGTCCGGAAGAAGGTGGCCACCGAGGTGACCGACCCCATGTCCCTGTCCTTGGCCGAGTTCTGCACGGCCAGCACCAGGTTCTGCATCAGCATGCCGACGCCGATGCCCATCAGCGCCAGGTAGCAGCCGACCAGGACCAGGTCGGTCTCGTGGTCCATGGTGCTCAGCAGCCCCATGGCCGCGATCATCACGATGGAGCCGGCGACCAGGAACGGCTTGATCTTGCCGGTGAACTTGGAGATGACCAGACCGGAGATGGTGGTGGACAGGAACATCCCGAGCACCATCGGCAGGGTCATCAGACCGGCCTCGGTGGGCGTGTAGCCCCGGGAGATCTGGAAGTACTGGCCGAGGAAGACCGCACCGCCGAACATCGCGGTACCGACGGCGACCATGCCGATCGTGGCCAGGGTGATCACCGAGTTGCGGAACATGTTCAACGGCACGATCGGCTCGCTGAACTTGGACTCGATGATCACGGCGATGACCAGCATGACCACACCGGCGCCGACGTAGTAGCCGGTCTCGGCCGACCACCAGTCGAACTCGTTGCCGGCCAGCGACACCCACACCAGCAGCAGGCTCACGCCGCCGACCAGGAACAGGGCGCCGAACCAGTCGATCTTCACCGGGCGCTTGACGACCGGCAGCTTCAGCGTGGCCCCCAGCACGACCATCGCGAGCAGCGCGATCGGCACGGTGATCCAGAAGCACCAGCGCCAACCCAGCCAGTCCACGTCCACGATCAGCCCGCCCAGCAGCGGACCGCTGACGGTCGCGACGGCGAACGCCGCCCCGATGAAACCGCTGTAGCGGCCGCGGTCCCGCGGCGGAACCATCGCGGCGATGACGACCTGCGCCAGCGCCTGAAGACCGCCCATGCCGATGCCCTGCAGGGCGCGGAAACCGATCAGCCACTCCATCGACTGCGAGAAGCCGCCCAGCACCGAGCCGGCCATGAAGATCACGATGGCCAACTGGTACAGCAGCTTCTTGCTGAACAGGTCGGAGAGCTTGCCCCAGATCGGCGTGCTGGCGGTGGAGGTCAGCAGCATCGCCGTGACCACCCAGGTGTACTGCCGCTGGGTGCCCTCCAGATCAGCGATGATGACGGGCAGGGCGTTCGAAACGATCGTCGAGCTGAGCACCGCGACCAGCAGTGCCAGCACCAGCCCCCACATCGCCCGCATGATCTGGCGCTGCGTCATCGGCGATTCCGAGGAAGTTCGCGGATCCTGCGGCGCGTCCTCCGCTGAATCCGCAACGGCTTCCCGGACCGTCGCGTTGGTCATCGAGCTCCTTCCTTCACCGACGGCTCGCTGCCGTCCTCCGCCCTGTCGATCAGGTAACGGCGAATGTCCGACATTGCTCTTTCCAGCAATTTGCCCAGTTCGAGGACCTCGTCGTCCTTCCAATCGGACAACGCGGCCTGAAGGACCTTGGCTTTGCGGCGTTCCAGTTCCGCGACCGCCCGTTCGCCGGCTTCGGTCGCTCGCAGCAGCGACACCCGACGATCGGCGGGGTCCGGTCGACGGGTGATCAGACCTGCTTGTTCGAGCTGGCTCAGTTGCCGGCTCACCACCGAGGCGTCGACGACCCGGTGCTGAGCGAGCTCGCTGGCGCGGCACTCCCCGCGGATCACGAGTTCGGCGAGCAGACTTCCCGCCGCATAGGGGATCTCGGAGCTGAAGTGGCGATGCACCGCAGCTTGCTTGACTCCCAGCAGAGCTCGGAACGGGCGCAGGAACTCCTCGCAGGTTTCTATCTTCGGCCCCATGTCGCCCATTTCATTTGGTTGCTGAACACAACTATAAGAATTGTTAGTTGCACTCGGCAACTTATTTTTGAAATGTGTTCTGATTCACGACGAGGGGTTGGCGCGGGCGGCCCCGGTGGGCGAGCAGCCCGCCGAAGAGAACCGGGGAGCGGCGTTCAGCCCGTCAGAAGAAGTCGTTCAGCCTGCTCAACAGCCGGGCCAGCTCCCGCAGGTCGTGCGTCGGCCAGTCGGCGAACCGCTTGCGCAAGTGCTTGCTGCGGACGGCCCGGGCGTGCGCCAACCGCTGCTGCCCCTCCTCGGAGAGCTGCAGCAACCGCGCCCGGCGGTCGTCCGGGTCCGGCACCCGCTCCAGCAGGCCCAGCTCCACCAGGCTCGCCAACTGCCGGCTGATGGTGGACTTGTCCAGCCCGGTGCGCTCGGCCAGGTCCATCCCGCGCAGCGGACCAGCGTCCTGGATCAACAGCAGCAGCGCGTAGGAAGCGGGATCGAGCTTGGGGTGCACCACAGCGGCCGCCGTCGCGGAGAGGCTGCGAGCCCGCCGGAACAGCAGCATCAACTCCCGCTCCACCGACTCGGCAGCCGCGCTGCGCTCCGGGGAGCCACCGAGTTCGCCGTTGCGCTGCTCTTCGCCCTGCTCGACCACGACCGCTCGCTCCGCTCCGCCGGTGCCCATTTCGTCCAACTCTAGGAAAGCCCGGACGACCGGCGGACGCCGGCCCGGGCCCGGGACCACCCCGCAGGTGTGCTGGACATTGCTCTGCGCATCCCGCTCCGGCCGGCGAAAACCGTGCATCATCTACAACTGGGAATCCTGGGACACCTGAAGGTGGCATCAAGGGATACACCGAGCTCAACAGCCACTATGGTCTCCCGTAGTCGGGGAGCCAGGTGCGCCGGTCAGCACAACCGCCAGCATGGAGAAGACTGCAGCCGAAAAATGACAGCCAACGCCGTACCCACTCCCGACCCCTCCCCGAACGACGAGGCACCCTCCAGCGGTGTCGCCCGGATGGTCCGGCTGATCCGCGAGAGCTGGGCTGTGGTCGAACCGCAGGCCGAGGAGGCCACCAGGTACTTCTACAGCATCCTGTTCAGCATCTCCCCGCAAACCCGGGAGATGTTCCCGATCAACCTGGAGACGCAGCGCAACAGGCTGCTGCGCGCCCTGGCGCACTTCATCCAGATGGTCGACCGGCCGGACGAGCTGCTGCCGTTCCTCCACCAGCTCGGCCGCGACCACCGCAAGTTCGGCGTGGTGACCAGCCACTACGAAGCGGTGGGCACCGCACTGCTGGCGGCGATCAAGAAGTACTCCGGGGACGCCTGGACCCCGCAGGTGGAGCGGGCGTGGGCCGAGGCCTACACCGTGATGGCCTCCGCCATGACCGAAGCCGCGTCCAACGACCCCGGCCCCGCCTGGTACAACGGCGAAGTCATCGACCACCAGCGGCTCAGCTGGGACATCGCGGTGATCCGGATCCGCACCGAATACCCGGTGCCCTACGCGCCGGGCCAGTACGTGAGCGTGGAAACACCGCAGCGCCCCCGGCTGTGGCGCTACCTGTCCCCGGCCAACGCCCCGGACGAGGACGGGCTGCTGGAATTCCACGTGCGCGCGGTCCAAGGCGGCTGGGTCAGCCGCGCCCTGGTGCACCACACCCGCCCCGGTGACCAGTGGCGGATCGGCGCCCCGATGGGCCGGATGACGGTGGACCGGGAGAACAGCCCCGACGTCCTGATGATCGCCGGCGGCACCGGCCTGGCCCCGATGCGGGCCATCATCCAGGACCTCGCCCAGTACGGCACCAACCCGAACGTGCACCTGTTCTACGGCGGCCGCACCCCGGAAGACCTCTACGACCTGGAAGCCATGCAGCAGGTGATGGTGAGCAACCCGTGGTTGACGGTGACCCCGGTGGTGGAGACCGGCGCGGACACCGTTTACGGCGCCGAGTCCGGGACCCTGGCCGAAGCGGTGACCAAGCACGGGGCCTGGGAAGACCGGGACGTGCTGGTCAGCGGTTCTCCGGAGATGATCCGGGCGACGATCTCCCGACTGCTGGTGGCGGGCACCCCGCTCGACCACATCCGCTACGACCCGTTCACAACGGACTGAGCCGGCACCCGCTGGTCGCGAATCCCTCCGATCAGGATTCGCCAGCGGGTGCCGGCTCAGCCGAGCAGCAGGACCGGATCACCTCTTGCGGTGCGGCTTCCAGACCACCAGCGCGGTTTCCTGGCGGACCGGCACCAGGTCCCGGCGGTAGGAGGCGTGCACCTGCGCCGCGGCCTGCTCCGCCGCGGCGTGCGCGGCGGCGAGCTCCTCGGTCAGCTCCTGGACCTTCGCGCGGAGTTCGACGAGCTCGTTCTCCAGCTCGATGATCCGCTTGATCCCGGCGAGGTTGACGCCTTCTTCCTGGGAGAGCCGCTGGACCTCCCGCAGCAGGGCGATGTCGCGCAAGGAGTACCGGCGACCGCCGGCGGGAGTGCGGCCGGGAGACACCAGGCCCATCCGGTCGTAACTGCGCAGCGTCTGGGCGTGCAAGCCGGCCATTTCCGCCGCCACCGAGATGACGAACATGGGGGTGTTCTCATCGGTGCCCGGCGGAAATCCCACCGACCCGAGCGGCATACCTGGCTGCGACGTGCGACGACGGGCCATGGACTACCTCCCGAGCATCTCGTTCAGCTCCCGACGCGGGTCCTGGTCGGCGGTCGCCTTGGCGTACTCCTCCAGAGCTCTGGCCGCCTTCCCATCCAGTTTGGACGGAACGGCGACCTGCAACGTCACCAGGAGATCCCCGCGGCTGCCGTCCTTCTTCCGCACACCCTCACCACGCACCCGGAAGGTGCGGCCGTTGCTGGTGCCCGGCGCGACCCGCAACGTGACCTTCCCGTCCAAAGTCGGCACCGTCACCCTAGTGCCCAGGGCCAACTCCGGGAAGGTGACCGGAACGGTCAGGGTGAGATCATCACCGGAACGTCCGAACACCTTGTGCGGGCTGACGTGCACGACCACGTACAGGTCGCCGGCAGCGGCCCCGTTGCGCCCCGGCTCGCCCTGGCCGGCCAACCGGATGCGCTGCCCGTCGTCCACACCAGGCGGAATCCGAACGGTCAGGGTGCGGCTCCGCGTGCTCACCCCTTCCCCGCGGCACTCCGGGCACGGGGTGTCGATAATCTGACCGCGTCCCCGGCAGTCCGGGCACGGCTCGCTGAAGGCGAACGCGCCCTGGTTGCGGGTGACCAGCCCGGCGCCCGCGCACGTCGGGCAGATGTGGGTGCGGGTGCCCGGCTTGGCGCCGGAGCCGCGACAGGTGCCGCACGTGGCGGGGCTGGACAGCCGCAGCGGAACGGTGGCCCCGCGCACCGCCTCGGTGAAGTCGATCCGGACCTCGGTCTCCACGTCGGCCCCGCGCCGCGGCCGGTTCGCGGTGCCCGCCCCGCGCCGGTTGCCGAACAGGTTGCCGAACAGGTCGCCGAGGCCGCCGGCTCCGGTCTGGCCGAACAGGTCGCCGATGTCGAACCCACCGGCACCCGGGCCGCCGAAACCGCCGAACCCCCCGGTTCCGGAGAAGCCCCCGGAACCGAACAGCCGCCGGGCTTCGTCGTACTGCCTGCGCTTCTCCGGGTCGGAGAGCACCCCGTAAGCTTCCGAAATCGCCTTGAACTTGGCTTCCGCCTGGGCGTTTCCGGGGTTGGCGTCCGGGTGGTTCTCCCGGGCCAGCTTGCGGTACGCCTTCTTGATCTCCTCCTGGGAAGCGTCAGGAGAGACGCCCAGCTCGGCGTAGAAATCCTTGTCCAACCATTCCCGCGCGCTCACCGGACGTCCCTCCTTTCAGCCCTGATCAATCCTGTTCCGCCGACTCATCGGCAGCCCTGGCCTGCTCCTGCTCGGCAGCTCCGGACTGCTCCTGCTCCGCAGAACCAGCCGGCTCGTGGTCGGTGACCGCGACCATGGCCGGCCGCAGCACCCGGTCGCCGAAGCGGTAGCCCCGCCGCAGCACGGCGGTCACCGTCGGGCCGGAGACCTCCGGGGAGGTGCTGTGCTGCACCGCCTCGTGCACCGACGGGTCGAACTCGTCGCCTTCCTCGCCGAACGCTTCCAAGCCGGCCGAGTTCAGCGTGTTGACCAGCTTGTCCGCGACGGCCTTGAAGGCACCGGTCAGGTCCCCGTGGGCCTCGGCGCGCTCCAGGTCGTCGAGCACCATCAGCAGCTCACCGGCCAGCGAGGCCTTCGCCGAGAGCACCATTGCCTCGCGGTCGCGTTCCACCCGCTTGCGGTAGTTGGCGTACTCGGCGGTGACCCGCTTGAGGTCCTCGGTCAGCTCGTCGACCCGCTTCTGCAGCTCCGCTTGGGCTTCCGAGCCCGCGGCGGGCTGCTCGGCCGGTGCTTCCGCACCGGGTTCCGGCGCCGGCTCGCCCTGCTGCGCCTCGGGCTTCGCTTGCTGCTCGTCGGCCACCGGATCATCTCCATTCACCGGGTTCCGGAGTTGTCCGGTGACCGGGTCGATGCGCCGCCGGTCCCGGACAACCACCGGTTCCTGCTCGTTGTCGTTCTGGGCCATGTCGGAGTCGTCCGCCGTCACTTCTTCTTCTCGTCGTCCTCGTCGACGATCTCAGCGTCCACCACGTCGTCGTTGTTCGCCGAGCTGGAAGAACTACCGGCCGACCCGCTGTCCGCACCGGCGCCGGCACCGGCCGCGTTCGCCCCGGCGTCGGCGTACAGCGCCTGCCCCAAAGCCTGCGACTCGGTGGCCAGCTTCTCAACCGCCGACTTGATCGCCGAGACGTCGTCGCCCTTGAGGGCCTCGTTGACGTCCTTGATGGCGGCGTTGACCTTGTCCTTGACCTCGGACGGCAACTTCTCGTCGTTGTCCTTGAGGACCTTCTCGGTCTGGTAGACCATCGACTCGGCCTGGTTGCGGGCCTCGGCCTCCTCGCGACGCCGCTTGTCCTCCTCGGCGTGGGCCTCGGCGTCCTTGATCATCCGCTCGATGTCTTCCTTCGGGAGCGCCGAGCCACCGGTGATGGTCATCGACTGCTCCTTGCCGGTGCCCTTGTCCGTGGCCGAGACGTGCACGATGCCGTTGGCGTCGATGTCGAAGGTGACCTCGATCTGCGGCACGCC
>NZ_AYJW01000043.1 GCF_000497205.1 Saccharopolyspora rectivirgula DSM 43747
GTTCTGCAGCTGCGACTTCTCGTTCTGGCAGGACACCACCACGCCGGTCGGCACGTGGGTGATGCGCACCGCGGAGTCGGTGGTGTTCACGCTCTGCCCGCCCGGCCCGGAAGAGCGGTAGACGTCGATCCGCAGGTCCTTCTCGTCCACTTCGACCTCGACCTCTTCCGGCTCCGGGTAGACCAGCACGCCGGCCGCCGAGGTGTGCACCCGCCCCTGGGACTCGGTCACCGGGACCCGCTGCACCCGGTGCACACCGCCTTCGAACTTCATCCGCGCCCACACGCCGTCGGGGCTGGTGTCCCCGCTCTTGCTCTTGATGGACACGGTGGCGTCCTTGTAGCCGCCCAGGTCCGACTCGGTGGCGTCCAGCACCTCCGCCCGCCACCCCTTGCGCTCGGCGTAGCGCAGGTACATCCGCAGCAGGTCGGCGGCGAACAGGGCGGACTCCTCGCCTCCTTCACCGGACTTGACCTCCAGCACGACGTCGGAGGAGTCGTGCGGGTCCCGCGGCAGCAGCAGCTCGGTGAGCCGCTCCTCCAGGTGCGGGATCTGCTGCTCGAGCCGCTCGGCCTCCTCCGCGAAAGCCGGGTCCTCGGCGGCGAACTCGCGCGCGGTGGCCAGGTCCGCCCGCACCTGCTCCAGTTCCCGAGCGCAGCGCACCACCGGGGTCAGTTCCGCGTAGCGCCGACCGAGTTTGCGGGCCCTGGCCTGGTCCGCGTGAATGCTCGGATCCGCCAGCTGCTGCTCCAGATCGGCGTACTCGGCGAGCAGCTCTTCAAGCTTGGTGGTCTGCACTGGCGATCCTCTTCACTTCGGGGGACGGGCAACATGCGAAACGGCGCCCGCCCCCGGGCACTTCCCTCCCGAGGACAGACGCCGTTGCAGCAGCTACTTCTTCTTGCTGTTGGCCTTCGGCCGACGCCCGTAGCGCGCCTCGAACCGGGCCACGCGGCCACCCGTGTCCAGGATCTTCTGCTTGCCCGTGTAGAACGGGTGGCAGTTGGAGCAAACTTCGACGGTGATGTGACCGCTGGTCTTGGTGCTGCGGGTGGTGAAGCTGTTGCCGCAGCTGCAGACCACCTCGGTCACCACGTACTCGGGGTGAATTCCACTCTTCAACGCCTTGTCCTCTCTACTCGGCCGCCGGGTCCCGCCAGCCATTGCCGCCGACGGGTGAACCGGTGCCAGCACCCAATCTGGCATTTTGCCAGACCAGGGCTGCTCGACCTCAACGCGGGGAACGCGCCCGGCTATTCCAGGCAGCTCCGAAGCAGTTTCGAATACCGCCTGGCGCAAATCCGATACCGCCCACCGAACAACGACCACCGGGCGGTGCGTGCGCACCGCGAACGCGGGGCATCCTCTACAGCATGCTCTGTCCGCTCTTTGGACGGCTCACCGTGTGGACCTGGACGCTGCTGCCGCTGCTGTTCCTCGGCAGCGCCATGGGCGTCGCCGCGGCCCTGGACCTGCTCTGGCACGAGCACCAGGAGATCAACCACGAGCTGGTGCTGTCCGCCCAGCTGCTCCTCGGCGGCTCCGCGGCGCTCACCCTGCTGACCGGGCAGCACGTCGACTGGCGACTGGCCAAGCCCTGGCAGCTGCTCCGCTACGGCTACCCCGTCGTGCTGTTCACCACCGCGCTGTGCACCGACACCGTGCAGCTCTCGATGGCCACCAGCCTGGCCGTCGGCTCCGTGGCCGCCGCCCTGCTGGGGGTGCTGCTGACGCGCGGCCACCGGAACACCGCGGCCTGCGCGTAGCGCGGGCCCGCACGAAAAGGGCCGGGCCCGGACGAACCGCCCGAGCCCGGCCCCACATCGGGAACTCAGTCCTCGTCCTTGCCCGGTGCGCCCTTGGCGACCTGCATCAAGAACTCGATGTTGGTCGAAGTCTTGCGCAACCGGTCCTGCAGCAGTTCGAGCGCCTGCTGGCTGTCCAGCGCGGCCAGCACCCGACGCAGCTTGTGGGTGACCGCCAGCTCGTCCGGGGACAGCAGGATCTCCTCGCGACGCGTGCTGGAGGCGTCCACATCGACCGCGGGGAACAGCCGCTTGTCGGCCAGCTTGCGGTCCAGCTTCAGCTCCGCGTTACCGGTTCCCTTGAACTCCTCGAAGATGACGGTGTCCATGGTGGAACCGGTTTCCACCAGAGCGGTGGCGAAGATCGTCAGCGAGCCGCCGTTCTCGATGTTGCGGGCCGCGCCGAGGAACCGCTTCGGCGGGTACAGCGCGGTGGAGTCGACACCACCGGACAGGATCCGCCCGGACGCCGGCGCCGCCAAGTTGTAGGCGCGGCCGAGCCTGGTGATCGAGTCCAGCAGCACGACCACGTCGTGGCCCATCTCCACCAGTCGCTTGGCCCGCTCGATGGACAGCTCGGCGACCGTGGTGTGGTCCGACGGCGGACGGTCGAAGGTGGAGGCGATCACCTCGCCCTTCACCGACCGCTGCATGTCGGTGACCTCTTCCGGGCGCTCGTCGGCCAGCACCACCATCAGGTGGCACTCCGGGTTGTTGGTGGTGATCGCGTTCGCGATCGCCTGCAGGACCATCGTCTTACCGGCCTTCGGCGGGGAGACGATCAGGGCGCGCTGGCCCTTGCCCACCGGCATGACCAGGTCGATGATGCGACCGGTCAGCTGGTTCGGCTCGGTCTCCAGCCGCAACCGCTCGTTCGGGTACAGCGGCGTCAGCTTGTGGAACTCCGGGCGGTTCTTCGCCGTCTCCGGGTCCAAACCGTTGATCGAGTCGACCCGAACCAGCGGGTTGAACTTCTGCCGCGGCTGCTCACCTTCCCGCGGCTGGCGGATCATGCCCTTGATGGCGTCACCGCGGCGCAGCCCGTACTTGCGAACCAGCGACAGCGACACGTACACGTCGTTCGGCCCGGCGAGATAACCGGAAGTCCGCACGAACGCGTAGTTCTCCAGCACGTCGAGGATGCCGGCCACCGGCAGCAGCACGTCGTCCTCGCGGACCTCGGGCTCACCGCCATCGCCGCGCCCCCGGTTGCGCCGGCGGTCGCGGAACCGGCGACCCCGACGGCGGCCACCTTCCTCCTCGCCGTTGGAGGACTCCTCAGCCCGCTGCGAACGCTGCTGCTGTTGCTGTTGCTGCTGTTCGTCCTGTCCGCTGGAGTCAGCCGACTGCTGGGCGGAGGAGCCACCCTGCTGACCGCTGCCGCCCCGGGACGACCGCCGGCGGCGGCTGCTGCGCCGGTTGTCCTCCTCGCCGCTGGAATCACTGGCCTGCTGGCGGCGGCTGCTGCGACTGCGGGCGGAGGCCGTCCCGTTGTTGTTCGACTCCGCCGAGGTGCCATCGCTCTTGGCCGCGGAATCCTTGGTCTCGGAGTCGGCCTCGTCAAGGGCAGGCTGCTGGGCACTGGCGGCCTTGTCCGCGCTGGCCTGGGTTTTCTTCGCGGAGCGAGAGCGCGTAGACGTGCTGCCCCCTTGTTTTTCCTTGATAGCCGCGATCAGGTCACCCTTGCGCAGGCCAGTCGGATCGATCCCCAGTTCCCCCGCGAGTTGGCGCAGCTCGGCAAGAACCATGCCAGAGAGTCCACCGCGTCGACGCGGGGTGCCGTTGGCCTCAGCTGCCCCAGCGGTCGACTTTTCGGGTTCCTGCTGGCTAGTCGAAGGGGTGCCGTTGGCTGCCTCGCTGCTCAACAGTTCGGTGTTGCTCACGAATGTCCTTCCTGACCGGACCACGTCTCCAACGTGGCCCAGCGGATTGCCCGTCCGCTTGTCTTGCTGAAAACGGACGTCCGGTGTGTGCTACCAGCCCTTGTGCCGGTCGGATTCCACACGCGCACGCGAGACGACCGACTTCGGTAATGGCTCGGGGAACCAGCAGCACCGGGCAGTGGGAGACACCCGGCTCGCGTGGTTCACGTGCGACGCATTTACTCCGATCCACACTTGCCGATGCACGCCCTGCTGCCGCCTCGTTCCAGAAATCCCCCACTCAAATGAGCCCCGAACGGACCCGCCCTGTTCGCGAACAGGACATCCGCTCGGAAAGCCCCGGGTTCATCGGCCGACGCCGCAGTACGTCGAGGGGCCTCCCCTGGACCTGAGGTCCCCGTTCGATATCAGCGACGCTGAAGCCGAGGTTCCGGAGCAGCTGCATTGAGTTGACAACTTCTGCCTCGGCCACCGCGACCAGGGAATCCCGCAGTTTGATCTTCACTCGTACCGAGCGGAGTCAATTGCAGCGGGAATGTGTCCCGGGAAACACGTCCCGGACATGACACCGACGACCTGTGCGCGGTGACTGATTGACCTTGAGGGTAGACGCCCTGTCATCCAGGTGCAACAACCCCCGGGCTAGTACGCCCACATAGATCATTTCGCCGGCGGCTTCGCTGCAGCCCCGACATCTCCATTTGTACCACTCAACACCGGCGCAAGCGTCCGCGGGTTCCGCCGAACAGCCCAACCGGAGCAATCACGGCTGCTCCACCCGCACCCCGTCCTGATCGACAGGAGCGGGCAACACCCGGACTCCTTCCGGCACCAACCCGTCCGGCAGCGCACCGCCCTCCGGCAAGGCGAGCACGGTGGGCCCGGCCCCGGACACCGCCGCCGGAACCCCCTGCGCCCGCAGCTTGCGCACCAGCGCGAGGGTCTCCGGCCAAGCCGGCTCCCGGTAGTCCTGGTGCAGCCGGTCCTCGGTGGCCGCCAGCAGCAGCCTCGGATCCCGGGTGAACGCGTGCACCGCCAACGCCGCCCGGCTGGCGGCGAACGCCGCATCGGCGTGCGGCACCTGGGCGGGCAGCAGCCCCCGCGTGGTGTGCGTGGCGGACTCCGTCTCCGGCACCAGCACCACCGGCTGCACGTCCGGGTGCACCGGCATGCGGGCCGCGCTGAACCGCCCGCCCTCGTTCCAGGCGATGACGAACCCGCCGAACAAGCTGGCCGCGACGTTGTCCGCGTGCCCTTCCCAGTCCGCGGTCAACTGCAGCAGCTGCTCCAGGTTCCCGGGGTCCCGCAGGTCCCGCCCGGCCAACGCGTAGGCCGCGGCCGCACCGGTGACGATCGCAGCCGCCGAAGACCCCATCCCCCGCGAGTGCGGAATGGTGTTCTCGCAGCGCAACCGCAACGCCGGGGCGGGCAACCCCAACTCGGCCAACGCCTTGTGGAGGACCCGCACCACCAGGTGCCGCTCGTCCTCCGGCACCCGACCGGCCCCCTCGCCGGAAACCGACACCGAAGCGGTCCCCGGCTCACCGTCGGCGACCGCGACCTCGACCCGGTCGTAGCAGGACAACGCCATGCCCAGGGTGTCGAACCCCGAGCCGAGGTTGGCCGTGGAAGCCGGTACGGTGATCCGCACCGCGGAAAGAGGAAGATCGCTCACACCAGCTCCAGCGCGTTCGCCACCGCTTGCGGGTCCACCGGCAGCGGCTCCACCTCGGTCATGCTGGACAGCGCCGTGTCCGGGTCCTTCAACCCGTGCCCGGTCACCGTGCACACCACCACCGAACCGGACGGCAAGCGACCGTCCTCGGCCGTGGCCAGCAGGCCGGCCACGCTGGCCGCGGAAGCCGGCTCGACGAACACGCCCTCGCGGGAAGCCAGCAGCCGGTACGCCGCCAGGATTTCCTCGTCGGTGACCGCGGCAAACAGGCCGTTCGACTCCTCCTTGGCGGTCACCGCCTTCTGCCAGGACGCCGGGCTGCCCACCCGGATGGCGGTGGCCACGGTCTCCGGCTTCTCCACCGGGTGGCCGTGCACCAGCGGCGCAGCCCCCGCCGCCTGGAAACCGAACATGCGCGGCGTCCGGTCGATCAGGCCGTCCCGGGCGTACTCCTGGTAGCCCATCCAGTAGGCCGTGATGTTCCCGGCGTTGCCCACCGGCAGGCAGTGCACGTCCGGGGCGCGACCGAGCACGTCGCAGATCTCGAACGCCGCGGTCTTCTGCCCCTCCAACCGCACCGGGTTGACCGAGTTGACCAGGGTCACCGGGTGCTCGGCAGCGGTCTTGCGGGCCAGCTCCAAGCAATCGTCGAAGTTGCCCTGCACCTGCAGGATCTTCGCGCCGTGCGCGACCGCCTGGGCCAGCTTGCCCAGCGCGATCTTGCCCTCCGGGACCAGCACCGCAGAGATCAGCCCGGCCCGCGTGGCGTACGCCGCCGCCGACGCCGACGTGTTGCCCGTGGACGCGCAGATCACCGCTTGGCTCCCCGCGGCCAGGGCGTGGGTGATCGCCACGGTCATGCCGCGGTCCTTGAACGAGCCCGTGGGGTTGGCCCCCTCCACCTTCAGGTACACCTCGCTGCCGGTCAGCTCCGACAGGTGCGGGGCGGCCACCAGCGGCGTGTTGCCCTCGTGCAAGGTCACCACGCGCGCCCCCTCGGGGACCTCGATCCGGTCCTGGTAAGCGGCGATCAGGCCGGGCCACCCGGCGCGCACCGGAGCGCCCTGGGGGTTCAACGTCACGACGGTTCACCTTCCACACGCATCACACTGACCACTTCGCGCACCACCGGAAGCTGCGCGATCTTGTCCACGGTGGACCTCAATGCGGCCTCCGGGGCGCTGTGGGTGACCACCACCAAGTTGGCGTCCGCACCGCGCCCCTGCTGCCGCACCACCGAAATGCTCACGCCGTGCTCGTTGAACGTGGCCGCGACCTGCGACAGCACACCGGGTTTGTCCTCGACGTCGATGCTGATGTGGTAGCGGGTCGGGGTCTCCCCGATCGGGCGCACCGGCAGCTGGGCGTACGCCGACTCCCGCGGGCCCCGGCCGGCGACCACGATGTTGCGGGCGACCGCGACGAGGTCCCCCAGCACCGCGCTGGCGGTCGGCGCACCACCGGCGCCCTGCCCGTAGAACATCAACTGCCCGGCGGCCTCGGCCTCCACGAAGACCGCGTTGAACGCGTCGCCCACCCCGGCCAGCGGGTGGCTGCGCGGGATCATCGCCGGGTACACCCGGGCCGACACCGACTCCGAACCGTCCTCGTCGACCACCCGTTCGCAGATGGCCAGCAGCTTCACCGTCCGGTCCAGCGACCGGGCCGCCGCGAACACCCCCGGCGTGATCCCCGAGATCCCCTCCCGGTACACGTCGCTGGCCGTCACCCTGGTGTGGAACGCCAGCGAAGCCAGGATCGCCGCCTTCGCCGCCGCGTCGAACCCGTCGACGTCAGCGGTCGGGTCCGCTTCCGCGTACCCCAGCCGGCCGGCCTCCTCCAGCGTCTCGGCGTAACCGGCGCCGCTGCTGTCCATCGCCGACAGGATGTAGTTCGTCGTCCCGTTGACGATGCCCATCACCCGGTTGATCCGGTCCCCGGCCAGCGACTCGCGCAGCGGGCGCAGCAGCGGGATCGCCCCCGCCACCGCGGCCTCGAAGTAGATGTCCGCGCCGTGCTCGTCAGCCGCCGCGTACAGCTCCGAGCCGTACTCGGCCAACAGCGCCTTGTTCGCGGTCACCACCGACTTGCCGGACTTGAGCGCGCGCAGCAGCAGCGACCGGGCCGGCTCAATCCCGCCGATCAGCTCCACCACCACGTCGACGTCCCCGTCCACCAGCGCGGACGCGTCCGTGGTCAACAGGTGCTCGGGCACCTCCGGGTGCTTGTCCGGCCGGCGCACCGCCACCCCGGTCACCTGCACCGGGGCCCCGGTTCGAGCCGCGAAGTCCTCCGGCTGGTTCTGCAACAACCGCAGCACCTCACTGCCGACGGTGCCGCAGCCCAATAACGCGACCCTGATCGGTTCACGAGCCTCGATCACTCACACCTCCAGCCGGAGCAGGTCGTCCTCGGTCTCCCTGCGCAGCAGCAACCGCGCTTGACCGTCCCGGACCGCCACCACCGCCGGGCGCAACAACCGGTTGTAGTTGCTGGCCATCGAGTAGCAGTACGCACCGGTGGCGGCCACCGCGAGCAGGTCTCCCGGAGCAATGTCCTCCGGCAGCCAGCAGTCTCGCACCACTACGTCACCGGATTCACAGTGTTTGCCCACGATGCGGGACAGGACCGGGCCGCCTTCCGCGCGACGGGACACCAGCCGACTGTCGTAGACCGCGTCGTACAGCGGGGTGCGGATGTTGTCGCTCATCCCGCCGTCCACGCTGATGTAGCGGCGCTGGGCGCCCCCGTCCAGCGAAACGTCCTTGATGGTGCCGACCTCGTAGAGCGTCACCATCCCCGGCCCCACGATGGCCCGGCCCGGTTCCACCGAGATCCGCGGCTGGGGGATCCCGGCCTCCTCGGCCTCGCGCTGCACGATCTCCCGCAACCGGCGGGCCAGCTCCGCCGGCGGCAGCGGGTCGTCCTGGGCGGTGTAGGCGATGCCGAGCCCACCGCCCAAATCCACAATGGAGGCCTCGGCGAGGGCTTCCGCCCCGTGCTCCTGCCGCAGCTGCGCCAACAGCTGGACGACCCGGTGCGCGGCCAGCTCGAACCCGTCCACCTGGAAGATCTGCGAACCGATGTGGCTGTGCAGGCCGGCCAGCACCAGCGACGGGGCCTTCACCACGCGGCGCACCGCCTCCGCGGCGTCCCCGCTGGCCAGCGAGAACCCGAACTTCTGGTCCTCGTGGGCGGTGGCGATGAACTCGTGCGTGTGCGCCTCCACCCCGACGGTGACCCGCACCAGGACCTTCTGCCGCGCCCCCAACTCCTTGGCGACGTCTTCCAGGCGGGCGATCTCGTAGAACGAGTCGACCACGATCAGGCCGACCCCGGCCCGCACCGCGGCGGTCAGCTCGGCCAGCGACTTGTTGTTGCCGTGGAAGGCGATCCGCTCCGGCGGGAACCCGGCCCGCAGCGCGACGGACAGCTCACCGCCGCTGCACACGTCCAGGCTCAGCCCCTCTTCGGCCACCCACTGCGCCAATTTGACGCTCAAGAACGCCTTCGCCGCGTAGTGCACCGCGGCCGGGTCGCCGAACGCCTCGGCGTACTCCCGGCAGCGGGAGCGGAAATCGGCCTCGTCCAGCACGAACAGCGGGGTGCCGAACTCCTCGGCGAGATCGCGGACGTCCAGCCCGGCGACGCGGACGACCCCGTCCTGCCCGCGGGCGCAGTTCCGCGGCCACACCGCCGGGTGCAGCCGGTCCAGCTCCTCGGGACCGTCCGGGACGGGGCCTGCGGTGTTGCCGGGCGGCACAACATCGGCATGCCGGGGTCCGGCGGGATGGGCGCGCATGGCTACGGCTCCTTCAAACCAGCCCGCCAGGAGCGGACTCTCGTCTTCACATCTGTTCCGGTGCGCTTACACCCAGCAGCCCGAGACCGTTGGCGAGCACCTGCCGCGTCGCCTCGCACAGGTGCAGCCGGGCGATCGTCAGCGGGCTCGCCTGGTCGTCACCGGGCTGCAGCACCCGGCAGGCGTCGTAGAACTTGTGGTAGGCGCTGGCCAGGTCCTCCAGGTAGCGCGCGACCCGGTGCGGTTCCCGCAACTGGGCCGCCGAACGCACCACTCGCGGGTACTCGCCGAGGGTGCGGATCAGGTCGCCCTCCCGTTCGTGGGTGAGCAGCGACAGGTCGGCGTCTTCCACCGATCCCCGGTCGATCCCCAGGGAAGCGGCGTTGCGCTGCAGCGACGACAGCCTGGCGTGCGCGTACTGAACGTAGAACACCGGGTTCTCGTTCGTCCGCTTGCTGATCAGGTCCAGGTCGATGTCCACTGCCGAATCCACAGAGGAGCGGAGCAGCGAGTAGCGGGCGGCGTCCACCCCGACCGCCTCGACCAGGTCCTCGATGGTCACCACGGTGCCCGCGCGTTTGCTCATCCGCACCGGCTTGCCGTCGCGGACCAGGTTAACCATCTGTCCGATCAGGACCTCGACCACGTCCGGGTCGTTGCCCAGCGCCGCGGCAGCGTCCTTCAACCGGGAGATGTAGCCGTGGTGGTCGGCGCCCAGCATGTAGATGCACAGCTGGAAACCGCGGCGCAGCTTGTCCCGCAGGTAAGCGATGTCACCGGCGATGTAGGCGGGCCGGCCATCGCTCTTGAGCACCACCCGGTCCTTGTCGTCGTCGAACTCGCTGGACCGCAGCCACCAGGCGCCGTCGGCGAAGTAGACGTACCCGGACTTCTTCAGCTGCTCCACCACCTCGGTCACCGCACCGGAGGTGTGCAGCGAGTCCTCGTGGAAGAACACGTCGAAATCGGTGCCGAACTCGTGCAGGCTCTGCTTGATCTCCTCGAACATCAAGCCCACGCCGTCCCGGCGGAACGTCTCGTGCTGCTCCTGCTCCGGCCGGCTCAGCACGTCCGGGTTCGCCTGCACCACCTTGTCGGCGATCTCCTTGACGTAGGCGCCCCCGTAGCCGTCCTCCGGGATCGGCTCGCCCTTGGCGGCGGCGATCATCGAGCGCACGAACCGGTCGATCTGGGCGCCGGCGTCGTTGAAGTAGTACTCGCGGGTCACCTCCGCGCCCTGGGCGCTCAGCAACCGGCCCAGCGCGTCGCCCACGGCGGCCCAGCGGGTGCCGCCGAGGTGGATGGGGCCGGTCGGGTTCGCCGAGACGAACTCCAGGTTGATCCGGACCCCCTGGTACAGGTCTCCACGCCCGTACTCGGAGCCGCGGGTGAGCACCTCGCGCACGATCTGCCCCTGGGCGTCCGCGGCCAGTCGCAGGTTCAGGAAGCCCGGCCCGGCCACCTCGGCCGAGGCGATCGCATCGCTGGCCGCCAGCGCCTCGGCCAACCAGCCGGCGAGATCGCGCGGCGCGACCCCGACCTTCTTGGCGACCTGCATGGCGAGGTTGGTCGCATAGTCCCCGTGCTCGGGATTGCGGGGACGCTCCACCTTCACCGTCTCCGGCAGGACCGAAGTGTCCAGGCCTTTCGCGGCAAGGGTTTCAACGGCTGTGTTGCGAACCAATTCTGCAAGCGCGGCGGGAGTCACCCTATGCAGTTTAGGGGTGCGTCTTGGCTGTTCAGCCAACGGGTTCGCCGAGTAGCCGGAGCAGTGACTACAGTGCGCACCCGGGCGAACACGTCGGGCAGCGGGAGCGCCCCGCGGCGGCCCGGTTTTCGATGTTTGCCCACCTGCCCTCCGCCGTCTCTAGACTGGCGGATCGAAGTCGTAGGCGAGACGAGGTCCGGAATTACCCATGGCCAGCAAGAAGAAGAAAGCAGCCCGCGGCGCTGTGGTCGAGCAGCGCTCCATCCCCTGGTTGCTGATCGGCGCCGTCACCGTTGTGCTGGTGTTCGCTGTCAGCGTTTTCGGTTACGCGTACAGCTTGTGGTCCGACCAGCGGGCAGTCCGGGAAGCGCAGGCAGCCGCGGAGAAGGCCACCGCTGCTTTCAAACCGTCGCCGGAGAACCCCGACCCGTCGAAGACCATCCCCGGGGTCAAGATCGTCGACTACCCGGGGCAGCTGCACGTCCGTCCCGACCAGCGGGTCGCCTACGACCAGGCGCCGCCGTTCGGCGGGCCGCACGACGGCATCTGGGCCGACTGCATGGGCGTGGTCTACGACGAGCCGGTGCGCAACGAGAACATGGTGCACTCGCTGGAGCACGGCGCGGTGTGGATCGCCTACAACCCGGACGAGGTCGACGAAGCCGGCCTGGAGCGGCTCAAGGCTCGGGTCGAGGGCAAGCCGTACACCATGATGTCGCCCTACCCGGGGCTGGACAGCCCGATCTCGCTGCAGTCGTGGGGCCACCAGCTGAAGGTCGACGACCCGAACGACGAGCGCATCGACCAGTTCATCACCGCGCTGCGGTTGAACAACCACGGCGTCTACCCGGAGATCGGTGGCGCCTGCCAGACCGTCCCGAACATGTTCGACAAGAACGACCCGCCGAAGTTCGACCCCACCCCGCCGGGACCGGACGCGGTGCCGATGAGCGGTGAGGGCAGCTCCCCGGCGACCGGCGAGATGGGGCGGCCGTGAGCCAGCTGCGCGCGAAACCGGTTCGGGTCGTCGCGGCCGTGGCGCTCGGGGTGGCGCTGCTGCTGATCGGTGCGGCCGGCGGCATGTTCCTCGCCATGCCCTCCGGGCAGGAGGGCGGCGAGCCTCGGCCGAGCGCGGTGGACGTGGGGTTCGCCCAGGACATGTCGACGCACCACCACCAGGCGGTGACGATGGCGACCTTGGCGCGGGAGCACGCCTCCGCCAAGGAGATCCGCCAGCTGGCGTTCGACATCGAGACCAACCAGCGCGACCAGATCGGCCGGATGCAGGGTTGGTTGAGCCTGTGGAACGAACCGGCGCAGGCCCCCGACAACTCGATGCAGTGGATGCAGGGCGCCCAGCACCACGACGGCCACCACGGTGGGATGGGGCACGGGCACGGATCGGGGGCCCTGATGCCGGGGATGGCCACCACCGAGGAGCTGGAGAAGCTGGAGTCGCTGCGCGGGCCGGAGTTCGACGTCTACTTCCTGCAGCTGATGCTGCGGCACCACGAGGGCGGCGCGGGCATGGCCGAGTACGCCGCGCAGCACGCTTCCCTGCCCGCGGTGCGGCAGCTCGCCGACAACATGCTCAAGTCGCAGGGCACCGAGAGCGAACTCATGCGCGCCATGTTGGCCAACCGCAACGCTCAGCCGCTGCCCAGCTGAGCCGCACCGCACGTCCGCTTCACGAAGGAAGGGAACTTTTCCGCCGAACCGGGCGGAAAAGTTCCCTTCTTCGTTTCACCAGGTGAGTTCGCGGCACTTGCGGGCGCATTCGGCGGGTTCGACCTGCAGGGTCGCGTGTTCGATCCGGTACCTCTCGGCGAGGAGTCGTTGGGCGGCGATCAGCACTCCGCCGCTGTCGGCGTCCGGACCGGTGGTCAGGTGCGCCGAGGCCACTTCCATGCCGGAGGTGAGCGTCCACACGTGCAGGTCGTGCACGTCGGTGACCGACGGCAGGGCGGCCAGTTCGGCCCGCAGTTGGCGGACGTCGATCTGCTCGGGGGCTTGTTGCACGAGGATGCGCAGTGCTTGCCGGGCGAGTTTCCAGGTGCGCGGCAGCACGAACAGCGCGACTCCCACGGCCACCAGCGGATCCACCCAGGCCCAGCCGAACGCCAGGGTCAGCGCACCCCCCACCAGCACGCCGGCGGAGCCGATGGTGTCCGCCAGCACTTCCAGGTAGGCCCCGCGGAGGTTGAGGCTTTCCCGTGATCCTTCGCGCAGGAGCGCGAACACCGCGAGGTTGGCGACCAGCCCGGCCGCGGCGGTGGCCATCATCGGCAGCCCGGGCACTTCCGCGGGGTGCTGGAACCGCTGGACCGCTTCCACGAAGATGTAGCCGGCGACGCCGAAGAGCAGCGCGGCGTTGGCCAGCGCGGCCAGCACTTCCATCCGGTACAGGCCGAAGGTGCGGCTGCTGCCGGCGGGGCGCCGGGCGGCGGTGATCGCGGCCAGCGCCATTCCCACGCCGAGCACGTCGGTGAGCATGTGGCCGGCGTCGGAGAGCAGCGCGAGGGACGAGGTGGCGATCCCGACGACCGCTTCGAGCAGGAAGAAAGCCAGCAGGATCGCGAAGGCGGCGATCAACCTGTGCCGGTATCGCCCGGATGCGCTCACCGCGCCCACCGCACCGTGGCCGTGGCCGTGGCCGTGACTCATGCTGCGCCTCCTCTCTCCGGCCCAGGTATATAGTTAGATGCGCATGATTGCAATAGTTCTTCCGCCGTAGCGGAGGACCGCTTCATGTCCTCTGTTCAGCGGAAATCCCCCTTGCCGCCCCAGCTGTCCAGGAGTACCCGTGCCCAAACCCACCCCCGAGTGCGAACCGCCGCTCCCGATGCGCTAAGCTGACCAACGTCAGCGCGAGAACAAGCCCTCGTAGCTCAGCGGATAGAGCACTGCCCTCCGGAGGCAGGTGTCGCAGGTTCGAGTCCTGCCGAGGGCGCACCGGAACCCCGAAGTCGTCCAACGGCTTCGGGGTTTTTGCATCGCCGAACCACTTCCCCCGCTCCTCACTCCGATCACCCGGCGGCGAACCCCGCCGGAGCGTGATTGACTGGACCCGACCAATCCCCGTCGAGGAAACAACACCATGTCCGTCCCCACCGTGCAGCTCAACAACGGCGTCGTCATACCGCAGCTCGGCTTCGGCACCTACAAAGTCGGCTACGAAGCCATCTCCACCGCGCTGGCCACCGGATACCGGCTCCTCGACACCGCCGAGATGTACGGGAACGAACGCGAGGTCGGCCGGGCGATCGCCGACAGCGGCATTCCCCGCGACGAACTGTTCGTCACCACCAAGGTGTGGAACGACCACCACGGCTACCAGCCCGCGCTGGACGCCTTCCACGCCAGCAAAGAACGCCTCGGCCTGGAGACCATCGACCTCTACCTCATCCACTGGCCGCAGCCCCAGCTCGGCCTGCACGCCGAAACCTGGCGGGCCCTGGAGGAGCTCTACGCCGACGGCGAAGTCCGGGCCATCGGAGTCTCCAACTTCACCCCCGCCCAGCTGGACGAACTGCTGCAGCACGCCGACACCCCACCGGCGGTCAACCAGATCGAGCTCAACCCCGGAAAGCCCCGCACCGAAGAACGCGCCCACCACCGCGAGAAGAACATCGCCACCCAAGCGTGGGCCCCACTGGCCCGCGGCGGCGTCCTGCAAGAACGAGCCATCCAGGAGATCGCCGACGCCCACGGGCGCACCCCCGCGCAGGTCGTCCTCGCCTGGCACCTGCAGCGCGGCATCATCACCATCCCCCGCTCCAGCAACCCGGAGCGGATCGCCGAGAACTTCGCCGCCACCCAGCTCACCCTCAGCGCGGACGAACTGGACCGCATCGGCGCCTGACCAGCACCCCGGTCGGGGAGTGATCAAGAGAACACCACGCACCGGAACCGACCGGACACCGTTTCCGACCCGTTGATCGACCGGATCAACAGCATCAACGGGACGGGAACATGAACACCGACGAGCCCGGCACCAACCGCACAGCACCAGCCGACCCCGGGTGGCGCCAGCTCCGACCGCTACTCCTGCGCCTCCACTTCTACGCCGGCGTCCTCGTCGCCCCCTTCCTCGTGGTGGCCACCCTCACCGGGCTGCTGTACGTCTTCACCCCCCAACTGGAGCAGCTGCTCTACGAGGAGCAGCTGCACGTGCCACCCGCCGCGGTCACCCAACCGCTGAGCGACCAGGTCGCCACCGCCCGAGCCGCCATGCCCGGCACCGAACTGCGCGCCGTGCGACCAGCCCCCACCCCCACCGACACCACCCAAGTCATCTTCGAAGCCCCGGACCTCCCGGAAAGCCACTACCGCACCGTCTTCATCGACCCGCACACCGCCGAGATCCGCGGCATCCTGCACACCTACGGCAGCAGCCAAGCCCTGCCGATGCGCGCCTGGATCGACAACCTGCACCGGCAGCTGCTCCTCGGCGAACCGGGCCGCATCTACAGCGAACTGGCCGCCAGCTGGCTGTGGGTGATCGTGCTCGGCGGGCTCGTGCTGTGGCTGAGCCGGCGCCGCCCCGACCGCCGCAGCCTGCTGCTGCCGAAGCTCCGCGACCGCGGCCGCCGCAGGACCCTGTCCTGGCACGGCGCCCTCGGCCTGTGGGCGGCGATCGGACTGCTGTTCCTCTCCGCCACCGGACTGAGCTGGTCGCTCTACGCCGGCCAGAACATCTCCGCGCTGCGCGCCGCCCTCAACTGGGAAACCCCGACGGTGAACACCGAACTCCCCCACCGCAGCACCGCCGACATCGGGATCGACCGCGTCCACCAGATCGCCCTCGAACACGGGCTGAGCGGGCCGGTGGAAATCACCCCGCCCGAAGACGGCAGCGCCTACCAGGTGCAACAGGTGCAGCGCTCCTGGCCCACCAAGCAGGACGCGATCGCCGTCGACCCCGCCACCGGCGAGATCACCGAAACCCTGCGCTTCGCCGACTACCCCCTGATGGCCAAGCTCACCCGCTGGGGCATTGACGCGCACATGGGGCTGCTGTTCGGGCTGCCCAACCAGCTCCTGCTCGCCGCCCTGGGCATCGCGCTGCTGCTGCTCATCTTCTGGGGCTACCGGATGTGGTGGCAGCGGCGTCCGGGCGGGCTCGGCCGACCGCCCGCGCGCGGCACCTGGCGCCGAGTCCCCGGCCGCGTGCTCGCCCCGGTCATCGCAGCCGCCGTGCTGATCGCCCACGCGCTCCCCGTGTTCGGGGTGTCGCTGCTGCTCTTCCTCGCCATCGACGGTGTCCTCGGCTGGCTGCACCGCCGCCGCGCCCAGCTGACCACGGGAGGCTGACATGACCGATTCCCTGCTGTTGAGCTGCACCTCCACCGCGGTGTTCACCGCCAGCGCGCTCTGGTTCGCCAAGCTCGTGCTGCGCCGCGGCACCGCGCCGGCGGAGCGGGTCAACTGCGCCGCCCACCTCTGCATGAGCGTGCTGATGCTGCTCATGCTGTGGTCGTGGCCGAGCCTGCCGATGCTGCCCCAACTGGTGGGGTTCACCGCGGCCACCCTGTGGTTCGCCGCCCAGTGCGTGCTCGCCGGCTCCCGCTCGAAGCGGGCCGAGCACCTGCACCACGCGGTGATGATGGGCGCGATGCTGTGGATGGTGGCGGCCATGGCGGTGCTGCCGCACTCGCCCGCCCACGCCGCCGCGCACCACGGATCCGCCGCACCCACCAGCACCATCCCGGTGTCCGCTGCGGTGCTGACCGCGGGCCTCGGTCTGCTGCTGATCGCGTCCTCGCTGCGCTGGATCGCCTCCGCCGTCGACACCGCGCGCAGCGTCCCCGTGATCCGGGTGGGCAGCATCGCCGTGCCCGCCTGTCACGGGGCGATGGCCCTCAGCATGGGAATGCTGCTGCTGACCATGCTGCTCCCCTAGGCCCGCGTGGACCGGTGCTCGACCACGGCCTCCCCGCGGGGCCGTGGTCACCCCCGGGAAGCACCGCTGCCAAGCGTTCCGGAGCGCCTCTCACCCGGCCCGCGCACCGGAGAACCGCCGCAGCCGCTGGCTGTTGCTCACCACGAACAGCGACGACAGCGCCATTGCGCCACCGGCCAGTAGCGGGTTCAGCAACCCCAGGGCGGCCAGCGGAACCGCGGCCAAGTTGTAGCCGAACGCCCACACCAGGTTCCCGCGGATCGTGCGCAGGGTGGACCGCGCCAACCGGATCGCGTCCGGCACCACCGTCAACTCGTCGCGCACCAGGATCAGGTCCGCGGCGTCGGCCGCCACGTGCGCGCCTGATCCGACCGCCATCCCCAGGTCCGCGCTGGCCAACGCGGGAGCGTCGTTCACCCCGTCCCCGGCGAACGCCACCACGCGCCCCTCCGCCTGCAACCGGCGCACCACCGCGGCCTTCTCCTCCGGCAGCACCTCGGCGAGCACCTCGGTGATCCCGAGCTGCTCGGCCACCCGGTTCGCGGTGGCGGTGTTGTCCCCGGTCAGCAGCACCGTCCGCAGCCCCAACCGGTGCAGCTCGGCGACCGCCCGGGCAGCGGTCGGCTTCACCTGGTCGGCCAGCGCGAGGACCGCGACGACACGCCGATCCACCGCCACCAGCACGGTCGGGTTGCCCTGCTCCTGCTGCTCCCGCTGGTTCTCCGCCAACTCGACCGGCACGCTCAACCCGCGCTCGGCGATCAGCTTCGGGCTGCCGACCACCACCTCGCGCCCCTCGACGACACCGCTGACCCCCAGCCCGGGAGTCCCGGTGAACTCCTCGACCGGCGGCAGCGGACCCACCTCCGCCCGCGCGCAGTCGCTGATCGCAGCGGCCACCGCGTGCTCGGAAACCGCTTCCACCGCGCCCGCCAACCGCAGCACGGTGGCGCGGTCGAAACCACCGGCGCAGACGATCCCGGCCACGCTCATCCGGCCCTCGGTGACCGTCCCCGTCTTGTCCAGCACCACCGTGTCGATGTCGCGAGTGGACTCCAGAGCCGAATAGCCCTTGAGGAAGATCCCCAACCTGGCGGCCACCCCGGCGGCCACCATCAACGCGGTCGGCGTGGCCAACCCGAGCGCGCACGGGCAAGCGATCACCAGGACCGCCAGCGCCGCGGTGAACGCCTGCTGCCCGGTGCCCCCGAAGGCCAGCCAGCAGCCGAACGTCCCCAGCGCCACCACCAGCACACCGGGCACGAAGAACGCCGAAATGCGGTCGGCCAACCGCTGCACCGCGGCTTTCCCGGTCTGGGCCTGCTCCACCAGCCGCACCATCGCCGCCAACCGGGTGTCCCGGCCGACCCGCACGGCCTCCACCAGAAGCCAGCCGCTGAGCACCACGGTGCCGCCGGTGACCTCGTCGGACACCCCGATCTCAGCGGGCACCGACTCCCCGGTCATGGCGCTGCAGTCCACCGCGGCCCGGCCCTCCACCACCGTGCCGTCCGCGCCGATGCTCTCCCCGGCCCGCACCAGGAACCGCTGCCCCACCCGCAGCTGCGACACCGGGACCTGCCGCTGCTCGCCGCCCTCGGACACCACCGTCACCGCGGTCGCGCCGAGCGCGGCCAGCTCGCGCAGCGCGGCACCCGCCGACCGGTTGGCCTTCGCCTCCACGTAGCGGCCGGCCAGCACGAAAGCCGTCACCCCGGCCGCGACCTCCAGGTAGATCGCCCCTTCCGGGCGGAGCAGCAGCTGCCAACCGGCCACCCCCGGCGCCGCGTCCGCCTGGAAGAACATGGCGTACAGCGACCAGCCGGTGGCCGCCGTGACCCCGATCGACACCAGGGTGTCCATCGACGACGTGCCGTGCCGGGCGTTCACCAGCGCCGCCCGGTGCAGCGGCCAAGCCGCCCACCCCACCACGGGGGCCGCCAGGGCGAGCAGCAGCCACTGCCAGCCCGGGAACCGGGCTTGGGGGAAAGCCATGAACAGCAGCGACAGGTCGCAGATCGGCACGAACAGCGCCACCGCCACCACCATGCGCCGCCACAGCGCGTTGACCTGCTCACCGGTGTCCGCGGTGTCCTCCTGGCCGGTGAGCACCTCGGCCTGGTAGCCGGCCTTCTCCACCGCCTCCACCAGCTGCTCGTCGCTGACCTGCGGATCAGCGGTGATCGTGGCCCGCCCGGACGCCAGGTTCACCGTGGCCTCCACCCCGGCGAGCCTGTTCAACTTGCGCTCCACTCTGGACGAACACGCCGCGCACGTCATGCCGGTCACGGAAAGCTCGACCTGGCGCACCGCAGCACCGGGTGCCGGGGGCGACTTCACGGACACCTGCGAAAACCTCTCGAACCGGGGACCTGCCAATGCGCCGGCTTGCACCGGCCGTTCGGGTAGTCGGTGCCGCAGAGCGGGAAGTTCCCAGCGCACCACCGCGAATCGTGTGTCGGTGAGCACACTCGGCAACCTTGATCTCGGCGGTGGAGCACCCAGCGGCTAGCCTGCCGGGCTATGAGCGGCTCCGCGGCTGAGGACACTCGGCTTACCGAATTGGCCCTGGCAGCGGGTTCCGGTGACCGTCGCGCGCTGGAGGCGTTCGTCCGCGGCACGCAGCGCGACGTGTGGCGGTTCGTCGCCCACCTCGCCGGCATCCGGCACGCCGACGACCTGGCCCAGGAAACGTACTTGCGGGCGCTGAAGAGCATCCGCCGGTTCTCCGGTTTCTCCTCCGCCCGCACCTGGCTGCTGTCGATCGCCCGGCGGGTCGTGGTCGACCACATCCGCTACGAGTGCTCCCGCCCCCGCACCGACACCGCGGCGGACTGGTCCGCGGCTTGCGACCGGGAACAGGCGCGCAACCACGCGCCCCGCTACGAGAGCATCGTCGAATTGAACCTGCTGCTGGACAAGCTGGATCCGCAACGGCGAGAAGCCCTGCTGCTCACCCAGGTCTTCGGACTGTCCTATCAGGAAGCTGCGGAGGTGTGCGGCTGCGCGGTGGGCACCATCCGGTCCCGGGTGGCCCGGGCCCGGGAGCAGTTGCTCAGCCTCGAGTCGCAGAGCAGCGAAGGAACCGGTTGATTTTTCTGGTTCCGGTGGAACTCTTCTGCCGCTCGAACCGACATCATGGACGTGGAATGCTATGTGTGCCGCGAGGCGCTGTCAGCGAAGCTGGACGGTGAGGCCGCGCCCGTTTCCGACGAACAGCTGGCGGGCCATCTCGCGGAGTGCCCCGCCTGCCAGGCGTGGGAGAAACGCGCCGCGGAGCTCACCCGGAGCATGCGGGTGCGGCCGGTGGAGCCGGTACCGGATGTGACCGAGGAGGTGCTGGCCGCTGCCGCACCGCTGCGGGACCGGTTGCTGCGGCGCTGGCCGCGGATCCTACTCGCCTGCGTCGCGGTGCTGCAGATCGCGTTGGGGACCGCTCAGCTCCTCGGCCTGGGGTTGACCGTCCACGACGAGCACACCGCAGCTTCCTTCGCCGGGCACCTGTTCAACGAGAGCACCGCGTGGAACCTGGCGATGGGGCTGGGCATGTTGTGGACGGCGTGGCGGGTGAGCGCTTGTTCCGGGTTGTTGCCGGTGTTGAGCGCCTTCGTCGCGGTGTTGGCCGGTTTCAGCGTCCACGACCTCCTCCACGGGGGTGTGCCGCTCAGCCGGGTCCTCTCGCACAGTCCGCTGGTGGCCGGCCTGGTGGTGCTCCTGATCGTGCACCGGGACGTGTCCCGCTGGCGTTCCGGACCGGGCAGCGCCGAAGTTCCCGAGGAGTCCACTTCGGCCACCGAGGACGTCCAGTTCGACGGAACTCCGGACCGCTTGGCGGAAGGTAGGCATTTGGGCCCCACCGCGCTGCGCCGCACCGGATGAGCCCCGGGTGTGGAGCAAGGGAACTTTTCTGCTGCTGTCGGGAGAAAAGTTCCCTTGCCCAGCTCCACGGGTCTCGAGGACGGCTGCCCGGCGGTGGGCTCTGCGCAGCGAACCAGCCCCGAAGAAAATCCGAACGGCATTCGGAATGGAGTCGTTGCGACGCGGAGTTCTTCCGGTCGTGCGGAGTCGCCGTTCGCAGCTCTGACGCAACGCAGAGCGGTTTCCCAAACTCCCGATAAAGCGGGAAGAACGACAACCAACGCGCAAATCGATTCAAACTTTATTCATTCGCTCCTTGAAATGGCGCAGAATTCTATCTGCAAGTCTCCGCGAAGTGGAGATTTGCATTAACGCAACACACGTTCTTATGAATTTTGCATCCAGTCCGCGTATACAGAACGTGATCAGATTCTGCTCCAAATGATCTACGATCTCGTTGGAACCGCCCATACAAGGCCTTTCTTCGCTGATCACACCCTTGGGAACTCGACCAGCCGGCAATCCCCCTCTGCCCCTCACCGAAATCACCTTTATTCACAGCGAACCACCCTTTGGGCGACAAAAGCATCCCATTCAACCCGGACAATGAACACTTCCTGTATTCGCTAACCGATCCCAGCTGTGCAACACCCCTTAAAATGATCTTGTTTTCCACCGATTTCCCAGGTCAGAGCAACCTTTTTGATAAGGAATAATGCTCGTTAGAGTGCTATAGGCTGCTTTGACCAACGGCCGGAAAACCACTCAGCACGAGCCGGAGCATTCGAAAAAAGCAGAACTCCGCCGCCGCGCTGAGGTGCCGCGCACGCCAATTGACAGAACCGGACTGACCGCAACAAAAGCACTGTGCGGCCCAGACTGCCCGCACGGGAAAGGACTGCGTCGTGAGCAGCGGACCCGAGCACTCGCCCGCGACCACGCCCTGGGCGTCCAAGTGGTCGCGCGGCATGTCCCAGCTCGCCCAACGCGTAATCCACTGGCGGGATTGGAAACTACCGGTCAAACTCGCCGCGGTAGCCCTCGCCCCAGTGCTGTTCACCGTCATCATCGGCACCCTGCAGATAGTCGAGCACCTGCACCACGGCCGGGAGTACCGCGCGATGGAGCAGGTCGTGGAAGCCACCCGGTCCGTGCAGTCCGCGATCAGCCACTTGCAGACCGAACGCGGCCTCGCGGTGGAAAGCCTCCTCCCAGGCCAAAACGACCACCGGCAGCTCGAAGCCCAGCTCACCAAAACCGACCAGAGCATCGCCGTGGTCAAGAACCAGCTCACCGCCGCCACCGGCCGAGAACTCCAGTTCGCCCGCACCGAAGCCGAGCAGCAGCTCGCCGAACTCCCCAAAGCCCGCCAGGCAGTCCGCAGCGACCAGGCCGATCCCGATGCCGTCATCACCACCTACACCAGGGCGATCAGCTACCTGCTCGCCCTGGACCGAGCCATGATCAGCCAGATCTCCTCGTCCTCGGTGGTGTCCGCGGCCACCGCGGCCCACGAACTGTCCAAGATCAACGAAGAGATCCACCTGCAAGAAGCCCTCATCTCCGTCGGGCTGTCCCAGAACCAGTTCAGCAACGAGCACCTGGCCCTGCTCGCCGGCAGCGAAGCCCGGCGCACCACCGCGGTGCAGGAGTTCCGCGCCGCCGCCAGCCCCCAGCAGCGCCAGGAGTACGACCAGCTGTACGCCGACCCCGAGTTCCTCGCCCGAGAGACCACGGTCCAACTGGCCATGATGAGCGGAGGGCCCGGGCAGCCCGCCACCCCGCCGGTGTCGACGCAGACGTGGAAGAACCAGTCCCGCTCGACGCTGGACGAACTCGCCGGGATCAAGCAACAGCTCAACACCACCCTGGAGCAGGCGGCGACCTCGCTGAAAGCCGCATCCGTGCGCATGGCGGTGATCCACACCGTCCTCCTGCTCGCCGCCCTCCTCACAGCGGCGGCTCTCGTCGCCGTGGTCTGCCGGCAGCTGGTGCAATCGCTGGCCACTCTGCAGCGCAGCGCCCTGGACGCCGCGCAGCGCCAGCTCCCCAAAGCGGTCGAGCAGATCAGGAACGGGAACAGCCAGCGCATCTCCGTCGACCGCGTCCCGGTGGACACCCGCGACGAGATCGGGGACGTCGCCCGCGCCTTCGACGCGGTGAACACCCAGGCGCTCAACCTGGCGACCGAACAAGCCCAACTGCGGCGCACCTACCACGACTCCTTCATCAACATCTCCCGCCGCAGCCAAAGCCTGCTCGAACGCCAGCTGCAGCTGTTCGAGCAACTGGAGCGGGACGAAGAGGACCCCGAACAGCTGGCCACCCTCTTCCGGTTGGACCACCTGTCCACCCGGATGCGCCGCAACAACGAGAACTTGATGGTGATCTCCGGCGCGGAGATCAGCCGGCGGCTCACCCAATCCACTTCCCCAGCCGACCTGGTCCGCGCCGCGATCTCCGAGATCGAGCACTACCCGCGGGTGATCGTGCAGCCCCTGCCCAACACCAAAGTCGTCAGCTACGTGGCCAACGACATGGTTCGGCTGCTGGCCGAGCTGATCGACAACGCGGCCAACTTCTCCTCCCCGGACACCGAGGTCACCGTCACCGGACACCGCAACGACGACAACGACCTCGTCCTCACCATCACCGACCGCGGCATCGGGATGAGCCCCGAACAGCTCGCCGCCGTCAACGAACGACTCACCGCCGACGGCGAGCTCGACTCCGCCACCTCCCGTCGAATGGGACTGTTCGTCGTCAGCAGGCTCGCGAACCGGCACGGGATCAAGGTCCGGCTGCACCCGGGCCCGCAGAACATCGGTGTGCGCACCACCGTGACCGTGGATTCCTCGCTGCTCGCGGACGCCGAAGTCCCAACCGTGCACCACCTGGCGGCGCAGACCGTGGCCTCCGACGGTGCCGCGTACGAGCAAGCTCGTTTCGGTTGGGAAGCACCGGAGGACATTCCGAAGCCGCGCAACGGCTTCCAGCTGGGCAAGCAGCCCGAAGCCGCTGCTGCCGAACCGCGCAACGGCCACCAGGTGACCAACGGCGCCAGCCTCGACCAACAGGGGGCTCCGGAGGCAGAACCAACCGGTGGCACCGACCTCTCCGCGTGGTTCGTCACCGAACAGGAGACCAACCCCGCCCAAGCGCAAATCGCCGTGCGGTGCCCCAGCACTCCACCGGAAGACTCCCCCGAAGGGACTGCCACACCAGGAGATGGCCCCTCTTCCGCCGAGACCCCGGACGACCCCGCTTGGGACTTCGCCACTGACCAGGCCCAGCGCAAGGTCGATGAGCTCGCTGCGCAGCAACCTGCCAAGTTCACCCAAGCCGGGCTGCCGCTCCGCACACCGCAGAGGAACCTGCTGCCGGCGATGCCGGAGGAGAACTCGCACGGAGCTCCCGATCACACGGTGCGCAACGCGAGAGCGTCCAGCAGCCGGTTGGCCAGCTTCCGGCAAGGGGTCCGACGGGGCCGACACGAATCCAAGCTCTCCCAGAACGGCCAGGGCGAGCAGAACAGCTCGCCGACCCAGGGCAAGGACGAGCCTGCAGCGTCCGAACACACCGCCGCCGGTCTGCCCAGGCGAACGCCCCGGACGCCCGAGCACCAGCCGGAGCCGAAGGGCAACGCTGCCGTGCCGCCGCGGGACGCCGACGAGGTGCGTGGCCGGATGACCGGACTGCAGCGCGGTCTGCGCGACAGCAAGCACTCGTCCAGTCACAAGTGAGGACCGATGAGCCCCATTCCCACCAGTGAGACAGGAGACGACATGAACAACTCATCGAACGGGCCGAGTCAATTCAGCTGGCTGATCACCGACTTCACCGAACGCGTTCCCGGGGTCGCCCACGCCGTGGTCGTTTCCGCTGACGGCTTGCTGCTGACCGCATCCGCCAGGCTCCCGAGCGACCGGGCGGACCAGCTCGCCGCCGTGGCTTCCGGGTTGCTGAGCCTCACCCAGGGCGCTGCGCGCTGCTTCGAGGGTGGCCCGGTGACCGAAACCGTGGTGGAGATGGAACGCGGCATCATGCTGCAAATGGCGATCAGCGACGGTTCCTGCCTCACCGTTCTCGCGTCGCCGCAGTGCGACATGGGACTCGTCGCCTACGAGATGGCCCTGCTCGTCGAGCGGGTCGGCCAGATCCTGACTCCAGAACTCCGGTCCCAACTCCAAGGAACCAACCGCCTGATGGCCCCGCAGACAGTGTGAGACCGATATGGCTACCAACCTGGATTCAACCGGTCGGCACCACCTCAACAGCGAGGAAGACTTCGACGGGTATCCCATGGTCGAGGTTTACAGTCGGTACAGCGTCGAGAACAGCGACTCGCTTTCTGGCGAAGACACCGACGAGACGGCTTCCGAGGAGGAGCTCCCTCCCCCGGGCTGGCCGGACATTTCCTCGGAGGAAACGGAAAACCCCGTTCCCGATGCCGAGAACACCGGGCTGGCCAGTTGCATCCGGCCATACACGTGGACCGGTGGACGCACCCAGACCCGCCACCGCTTCGAGCTGGAAACTCTGGTGTCCACCAGCGAGTTGTGCGACATCACCAAGCTCCAGCGGCTGGAGCACCAGTCCATTGCTGACATATGCCGAACCCCGCGTTCGGTAGCTGAAGTCGGCGCCATGCTGTCCATCCCGCTGGGGGTCGTCAAGGTGCTCCTGGGGGACATGGCCGACCTCAACTTGATCACCGTGCACTCCGCGCCCACCAGCAGTGGCAGCGAAGCCCACCTGCAACTGATGGAACGAGTCCTCACCGGACTCAGGAACCTTTGATCGAACGAACATCCGGACCGTCGGCGATAACCGATCCCGAGGTGATAAATGTCCACTGACTACGCGCAAAAAACTGAAGTGACCTCGGCAAAGATAGTGGTCGCCGGTGGTTTCGGCGTGGGGAAGACCCCCTTCGTGGGCTCGGTGTCAGAAATAATGCCGCTGACTACCGAAGCCGTGCTGACCGAAGCGAGCCGCGAACTCGACGACCTCAAGGCCACTCCGCACAAGAACACCACCACGGTGGCCATGGACTTCGGCCGGGTTTCCCTGGACAGGGATCTGATCCTTTACCTGTTCGGGACGCCCGGCCAACAGCGCTTCTGGTTCATGTGGGACGACCTCGTGCGAGGAGCCATCGGGGCGGTGGTGCTCGCCGACACCCGGCGGTTGGCCGACTGCTTCTCCGCCATCGACTTCTTCGAAGACCGTCGGCTGCCCTACATCGTCAGCATCAACTGCTTCGAGGGAGCTCTGCTGCACCGCCTCAACGACGTGCGCGAAGCACTCGCCATTCCCGACTCCGTTCCCCTCATCACCTGCGACGCCCGCCACCGGGAATCCACCAAGCAAACCCTGATCACACTCGTGGAACACGCGATGAAGTGGTGGCTGGCCCGCACCGTGTGACCAGCTCGGAAAAGTCCTTCCACTCCGGAACACCGGGAAACCTCCTCGAACCCCGCTCCCGAAAACGGGAGCGCGGCATTCACGAAAGAGCAGTAATTTCGGAAACTGATTGGCTGTGAAGGGAACTTTTCTTCTACTTCAGGGAGAAAAGTTCCCTTGTTTCTTCCAGGCGCCCAACACACGGGCGCATGATGGAAATCGATTCTGCTCTTTCCTGCCGCATAGTGCGTTCCATGCGCACTACGGTTCCGTTGACGGAAACGGGTTTCGCCCCGTCCCAACGCGTTTTCAAAGTGGCTCAGCTGGAAGAACTCGGTGTTCCGCAGTCCGTCGCTTACCGGCGGGCGCGGGCTGGTGGGCCGTGGACGCGTTTAGCCCCCGGTGTTGTTCTCGTCGCGCCCGGTCCTGCCACGGTCGAAGACCTCATCGCGGCCGCACTGCTGCTGGCCGGCCCCGAGGCAGTGGTCACCGGCCTGCACGCGGCCCGGCTGCACGGGATGAGGACACCACCCGCGGATGCCGTGGTGCACGTGCTCATCCCGCACGGCCGCAAGGTCCAGAACCAGCCCGGGATGCGTTTCGAGCGCACCACGCGACTCCCCATTCCGCAAACCATCAACGGCATACCGGTGGCTCCGCTGGCCCGGGCGGTGATCGACGCGGCCAGGACTTGGCAGTCACGGCAGTTCACCAAGGATTTGCTGGTGGAAGCCATTCAACAAGGCCGCAAGTGCCATCCGAGGATTTTGGCCGAGGAAATGGCTTTGGGCAGTCGGCGAGGAACCGCTCTGCCTCGGGAAATCTTGCGGGAGATCACGACGAACAGCAGGACGACCGCGGAGGAGAAGGCGTTCGAAATAGTCGCCGACTCGGGTTTGCCGACCCCGTTGTGGAACGTTCCGGTGCTCACCGCGGAAGGCGAATACATCGGCTGCCCGGACCTGTGGTTCGACGAAGTCGGGTTGGCCGTCGAATTCGGTTTCTTCGGCTACCGGCACACCAGGGAAGAGGACAGCACCACCGCTCTACGGCGGAAGAAGCGCTACGAGGTGCACGGGATCACCGTGCTCAACATTCCGGGTGGACGGCTGCGGCAGCAACCGGCCGTGGTGCTCGCCGAGCTCCGGGAAGCGTTCTTCGCCGCGGCCAAGCGCGGCCGGCCGGAGGTGCTGGCGTTCCCGTCCGTCGCGTGAACCGAGGTCCTCGACCGCGTTGCGGCAGCAATGCTCCGCGTGAACCAGCGAAGACGTCCTCTCGGGCCCCTGGTGTTCGCACCGGCCAGCAGGCACCATGCCAAGCATCATCACGCGCGGGAGGTGCTGTGGCAGGGCATGTATTGGTCACCGCGGAGCACATCATCACCATGTCCGACGGCGAGCCCGTCGTCTCGGCGAACCAGCCTGCGCTGGCTTTCCTGGGCGAGTGGATCACGGCGGTCGGGGAGCTCGACCAGCTGCGGGAGAGGTTCCCGGACGCGGAGGTGGTCGATTTCGGGAAGGCCACGATCGTTCCCGGGTTCAACGATGCGCACCAGCATCCGACCATGACCGCGGCCAACGAGCGGGGTGTGGATTTGTCCCGGGCGAGTTCCCGCACCGAGTTGCTGGCCGAGCTGCGGCGTCGAGCCGCCACCACCCCACCCGGGGAGTGGGTGCTCGGCACCCGGTACGACCACGGCAAATCCACCGGTGGGGAGCCGTTGACCCGCTTCGACCTGGATCAGGTGAGCGTCGAGCACCCGATTCTGGTCATCAACATCGGGGCGCACTGGGGAGTGCTGAACTCCCCGGGCCTGGAGCGTGCTGGTTTTTCCGCTGAAACTCCGCCTCCCGAGGGTGGCGAGTTCGGTCGGGACGCCGCGGGCCAGTTGACCGGGGTGGTGCACGAGCAGGCGCTGTTCGACGTCGCGTACCCGTCGTTGGCGCGGCGGCGGCCGGTGCTGCCACCGCAGGACCAGGAGACGGCGTTGCGGAACCTGCGGCGGGTGGCGCGCCGGCTCAACGCCGCGGGCATCACGAGCGTGGGTGATGCCATGACCGGCCCCGACGAGTTGTCCGTGCTGCAGGAAAGCCGCCGGCGCGGGGAGCTCACGGTGCGGGTGAACGCTCTGGTGACGTTCCGCCACTTCGACGTTTTCCGGGAGTCCGGGCTGCGCAGCGGGTTCGGGGACCACTGGTTGCGGCTCGGTGGTGTGAAGGCGTTCGCCGACGGGGCTGTCGCCGGCGGCACTTGCTTGGTGGAGGATCCTTTCGAAGGCACCGCGGACCACGGGATCCAGACGTTGAGCACCGCTGAGCTGACCGATCTGGTTTCCCAGGTGCATTCGTCCGGCAACAGGCTCGCGGTGCACGCGAACGGTGATCGGGCGATCAAACTGGTGCTCGACGCGATGGAGAGAGCGGCCCGTGAGCACCCGGATGTTCGGGTTGAGCACCGCATCGAGCACTGCAGCCTGGTTGATGGCGGAATAGTGGCGCGGATGCGCGAGCTCGGGGTGATCGCCGTCCCGTTCGGCAGCTATGTCGCGTTCCACGGTGACAAGCTCGTCGACTACTACGGGTTGAACCGGTTGGAGCGCATGTTCGCCCACCGCAGCCTGTTGGACGCCGGGATACCGGTGGCTGGTTCGAGCGATTTTCCGTGCGGTCCTTTCGAACCGTTGTTGGCGTTGGCCAGCTGTGTCACGCGCCAGTCGGTGTTCGGGCGCACCGCGGGGCAGGTGTTGGGTGGTTCGCAGCGGATCAGCGTGTTGGAGGCGCTCGGCCTCTACACCACGGGGTCGGCTCGGGCTTCCGGGGAGACGGCTGTGAAGGGGCGGTTGCTGCCCGGGCAGCTGGCCGATTTCGTGGTGCTCTCCGAGAACCCGGTGCGTGTTGCGCCACAGCAGTTGTCGTCGATCGAGGTCCTCGCCACATGGGTCGGGGGCGAAGAGGTGTGGCGGAAGGGCGATCGGAGCGAGTAGGTTTCCGCCTTGTCGCAGCGGCTGCTGTGGTCCTGCAACAGCGGCTACTGGCCTGGGGTTCGCGGACGGGGTGGTCGGCGCGGCCCGGTGGGCCACCAGTCGGTTCGAGCGGCACGGCAAGGAATGCGTGGGGAACTCTTCTGCTGCTTTGCCCAGGAGAGTTCCCTTCTCAAGGGGAGCACCGCTTGCGGGGAGGGGTTGGATGTTCAAGAACCGGAAGTCACTGTGGTGGCTGCTCGGCCCGGTCGTGCTCTACATATGCGCGCTGCCGCTGTACAACCGGATTGAGCCGATCGTCTTGGGTTTGCCGTTCTTCATGTTCTGGATGCTGCTGGCGACCCTGTTGACTCCTGGTTTCATTTGGTTGGCGGCCCGCAAGGACCCGGTTTGGTTGGCGGATCGGGCCCGCGCCCGGGGTGGTGCCGATGAGCGCTGAGGCGGCGGTTTCGATCGGCATTTTCTCGGTTTTCATGGCGGCCACGGTGCTGTTGGGGTTGTTGTCGCTGCGTGGCCGCCGCAGTGTCAACTTGGCCGAGTGGTCGCTGGGTGGCCGGAGTTTGGGCACCATCTTGATTTTCGTGCTCATGGCCGGCGAAACCTACACGAGTTTCAGTTATTTGGGTGCTGCCGGCTGGTCGTACGACTACGGGATGCCCGTTTTCTACTTGGTCGCCTATTTGGCGATCGGTTTTGCTTGCGGCTACGTGATCGGCCCGATTTTTTGGAATTACGCGCACCGGAACCAGTTGCACACCATCACCGACATCACCGCGTTCCGGTTCCAGTCCCCGTTGTTCGGTGGTGCTGTCGCTGTTTTGACCACGGTTTTCCTGCTGCCTTACATCCAGCTGCAGATCACCGGCATGGGTGTGGTGGTTTCGACGATCAGTTACGGCGCCATCAGTTTGAGCGCCGGCTATGTGATTTCGTTCATCGTGACCGAGGCCTTCATCATCTTGTCCGGGCTGCGCGGTAGTGCGTGGGTGTCGATCCTCAAGGACACCTTGGTCGTGGTCACGTTGATCGTGGTGTTCGTCTACGTTCCGGTGCACTACTTCGGCGGGTTGGGGTCGATGCTCGACCGGTTGGTCCAGGAGCGTCCCGAGTGGCTGGTGCTGCCGGGGGTGGGCAAGGAATCGCTGGGCATGCTGTGGTTCGCCACCACTGGTTTGCTGAACGGCTTGGTCTACACGATCTTCCCCACCACGGTGGCGGGGTATCTGGGGGCGAAAAGCCCGGGTGTGGTGCGCCGCAACGCCATCATCATGCCGTTCTACCAGGTGCTCTTGTTCGTGCCGATTCTGCTCGGGTTGGCCGCGCTTTTCGTGGTTCCCGGGTTGAGCGATTCGAACTTGGCGATGTTCGAGCTCGTGGTGAATTCGATGCCGGCGTGGCTGGTGGGTTTGCTGGGTGCTGCTGGGGCGTTGTCCTCGATCGTGCCGATGGCGGTGTTCATGCTGGTGATCGGCACCATGTGGGGCAGGTCGATTCTCGGGGTGCATCCGCGGACCGCGCCGTACCAGAAGCAGTTGTCCCAGTTGGTGACTTTCTGCGTGGGGTTGACCGCGCTGGTGTTCACGTTCTTGTCCCCCAGCACTCTCGTGCAGTTATCGGTGCTGTCCTATCAGGGCTTGGCGCAGTTGGTTCCGGTTGTTCTGCTGAGCCTGTTGTGGAGGCGCATGTCGACGCTGGGGGCGGCGGTCGGTCTGGCCGGTGGTGTGCTGGTGGTTGCGCTGCTGGTCGCCACCGGGAACGACCCGTGGCACGGCATCAACGCTGGTTTGCTCGGCTTGGTCGTGAACCTCGCCTTCAACGTCGTGGTGAGCTTGGCGCGCCCGGCGAACACTCCCGCGGAGCGGCTGGCCGTGGACGAACTGGCTGAGCCGGCGAAGACGACTGCCGAGTGAACCGCGCGGTGGCAGCGTGTCCCCGTGATCCACCTCGCCAGCGCGGTGGGGTGTGGGAAGGGAACTTTTCCGCCGGGGGTGGTGGAAAAGTTCCCTTCCTGGTTTCTGCTGGTCAGTGTGCGGGACGCCAGCCTTCGACTCCGCCGGGGACCGGGGCGTTCTCGGCGTACGGGGTTCGGGTGAAGATGAAGGTGTTGAGGTTGAGGTGGGTCGGGGTGCCGTCAGCTGCTCGGCCGACTTCGAGTTTTTCGCCCGCGTAGTAGCCGTCCAGGCCGGTCCAGGTTCCGTCTCCGTTCGGTCGGAATCGGGAGGCTCGTCCTTTGCCTTGCCACGGGGTCAGGTCGAGCCATCCGTCGGGCAGGAGGCGCAGCACGTACGGGGTGGGGCCCCAGTACCACTGGCCGGTCAGCTCCAGCAGGCCCATGTCCACGTCTTTTTGCGGTTCCCAGGGTGCTGGGATGCGCGGCTCGTGTTCTTCGAGGATGTCCAGCAGGTCTGTGGCGAAGGTGCCGGAGACGCCTGCGGTGGTGTTGGCCATGAAGATGACGCCGGTGTTCTCGGCCGGGTCGGCCCATATGGTTGCGAGGAAACCGGGCATCGAACCGGTGTGCCCGGCCAGTCGTCGCCCTTGGTGGCGCAGCAGCTGCAGCCCGAGGCCGTATCCCATTCGCCACACGTTCCCGTCGTCAACGGCTCCGGGGGCACGCATTTCCGCCATGGTGTCGGGGTGCAGCACGTCGCCGGTGTCTCCCCCGATGAACCGCACCCACCTCGCCATGTCGTTGAACGTCGACCACAGTTGTCCGGCGGGGGCCATGGCGCGGGCGTCTTCTGCGGGTTCGGGGAGGACCACGTCCGCCCACGGGTGCACTGCGAGTCCGGTGGCGTGCGGGGCGACCGGGCTCACCGTGGTGCGGCGCATTCCCAGCGGGTCGAGGATTTCCTGCTGCAGCACTTCGTCCCAGGGGCGGCCACGCAGGCGGGCGACGAGTTCACCGAGCACCCCGAAGCCCACGTTCGAGTAGTGGAACACGTGGCGCGGGTTGGGGCGGACGGCTTCGCGGTCGATCCGGGAAAGCAGGGTCTCCGCCGCTACACCGGGGGTGCGTTCCCACCACTCCCCCGCGGGTTCCGCGGTCAGGCCGCTCGAGTGGGAGAGGAGCTCGCCGATGCTCCGGTTGCCGATCGCGGTCCCGGGAAGGTGCTTGTCCAGCGGGTCGGCCAGGTCGAGCTTTCCTTCGTCGCGGAGCCGCATCACCAGTACCGCGACGAAGCTCTTGGTGATGGAGCCGACCCGGTATTGGGTGTCTGGTGTGGACGGCTCGCCGGACACTTGCCCGCGGGAGTCCACCCAGATGATGTTTCCGTCCCGGACCAGTCCGGCGATGAGCGAGGGGACCCGGTTGTTGCTTTGCTCGATCGCCAGGCGGCGCAGCAGGGCGCGCTGGGTGGCAGGCAGCAGACTTGTTTCCATGGTTCCATGGTGACCCCGGTGAGCTGGGGTTCCGTGGTGACCCGCCGAACGCGTGGTTCTCGTGGTGGAGCCGGTGGTGGGTTCGGGGCACTTGGTGGTCTCGTCGATGTGGCCGGTTGCGCCAGCAACCGCGGGTTTCGGTCCGGGTGTGCACCACCACCCCGTGTGCAGGGCGGTTTTGGTGGGGTTCCGACGCTGCCGGGGTTTGCGCGATCGGGTGCGGGCGGGAAGTTGGCAGAATGTTCGCGTGTACTACCAGCACGAGCGGGTTGATGTCCGTGGAACGACGAGTTTCGTCGCGATTGCTTATCTGCCTGCGTGGTTGCTGACACTGCCGTTGTGGATCACGGGGGAAGGCTTGTCGTGGAGTTGGGCCCCCGTGGTTCTGGTGCTGATGATGTTCACCCCCGCGGTGGCGGCGGTGGTCGTCAGCAAG
The DNA here is from genome assembly GCF_000497205.1 of Saccharopolyspora rectivirgula DSM 43747. GTDB lineage: Bacteria > Actinomycetota > Actinomycetes > Mycobacteriales > Pseudonocardiaceae > Saccharopolyspora > Saccharopolyspora rectivirgula. Next base: position 32,843 of record NZ_AYJW01000043.1, read on the forward strand.
TGGATCAGTCCGCAGCCGAAGCTGCTGCGCAGTCTGGGGGTGACCAACGAAGGCGGGATCAAGAAGTGGTGGGGCTATGCTTTGCTGGCTTGGCTGGGGCCACCGCTGGCGATGCTGCTCGCCTTGCTGGTCGGCTATCTGCTGGGGGTTTATCAAGCGGATTGGGTTGGTTTCTCCGGGCTGGTGGAAGCTCGCCAGCAGGTGGTTGTTGGTGAACAGCAGCAGCAACAGGAGTCACCTGCTGGGTTGGTCGTGGTCGAGCTCGCCAAGGTGTTCTTCCTGGGTTGGTTGAACACGATTCCGGCGTTGGGCGAGGAGCTGGGTTGGCGTGGTTATCTCAACCGTGCGCTGCTGCCGTTGGGCCAGCCTGGTTCTTTTCTGGTCACGGGAGTGCTGTGGGGGCTTTGGCACGCTCCGCTGCTGATGTTGGGGTTCAACTACCCGACCGTTCCGATCGTTGTCGCGTTCTTCATGATGGTCGGGTTTTGCGTGCTGGTCGGGGTGCTGCTCGGTTGGCTGCGGTTGGCTTCGTCGAGCGTGTGGCCGGCCGCGATCGCGCACGGGTTCCTCAACGCTGCCGCCGGCTTGCCAGTGGTGTTCAGCAAGGCCGGGGAGCCGGTGGAGAACGTGCACGTGGGTTTGCTCGGCTGGTCCGGTTGGATCGTGCTGGGACTGTTGATCCTGCTGTTGATCGCGCTGGGCAAGCTGCCGGTCGAGCTTCCGGTGAAGCGGGAAGGCATTTCTCGTGGGGTTACTCGCCGGAGCCGTCGGCGCTGACCACTCGCTCAGCTGCTGCGGTGTTGGGCAGTGTGGTGCTCGTGCCGCGGTATGCCGGGTGAGGCAGCAACCTGGTGGCTTGTGCACAGCAAGGGAACTTTTCTACCGGGGATGGCAGAAAAGTTCCCTTGCTGCTTAGTGGCGGGG
>NZ_AYJW01000044.1 GCF_000497205.1 Saccharopolyspora rectivirgula DSM 43747
CCCAGGCCATGACGGGCCAGGGCGGTTGGCCGATGACGTGCTTCCTCACCCCGGAGGCCGAGCCGTTCCACTGCGGCACCTACTACCCGAAGTCCCCGATGGGCGGCATGCCGTCGTTCCGGCAACTGCTGGGGGCGGTGATCTCGGCGTGGACCGAGCGCGGCGACGAAGTCCGCAACGCGGCGACCCGGGTGGCGCAGCAGTTGTCCGCGCAGCGGAATCCGCTTCCTCAGTCCGCTGTGGACGACGAGATGATCGGCATCGCCATATCCCGGTTGAAGTCCGAATTCGACGAACAGCACGCGGGCTTCGGCGGTGCCCCCAAGTTCCCGCCCTCGATGGTGCTGGAATTCCTGCTGCGGCACCACGAACGCGTCGGCGCCGCGGAAACTGGGAAGTCCGCATTGGACATGGTTCGCCGCACGTGCGCGGCGATGGCCCGAGGCGGTATCTACGACCAACTGGCCGGGGGGTTCGCCCGCTACAGCGTCGACGCCGCGTGGGTGGTCCCGCACTTCGAGAAGATGCTCTACGACAACGCGCTGCTGCTGCGGGTCTACGCCCACCTGGCGCGCGTGGACGACAACGAGCTGGCCGCCCGGGTGGCCCGGGAGACCGCGGAGTTCCTCCTGCGAGACCTGCGCACCCCGCAAGGCGGGTTCGCCGCCTCCCTGGACGCCGACACCGAAGGCGTGGAAGGCCTGACCTACGTCTGGACCCCGCAGCAGCTCATCGAAGCGCTCGGCCCCGAAGACGGGGCGTGGGCGGCCGAGCTGCTGCAGGTCACCGAAACCGGCACCTTCGAGCGGGGCGCCTCCACCCTCCAGCTGCCGCAGGACCCCGCCGATCGAGCGCGCTGGCAGCGGATCCGGGACCGCCTGCGGGAAGTCCGCCAGCAGCGCCCCCAACCGGCCAGGGACGACAAGGTCGTCACCGCCTGGAACGGGCTCGCCATCACCGCGCTGGTGGAAGCCGCAGCAGCGCTGGACGAGCCGTCCTGGGCGGCGGCGGCCGAGCAGAGCGCCGAGCTGGTCCTGCAGCACCACCTGGTCGACGGGCGGCTGCGCCGCACCTCCCGCGACGGCACCACCGGCGATGCGGCCGGCGTGCTGGAGGACTACGGCTGCCTGGCCGAGGGGCTGTTGGCGCTGCACCAGTTCACCGGGCAGCAGCGCTGGCTGGAGCAGGCGTGCGCCCTGCTGGACACCGCGCTGGAGCACTTCGCGGACCCGCAGAACCCGGGGATGTTCTTCGACACCGCGTCCGACGCCGAGAGCCTCGTGCGCCGCCCCTCCGACCCGACCGACAACGCCAGCCCGTCCGGGGCGTCCTCGGTCACCGCTGCCTTGCTCACCGCCTCCGCCCTGGTGGAACCGGAACGCTCGACCCGCTACCGGCAGGCCGCTGAACAGGGCCTCGCCCGGTCCGGCCTGCTCGCCGAGCGGGCACCGCGGTTCGCCGGCCACTGGCTGAGCACGGCGGAAGCCGTGGAGCACGGGCCGCTGCAGGTCGCGGTGGTGGGCAACGCCGGCGCCCAGGACCGGAGCGAGCTGGTGACGGCAGCCCGCAAGCACGCCCCCGGTGGGGCCGTGGTGGTGGCCGGCGAACCGGGGACCGAGACGCCGCTGCTGACCGGCAGGCAACTGGTGGACGGCTCAGCGGCCGCCTACGTGTGCCGCGGGTTCGTGTGCGACCGGCCGGTCACCGGTGTCGGAGAGCTGGTGTCGGCTCTGGCGCGCTGAGAGCCGGGGCTGCCGGCTGAGAGCTGATCTGGAGCCCGCTGCGGCCGGTGGGCGCCGGGGGCAGCGGGGACCCGCTCGGGTGGGCAGCTCGCGCTGGAGAGAGCCAGCGCGGGGGTGCTCGGCTGGCCAGCGGAACTGGTCGGCGAGCACTCCCCCGAACGGCTGCGAGCCCTGGTGGCCGGGCTGCGCCGCGGGGCACCTCCGGTCAGGCGTAGAGCGCCAGCCAGATGGCCACGTGGTGGCAGATGGCCGCAGCGGAGACGGCCGAGTGGAAGAACTCGTGGTAACCGAACGTCTTGGGCCACGGGTCGGGCCAGCGGGCGGCGTAGAACACGGCCCCGAGGGTGTAGAGCACCCCGCCGACGATCAGCAGCGTCAACACCGCGGCGCCGGCGTTCTGCAGCAGGTCGGGGAACACGAAGATCGCGACCCAGCCCAGTGCGACGTAGACCGGAACGCCGACCCAGCGGGGAGCGTTCGGCCAGGCCAGCTTGAGGATGACCCCGCCGAGAGCACCGCCCCAGACCACGGCGAGCACCACCGCCCCGGTGGTCGGTTGCATGGCCAGCATCGCGAGCGGTGTGTAGGTGCCCGCGATGAACAGGAAGATCATCGAGTGGTCGAGCCGCCGCATCCAGGTGCGGGCGCCCACGGTCTTCCACGTTTTCCGGTGGTAGAGCGCGCTGATCCCGAACAGCCCGAGCACGGTGACCACGTAGACGGCGGTGCCGACCGCTGCTCGGGCGGACACCGTGAGAGCGGCCAAGGTGATCATCGTGGCACCCGCCACGATGGAGACGAAGAAAGACCACAGGTGGATCCAACCGCGCATCCTGGGCTTCACGGTTGCGAACGCATGGCGTGTGGTTAGTGAAGACATCACTTCCAAAGGTTACGGGACCGTAGGTTTTGCTGACGGGTGAAATTCGTTGCAGTGCTCGCCGAGGCCGTGGTCGACGCCTCAACGTGCGCGCGTACGCTCATCGGACGTGGCGTTCAAGCTTCGGGTGAAGGAAGTCCTCTACGGCGTATACGAGCGGCGGTTGCTCCGCAAGATGGAAGGGATGCAACGCCCCAGGCACGTCGGCGTCATCCTCGACGGCAACCGCAGATGGGCGAAGGAAGCCGGGCTGGACGCTTCGTATGGTCATCGCGCTGGAGCGCGCAAGATCGCTGACCTGCTGAGGTGGTGCAACGAGGCTGGGGTCGAGGTGGTGACGCTGTGGCTGCTGTCCACGGACAACCTCAACCGCAGCAAGGAGGAGATAGACGCGCTGCTGGAGATCATCGCCAACGTGGTCGATGAGCTCACCGGACCCTCCCAACCGTGGCGGGTGCGGATCGTCGGCGCGCTGGATCTGCTCCCGACCGAGTTCGCCGCTCGGCTCTCAGCTTCCGCGCTGCGGACCGAAGGTCGTACGGGGATGCAAGTCAACGCCGCTGTCGGGTACGGAGGTCGGCGGGAGATCGCGGATGCGGTCCGCAAGTTGCTCCAGCAGCACGCCGAGGCGGGCACCACGATCGAAGAGCTCGCCGAGGTGCTCACCGTGGACCACATCGCAGAGCACCTCTACACCTCCGGGCAGCCCGACCCCGACCTGGTGATTCGCACCTCGGGGGAGCAGCGGTTGTCCGGCTTCATGCTGTGGCAGTCAGCGCACTCGGAGTTCTGGTTCTGCGAGGCCTACTGGCCGGAGTTCCGGCGCATCGACTTCCTCCGCGCGTTGCGCGACTACGCGGTTCGACACCGCCGCTTCGGCAGCTAGACGGCAACGATCCCGGGAGGGTCGGCGAACCGGCCCTCCCGGGATCGAGTCGTGGATCAGTCGTCGAACTCGACCGACGGGTGGTCGACGATCGGGGCGTTGACGCAGTTGACGTCCTGCGGCGACAGCACCGGCAGCACGACACCGATGACGGCGGGGATGTTGTTGCCGCACAGCTGAACCGGTACAGCGCTGATGTTGTTGTCGTTGAGGACGTTGATGCCGTCGTTGCCCACGCTGTCGGCGTGGGCCAGCGGGGCGACGGCCATCATGCCTGCGGCGGTGCCGGCGACGACAGCTGCTTTCTTCAGCACTTCAATGGCTCCTTCGAGGAAGGTGTCGGGGATTTTCACATGCGATCGGATGAACCCATTCCGGTGATTCCGCGTGGAAATCCCATTTCATGCCGCGATGTGCTGAGGCATTGCCACGCTGACGTGAGGATTGGGCGGTCATCCGACCAAATCTGCTCTCGTACTAATGAAAAGAAGCGTCGAGTCGACCCCAACGCTTCTTTTGCGGATTTGCTGCCCGCGGACGATCAGTCGTCGAACTCGACCGACGGGTGGTCGACGATCGGGGCGTTGACGCAGTTGACGTCCTGCGGCGACAGCAGCGGCAGCACGATGCCGAGGACGGCGATGTTGTTGCCGCACGCCTGAACAGGCAGAACGCTGATGTTGTTGTCGTTGAGGATGTTGATGCCGTCGTTGTCCACGCTGTCGGCGTGGGCCAGCGGGGCGACGGCCATCAGGCCTGCGGCGGTGCCGGCGACGACAGCTGCTTTCTTCAGCACTTCAATGGCTCCTTATTGGATGTGAATCCACGCGGGAACAATTCCCTGGCTCCGCTTCCCCAGGGGTAAGCCGAGGGAACTATCGCGGAAAAAGATATCGAGATGATCGACGAAAAGAAAGCAAGATAACTCTATCGTGTGGCGATGAATTTGATTGCGCGCGGAAAAGTTGTGCGAGCAAATTTTTCAGCTGCGGAAACCGGAGGAATGCTGCTCCGTGGGAGAGGCCGGACGATGCGGATGGGACGCGGTGGGCCGCTGTCGGAACCGCTCGACCGGATGAATCGGCTGGCATCCTGCCGTCCAGGTGGTGCACAGCGCAGCGGATTCACTGCCTCCAACGAGGAATTCACTCACAAAGACCAGATATCGGCGTCTTTGGTGACTGTCGGTGAGCTGCTCCGCCGCTATCCCGGTCGTTCCGCCGCACAGCAGCTGAGCTGCTGTTTCGCTGGTCGTCCAAAGTGTCTGAACAGTGGTGTACAGTCGCTGACCTGGCGGAAAGCCAGCTCCAAGTGAAACCCCGCTGACAATTCGCTAAATCACCTGGCTGGCCGTCTGTCAACTCGGAGCAGCGCCGGTAGCGTGCGCTGTGACGGGCCGACCCAAAGTCCGTACGCGGCCCGTCCGGGAGGCCCCTGGCCGTGGCTGATGGCTGGTTCGGACAGTTGAGCTGTCCACCTTGGTCGCGAGGGGTCGGTGTCCGGCCCCAGCGGCTGCGGTGGGTGGCCAGTCCGCCCAGCCGGCGGCGGGGGCAGGCCCGGCCCGCCGACGAGCGGGTGCGCTCGCCGCACCTGCGAGGGAGTAGCCGTGACCGCACGACGTTCCCAGCCACAAGCGGAAAGCTCCGCGCGCAGTGGAGAACCAGGCAACAGTGAGATGGCCGGTGCCAGGGGTGTTCGCACCTATGTTCTGGACACCTCGGTCCTGCTGTCCGATCCGTGGGCGATAACTCGGTTCGCCGAGCACAGCGTAGTGCTTCCGCTGGTCGTGATCAGCGAGTTGGAGGGCAAACGGCATCACCCGGAGCTCGGTTGGTTCGCCCGCGAAGCCTTGCGGGCCCTCGACGAGTTGCGACTCCGGCACGGGCGGCTGGACGCGCCGGTACCCGTCGGGACCTCCGGAGGAACGCTGCACGTCGAGCTCAACCACACCGACCCGCAGGTGCTGCCCGCTGGATTCCGTACGGACTCCAACGACTCCCGCATCCTGGCCTGCGCGCTCAACCTCGCGGCCGAAGGGCACCGGGTCACCCTGGTGACCAAGGACATGCCGCTGCGGGTGAAGGCCGCCTCGGTGGCCCTCGACGCCGAGGAGTACCGGGCGCAGGACGTGGTCTCCTCCGGTTGGACCGGCATGGCCGACCTGGACGCGCCGCCGGAGGCGGTCGACGCGCTGTTCAAGGAAGGCGTCGTCGATCTCGACGAGGTCCGCGACCTGCCGCCGAACACCGGTGTTCGACTGCTGAACGGCTCGCAGAGCGCGCTCGGCCGGGTCACCGCGGACAAGCGGCTGAAGCTGGTGCGCGGGGATCGCGAGGTCTTCGGCCTGCACGGCCGGTCAGCGGAACAGCGGATCGCGCTGGACCTGCTGATGGACCCGGAGGTCGGGATCATCTCGCTCGGCGGCCGCGCCGGCACCGGCAAGTCCGCGCTGGCGCTGTGCGCGGGGTTGGAGAGCGTGCTGGAGCGCCAACAGCACCGCAAGGTCGTGGTCTTCCGCCCGGTCTACGCCGTCGGTGGGCAAGAGCTCGGCTACCTGCCCGGCACCGAGAACGAGAAGATGCAGCCGTGGGCCCAGGCGGTCTTCGACACCCTGGGCGCGCTGGTCAGCGAGAACGTGCTCGACGAGGTGCACGACCGGGGCATGCTCGAGGTGCTGCCGCTGACCCACATCCGGGGGCGGTCGCTGCACGACTCGTTCGTGATCGTCGACGAAGCGCAGTCGCTGGAGCGCAACGTGCTGCTGACCGTGCTCTCCCGGCTGGGCGCCAACTCCAGGGTGGTGCTCACCCACGACATAGCCCAGCGGGACAACCTGCGGGTCGGCCGGCACGACGGGGTGGCCGCGGTGATCGAGAAGCTCAAGGGGCACCCGCTGTTCGCCCACATCACCCTCACCCGGTCGGAGCGCTCGCCGATCGCCGCTCTGGTGACCGAGATGCTGGAAGGTGAGTTCACCCCGTAGCGGGGCACCAGGTCCGGGCCGCCGGCACGCTCGCGCCCGCACCGGCGGCCCGGGCGCCGACGCGCGGATCGGGGATCCCCCGCTGCTCGGCAGGGGCTCCCCGATCCACCGCGGAGGCCCTCACCAGCCGGCCGGCAACGGCCGTCCTTCGGCGAACCCGGCCGCCGACTGCACGCCGATCAAGGCGCGCTCGTGGAACTCCTCGAGGTTGCGCGCCCCGGCGTAGGTGCACGACGACCGCAGCCCGGACGTGATCTGGTCGAGCAGGTCCTCGACCCCGGGCCGCTGCGGATCCAGCCGCATCCGCGAGCTGGAGATGCCCTCTTCGAACAGCGCCTTGCGGGCCTGGTCGAAGGGGCTGTCGTGCTGGGTGCGGGCGGTGACGGCGCGCTTGGACGCCATCCCGAAGCTCTCCTTGTAGGCGTTGCCGTGCTCGTCCCGCTGCAGGTCGCCGGGCGATTCGTAGGTGCCGGCGAACCACGAGCCGATCATCACCGAAGAGGCGCCGGCGGCCAGGGCGAGCGCCACGTCCCGCGGGTGCCGGACACCGCCGTCGGCCCACACGTGCTTGCCGAGCTCGCGGGCCTGCTCGGCGCACTCGGCCACGGCGGAGAACTGCGGCCGGCCCACCCCGGTCATCATGCGGGTGGTGCACATCGCCCCCGGGCCGACCCCGACCTTGACGATGTCCGCGCCGGCTTCCACCAGGTCCCGGACCCCTTCGGCGGTGACCACGTTGCCCGCCACCACCGGCACCTGCGGTTCGACCGAGCGGACCGCGCGCAGGGCGGAGATCATCTTCTCCTGGTGGCCGTGCGCGGTGTCCACCACGAGGGTGTCCACCCCGGCTTCCAGCAGGGCCGCGGCCTTGGCGGGCACGTCGCCGTTGACGCCGATCGCCGCGGCGACGCGCAGCCGGCCGGAGTCGTCCAGCGCGGGCGTGTAGATCTCGGCGCGCAGGGCGCCGCGCAGCGTCATGATCCCGGCCAGCTCGCCGTTCGCGTCCACGGCCAGGGCCACTTTCCGGGACTGCTGGTGCAGCTGGTTGAACACCTCCCGGGGCTTGGTCTCCAGCGGCACCACGACCGGCTCCGGATCGGCCACCTCGCGGACCCGCGCGAAGCGGTCCACCCCGGTGCAGGCCGCCTCGTCGACCAGCCCGATCGGGCGCCGCTGGTCGTCCACGACCACGACCGCGCCGTGCGCCCGCTTCGGCAGCAGGTTGAGCACGTCCGCCACCGCGTCGTCGGCGTGCACCACCAGCGGGGTGTCCCACACCGGGTGCCGCGACTTCACCCAGGACACGATGTCGGCGACCGCGCTCGGCGCCACGTCCTGGGGCAGGACCACCAGCCCGCCGCGCCGGGCGACGGTCTCGGCCATCCGGCGGCCGGCCACCGCGGTCATGTTCGCGACCACGATGGGCAACGTCGCCCCGGTGCCGTCGCTGGTCGTCAGGTCCACGTCGAAGCGCGAAGCCACGGATGAGCGCTGCGGCGCGAGGAAGACGTCATCGTAGGTCAGCTCTGTGGTGGGCTGTTGCCCGTTCAAAAACCGCACGTCTCCTCACCATACGTGTTCCGCGGAAGAGTGGTCGCGATTTGCGGGTTCCGCGCACCGGTCGGCCTAGGCGTCCTCCTCGGCCAGCAGCTCCAGCGACCGGTAGGCGGAGTAGTTGCGGAAGAACCGGCTGTACAGCTCGGTGCCGTCGGTGAAGCTGGGGTCTTCCAGCTTGCGCACCTCGACGACCTGCTTGAGCCGGCACTTGACCTGCTTGTGGTTCTCGTCCTCGTAGACCGCTTCCTGCTGCTTGCCGAGCTCCCGGGCGTGCTGCTGCGCCTCCTCCTCCGTCTCGGCCTTGAGCAGCACCACGGACTCCTCGTAGAGCGGGCGGTAGTCGGGGTCCTCCGAAGTGGATTCCAGGAGCAGCACCGCGATGTAGTAGTCCGGTTCGGTGTGCTCCGGGTTGACCTGGAACTCGCGCGGGTCGATCGTTCCCGGCCCGATGTTCACCGAGCCGATCTCGCCGAGGTCGTCACTGCTCATGGTTCAAGCATCTCACCTGCCGGGGAGCAGGTCGCGAACCGCGTCGATGGTGTCGGCCATCGCCGGTGTCTTGTCCGGCCGGTAGCGCAGCACCCGGGCGAACCGCAGCGCCACCCCGCCCGGGTAGCGGGGGCTGACCTGCACCCCGTCCAGCTCCACCTCCACCACCAGTTCCGGGCGCAGGTGCACCGTCCAGCCGTCCTCGCGGGTCCGCCGGCGCTGGAACTCCTCGGTCTGCCAGGCCAGCAGCTCGTCGGTGAGCCCCTTGAACGTCTTGCCGACCATGATCGGCGGTCCCCCGTCGGGGTCCCGCGTGCCCAGGTGCAGGTTCGACAGGTAGCCGGAGCGCCGCCCGTGCCCCCACTCCGCGGCCAGCACCACCAGGTCCAAGGTGTGCTCGGGCTTGACCTTGCGCCAGGCGCTGCCGCGGCGACCCGCCGCGTACGCCGAGTCCAGGTCCTTCACCAGCACGCCTTCGTGGCCGGCGTCCAGGGCCCGGTCGAAGAAGTCCGCGGCCTGCTCGGCGGAAGGCGCTTGGACCGAGGGGATGCGCCACTCGCCGGCCACCTCGTCGAGGGCGGCGCACCGCTGCCGCAGCGGCAGGTCGAGCAGGTCGGTGCCGTCGAGGTGCAGGCAGTCGAAGAAGTAGGGGCGCAGCAGCACGTCCCGAGGGCTGCGGGAGCCGAACCGGCCCATGGTCTCCTGGAACGGGCGGGGCCGGCCCGAGTCGTCCAGGGCCAGGGCCTCGCCGTCCAGCACCACCGAGGTGCAGTCCAGCTTCCTCGCCAGGTCGACGAGCTCGGGCACGCTGGGGGTGATGTCGCGGAGCGCGCGGGTGTACACCCGCACGTCGTCCCCGACGCGGTGCAGCTGGATGCGGGCCCCGTCCAGCTTGTACTCGACGCTGCTCTCGCCGAATTCGGTCAGCGCCGAATCGAGGTCTTCGGCGGGAGCGGCGAGCATGGGGCGCACCGGCCGGCCGGGTTCGAGCCGGAACGCCGCCAGCGCAGGTTCACCTCCGCCGATCGCGGCCGCCGCGGTGTCCGGCAGCTGCCCGGACAGCATGAACGCCCGGCGCACCGATTCGGCGGGCACGCCCGCTGCGGCCGCGATGGCCTCCAACACCACCCCTTCCAGGGCGCCTTGTCGGAGTTCTCCGCCCAGCAGGCGCGTCAGGAACTCCTGCTCGGCCTCGGTGGCGTTGCCGAGCAGCTCGACGAGTTCGGTGGTGCGCCGCTGCACCGAACCCGGCCCGCTGATGCGCCGCAGCGCACCGATCGCGGTGTCGACCTCGCGCACGGTCAACCGGGGCTCGGGCGCGGGGGCGGGCTGCAGCTTGGCGAGCGTGGCCCAGCCGATGCCGACCCGCCCGCCGGGGAGCTCCCCGGCCAGCATCGCCGCCGCCGGTCGCACTTCGTCCTCGCCCAGCTTCCGCAGCAGACCGGCCAGGATCGTCGTCTTCGCCTTCCGGGAACGGGTGGCCGCGATCTCGGCGGAGGCGGTGACCACGTCGTCCAGCAGCGCCATGCCCCCATGGTGCGGGCGCGGGCCGACAGCGCAGCGAGGAGCGCGCGGCCGGTGCCGCGGGGTGCGGCACCGGCCGGGGGAGGGACTACTTGCCCTGGGCCATCTTGAGCACGTCGAGGGCTTCGTCGAGCTGCTCCAGGGTCAGCTTGCCGGCTTCGACGTAGCCGCGCTCCAGCACGACCTGGCGGATCGTCTTGCGCTCCCGCAGCGCCTGCTTGGCCACCGCCGCGGCCTCCTCGTAGCCGATGTAGCGGTTGAGCGGCGTGACGATCGACGGCGAGCTCTCCGCGTATTCGCGGGCCCGTTCGGCGTTGACCTGGAGACCGGCGAACACCTTGTCGGCCAGCAGCCGGCTGACGGCCGCCAGCAGGCGGGCGGACTCCAGCACGTTGCGGGCGATCACCGGGAGCATGACGTTGAGCTGGAAGTTGCCCTGCGAGCCGGCGAAGGCGACCGCGGCGTCGTTGCCGATGACCTGGGCGGCGACCTGCAGGGTGGCCTCCGGGATCACCGGGTTGACCTTGCCGGGCATGATCGAGGACCCGGGCTGCAGGTCGGGCAGGGCCAGCTCGGCCAGGCCGGTGCGCGGGCCGGAGCCCAACCAGCGCAGGTCGTTGGCGATCTTGGTGAGGCTGACCGCGACGGTCCGCAGGTGCCCGGAGGTCTCGACCACCGCGTCCTGCGCGGCCTGCGCCTCGAAGTGGTCGCGGGCCTCGGTCAGCGGCAGACCGGTGACGCCGGCCAGTTCCTCGGCGACGGCGGCGCCGAAGCCTTCAGGGGCGTTCAGCCCGGACCCGACGGCGGTGCCGCCGATGGGCAGTTCGCCGAGGCGGGGGAGCGCGCTGTGCAGCCGCTCGATGCCGTAGCGCACCTGGGCGGCCCAGGCGCCGGCTTCCTGGGCGAGGGTGATCGGCACCGCGTCCATCAGGTGCGTGCGACCCGACTTGACCACCTCGGTCCACTCGGCGGCGCGACCCTCGATGGTGCCGGCCAGGTGCTCCAGAGCCGGGACCACGTCGTTGAGGACCGCTTCGGTGGCGGCCACCCGGATGGTGGTCGGGAAGGTGTCGTTGGACGACTGGGAAGCGTTGACGTGGTCGTTCGGGTGCACGTCCCGCCCGAGGCGTCGGCTGGCGAGGGTGGCGATGACCTCGTTGGCGTTCATGTTGGACGAGGTGCCGGACCCGGTCTGGAACACGTCGATCGGGAAGTGCTCGTCGTGCTTGCCCTCGGCGACCTCGTCGGCTGCGGCGGCGATGGCCTCCGCCATGTCCTGCTCCAGCACCCCGAGCTTGCCGTTCACGCGGGCAGTGGCTGCTTTGAGCAGACCGAGCGCCCGGATCTGCGCTCGCTCGAGTCCGCGGCCGGAGATGGGGAAGTTCTCCACGGCGCGCTGCGTCTGCGCCCGGTACAGGGCGTGGGCGGGCACTTTGACCTCGCCCATGGTGTCGCGTTCAATCCGGTATTCCTGGTCGGCCATGCCCAGAGTGTCTCGCCAAGAGCTGCTCGGGGGCAGTGTGTGTCTCCCCACTGGGTATCGACCCGGCACCGGGCGCAGGCGCTGTCCGCGCTGGTGGATCAGCTGATCGTCTGCTGGATCCAGTCATGGTAGGCGGTCGCGTCGGTGTAGATCGACGGTGCGGTGGCGCACACGGGCAGCAGGCCGCCCAACCGGCTGGTGACCCCGGTCAGCCGCCAGTTGCCGGGGGTGCCTTCCAGCTGCGGTCCGCCGGAGTCGCCGAAGCAGGCGTTGGCGGAGGGTTCCGGGCTGCCGGTGCAGATCTCGGTCGCGCCGTCGATCTGCCCCAGCGCGCACTCCGCGTCGTCGACCACTTCGGTGTCCAGCTCCTGCAGCTGCGCGGGAGGCTCGTCGCAACCGCGGGTGTTGCAGGTCAGACCCCAGCCGATGATCCGCGACGGGGTGCCGGTGGGGCCGGAGGACTCCGCGATCTCCACCGGCGTGATGTCCACGGTCCGGTCGAGCCGCAGCAGGGCGATGTCACCGTTCGGGTTGCTGGTGGCGTAGTCCGGGTGGACGACGATTTCGCTGACCCCGGCTTCGGTGCCGCCCGAGGTGTGGTCCGGACTGCCGATCCGCAGGTCCAGCTCTTCCGGAGCGGTGTCCTGCACGCAGTGCGCTGCGGTCAGCACCCACTGCTGGTCAATCAGCGAAGCGCCGCAGCTGTGCTGGCCGGACCGCTGCAGCGAGGCCATCCAGTCGTACTGCTCGGTGGCGTCGTGCCCACCGACGATCAGGGGCGTGGTGGTGTCGGTGTCGGTGGCGGTCGCTGCAGGGGCGGATCCGAAGCTCATCGCCAGCGCCGCGGCGCTGGCCAGAAGCGTGGCTGTCTTCCGCACCGTTTCTCCCTTCCCCGCTGATCCCCGTTCCGGTGAACTTAAAGATCGGGATTTCCCTCCGGTACCGCTGACTGCGAAGGTCGATTGGTCGATCTGGCCTAGCCGGCGGCGGGAATTCGCGGACATCGCGGGCGGCGCGGGCTAGCCTGAGGGCGTCCTCGATGGCGAGGTGATGGGCATGACGGCGGTGACGCACGAGGTTGACCTGCTGGTCGTGGGAGCTGGCCCGGCGGGGCTGTTCGCCGCCTACTACGCGGGTTTCCGCGGGATGTCGGTGGCGGTGGCGGACGCGCTGCCGGAGCCGGGCGGGCAGATCACCGCGATGTACCCGGAGAAGATGATCTTCGATGTGGCGGGGTTCCCCGCGGGGCGCGGGCGGGACCTGGTCGCCGGCTTGGTCGAGCAGGCCTCCCAGTACAACCCGGTCTACCTGCTGGGGCGAGCGGCGGCAAATCTGTCCACTGAGGAAGACGGTTTTCTGGTCCGCTTGGGAGGATCAGAGCGGGTGCGGGCCAGGGCGGTGCTGATCACCGCCGGCATCGGGGAGTTCTCGCCGCGTCCGCTGCCCGCCGCGGAGGGGTGGACCGGGCGCGGGGTCGTCCACTTCATACCCGATCTCTCTGCTCACAGTGGACACGATGTGGTGGTGGTCGGCGGGGGCGACTCCGCGTTCGACTGGGCGCTCGCCCTGCACCCGGTGGCCCGCAGCGTCACCCTGGTGCACCGCCGGAACAGGTTCCGGGCGCACCCCGGGTTGGTCCGCAAGGTGACCGATCTGGGCATCCCGGTGATCACTCCCGCGGAGATCGCGGAGATCCGCGGAGACGAGGAAGGCGTGCGGGAAGTCGAGATCACCGTCGACGGCCGGCGCGACGTGCTGCCCGCGCAGACGGTGGTGGCCGCACTGGGGTTCACCGCGGACCTGGGCCCGATCACCGAGTGGGGGCTGGAGCTGGAGAAGCGCGCCATTCGGGTGGACAGTTCGATGCGCACCAACCGCCCCCGGATCTACGCGGCCGGGGACGTCGCCACCTACCCGGGCAAGGTGAAGCTGATCGCCACCGGTTTCGGCGAGGCCGCCACCGCGGTCAACAACATCGCGGTCGAGCTCGACCCCGAAGCGCACCTGTTCCCCGGGCACTCCTCGGACCAGACCTGAGGAGCTCGGGCGCGCTGCCGAACCGGTGCGGCGGCCCACCGAGGTGGCGGACCGCCGCTCGCCGTTGGGTCAGACCGGATCAGAACTCGCCGGGCAGACCGTGCCGCGGGCTGTCCTCACCGAGATCCACATTGGAGTAAGCGCGCAGCTTGGACAGCTTGTGCAGACCCTCGATCACCCGCACCGTGCCGGACTTCGAGCGCATCACGATGGACTGGGTGGTGCACCGGTTGGCGCGGTAGTGCACTCCCTTCAGCAGCGCGCCGTCGGTGATGCCGGTGGCGCAGAAGAACACGTTCTCGCCCCGCACCAGGTCGGTGGTGGTGAGCACCTGCTCCGGGTCGTGCCCGGCGTCGCGCACCTTGGCCCGCTCGGCGTCGTCCCGCGGCCACAGCTGGGCCTGGATCTCCCCGCCGAGGCACTTGAGGGCGCACGCGGCGATGATCCCCTCGGGGGTGCCGCCGATCCCGAGCAGCATGTCCACCCCGCTCTCCGGGCGGGCGGCCGCGATCGCGCCGGCGACGTCCCCGTCGGAGATGAACTGCACCCGCGCCCCGGCTTCCCGGACGTCCTTGACGATCTGCTCGTGCCGCGGCCGGTCCAGGATGCACACCGTGACGTCGGACACGTCGATCTGCTTGGCCTTGGCGACCCGGCGGATGTTCTCCGCGACCGGGGCGGTGAGGTCCACGGCGCCGGCCGCTTCCGGCCCCACGGCCATCTTGTTCATGTAGAACACCGCGGACGGGTCGAACATGGTGCCGCGGTCGGAAACCGCCAGCACCGACAGGGAGTTGGGCATCCCCTTGCTCAACAGCGTGGTGCCGTCGATCGGGTCGACCGCGACGTCGCACTCGGGACCTTCTCCGTTGCCGACCTGCTCACCGTTGTAGAGCATCGGCGCCTCGTCCTTCTCACCTTCACCGATGACCACGACGCCGCGCATCGAAACGGTGCCGATGAGCTTGCGCATCGCATCCACGGCGGCCCCGTCACCAGCGTTCTTGTCGCCCCGCCCGACCCAGCGGCCGGCCGCCATGGCGGCAGCCTCGGTGACCCGCACCAGCTCCATCGCCAAGTTGCGGTCGGGTACCTCGTGGTTGCTTCGGGTGCTCATTGCGCCTCCCCGGTGATGAGCGTGCTCCAGTCCTGCACTGCCCGAGAAAGGCGGACAGTCGTCCGTGCTCAGGCTCGTTGCACCCGATCTTTGCAGACGGGCGGCCTCATCTCGGATACGCGTGGGTTAGCCCACTCCGTCCGAACCGCGTCACAGTGGGCTGTCCGGTTGGTGAGAGCATGAGGGGCGTGGCCCAACCGCGCAACCAGCAGCCCGGCCAGACCCGGCCGCCCAGGACTGCCTCCGCGATGATCTTCGCCATCCTGCCCATGGTGTTGATCGCGCTCGGCATGGCCGGGCTGTTCACCCAGTGCTCGTTCAACCCGGGTGGTCCGGCGATCAACCCGGAAACCGCGCCGACCGTGGACGCGGCAGCGGAACTGCGACGAGCCGCCGACCGGGTCGACTTCCCGGTGGTGGACCCGGAGGTCCCGGCGGGCTGGCGGGCCAACTCGGCGAACGTGGAAACGCTCGCCTCCCAGCACCGGGTGGTGCGCACCGGTTGGCTCACCGGCACCGGGCACTACCTGCGCCTGGCGCAGTCCGACGCCGCGGAGGAGGACTTCGTGGCCGCCGAAACCCAGCAGAGCCCGCACGGCCTGGGCACCGTCGAAGCGGGCGGCCTGGAGTGGATCGTCTACGCCAGCGTGCGGGACGAACAGGCCTGGGTCACCCCGCACAACGGTGCGCTGCTGCTGATCACCGGGGACGGCACCGAGCAGGAGTTCCGGGCCCTGGCCGAAGCCGTCGGCAGCGCGCAGCCGGTGCGCTAGTCCTCGTCCTCGTCCTCCTCGACGGAGGCCAAGGCCCGCTCCACCCGCTCCCGGGCGCCGGCCAGGTGCCGCTCGCAGATGGTGGCCAGGGCTTCCCCGCGCTCCCACAGCTGCAGGGACTGCTCCAGCGAAAGCCCCCCGGCCTCCAGCTGCTCCACCACCTCGGCGAGCTGGTCCCGGGCCTCCTCGTAGCCGAGCTCGGTCAGCTCCGGGAAATTGGCCACCGGATCGAAGTGCTCGTCTTGCGGTTCACTCGTGGTCACGAGGTCGGACTCCCCAGCCTGCTTCGTACTGACGCGACAGCGGTGGCGATCGCTTGGTCGTAGCCGACGAACGCCTCGGCGAACTCCGCGCCGTCACCCTCGGCGACCGCGCTGTCGATGCGCGACTGCGCTTCTGCGACCTTACGCCGGTGCAGCGACGCCCCCCACGAGGAGGCTCCGACGTAGCCGGAGGTCGCGGCGGCCAGCGCCCGCAGCCGCGACGGCAGGGCCCGGCGCTCGGGGGAGTCGCACCCGCCCAGCAGCGCCGCCCAGCACCCGGTGGCCGCGGCTTCCGCGGCCTCCGCGCACCGCTGCACCTCGACCGCCTGGTCGGTGTCCGCGCGGTTCCGGGCCGCCGAGCGAGCAGCCGCGACGGTCAACGGGAGGAACGAAGGTGCCTGTTCGGGATGCACGGTTTCCGTCCTGTATCAGCCCTTCTCTGCTACGACCGCGTGGAAAGCTCCGTCGGCCACCCGCACCCGGAGTCGAGCACCGGCTGGCGCGTCCGCGACGGACCGCAGGACCCCGTCCGCTCCGTCGTCGACGCGCTGCACGATCGCGTAGCCCCGGGCCAGCGTGGCGGCGGGGCCCAAGGCCGTCAAGCGGGAGCGGGTCGCGGTGAGCGCGTGCTGCTCCGCGGTGAGCGCGGTGGTCATCGCCCGGCGCGCCCGGTCCCGCAGCTGCCCGACCTCTTCGGCCCGGCGCTCCAGCGGGCCGAGCGGATCGGCCAGCACCGGGCGGCTGCGCAGCGCCTCCAGCAGCCGGCGTTCCCGGTCCACCCAGCCGTGCAAGGCCCGGCGCGCCCGGTCCCGCAGCTGGTGCACGTGCTTGGTCTCCTCGGCGACGTCCGGGACGACGCGCTTGCCGGCGCCCGTGGGGGTGGAGCAGCGCACGTCCGCGACGTGGTCCACCAGCGGCGAGTCCGGCTCGTGGCCGATCGCGCTGACCACCGGGGTGCGGCAGGCGGCGACAGCGCGGCACAGCGCCTCGTCGGAGAACGGCAGCAGGTCCTCCACGCTGCCACCGCCCCGGGCGAGCACGATCACGTCCACTTCCGGCAGCTCGTCCAGCTCCTGCAGGGCGCTGACGATCTGCGACACCGCGCTGGCTCCCTGCACCGCCACGTTGCGGATCTCGAACTGCACGGCCGGCCAGCGCTGCCGCGCATTGGTCAGCACGTCGTGCTCCGCCGCCGAAGCCCGGCCGGTGATCAGCCCCACCCGGTTCGGCAGGAACGGCAGCGGCTTCTTGCGAGCGGGGTCGAACAGGCCTTCCGCTTTCAGCAGCTGGCGGAGTCGTTCGATGCGGGCCAGCAGTTCACCGATGCCGACCGGGCGGATCTCGTCGACCCGCAGGCTCAGCGTGCCCCGGCCGAAGTAGAAGACCGGTCGTCCGTGCACCACCACCCGGGTGCCGTCGGTGAGCGGCGGGTCCATCTTGCGCAGCATGTTCGCCGCGCAGGTGAGCGTGAGCGACACGTCCGCCGAGGGGTCGCGCAACTGCAGGAACGCCGTGGCCGCGCCCGGGCGCAGCGAGATCTGGGTGATCTGGCCTTCCACCCAGACCGCGCCGAGGCGGTGGATCCAGTCGGCGATCTTGCGGGCGACGGTGCGCACCGGCCATGGCTCTTCAGGACTGGTCGGGGAACTCAGCTTCGACTCCTTCGCGGACGGGCACACGCGGGTGCGGCGGGGTCAGTCGGCGTTGCGCAGTCGGTCCAGCCGTTTGGTCAGCATGCGCAAGATCTCCGCTCGCTGTCCATGTTCCCGCTCGTGTTCGATCAGTTCGACGAGTTGTTCCTCACTGAACGAGCGGAGCTTGCCGCGCAGCTGGGGCAGCGACATGGTGCTGAACTCGGCCAACAGGTCGGACTCGGCTCGACCGGCGGTGTCCGGCTCGGCCGGTTCCGCGGCCGGGGCGGGCTCGGGGACCGCTTCCTCGTCCTCGTCGAAGGTGGCCCACGACGGCTGCTCCTCGGCCGGGTTGAACGCGGCCAGCACCTCGTCGCCCTTGATGGCCAGCTCGGTCACCTGCTGCTGGATCCGCATGGAGATCTGCAGCGCCTGGCTGGCCGCGGTTATCGGCAAACCCAGCAGGGTGGTGGGCAGCTGGCGGGCCTGTTCCACAGCGGTGGCCGCCAGACCTGCGGCGACGCGCACGGGTAGGGGGAACGATCGCATGCGACCAGACTGCCGCACATGCCGCCGGCGGGCCATCGCCGATTTGCACGCGTTTCGCTGTGATCCGCCGTACACCGGCGGTCGTCCGGACCTCGTCCCGCTGCGCCCGTACCCTGGTCGGTATGACGACCTCGTCCCAGGCCCCCGCTGCCGGTCAGACTGCCGAACGAACCAAGAGAGTCCTGTTGGCGAAGCCGCGCGGCTACTGCGCTGGCGTCGACCGGGCCGTGGTCACCGTGGAGAAGGCGCTGGAAACCTACGGCCCGCCGGTGTACGTGCGCAAGGAGATCGTGCACAACCGCCACGTGGTGGACACCCTGCGGGAGCGCGGTGTGATCTTCGTCGAGGACACCGATGAGGTGCCCGAGGGGGCGCTGCTGGTGTTCTCCGCCCACGGCGTTTCCCCGGCGGTGCGGGAGGCGGCCAAGAAGCGCAACCTGCGCACCATCGACGCGACGTGCCCGCTGGTGACCAAGGTGCACAAGGAAGTGAACCGGTTCGCCCGCGAGGACTACGACATCCTGCTGATCGGCCACCACGGCCACGAAGAGGTGGAGGGCACCTCCGGCGAGGCCCCGGAGAAGGTGCAGCTGGTGGACAAGCCCGAGGACGTGGAGAAGGTCCAGGTCCGGGACCCCTCCAAGGTGGTGTGGCTGTCGCAGACCACGCTCAGCGTCGACGAGACCATGGAGCGGGTGAACCAGCTCAAGGAGCGCTTCCCCGAGCTGCAGGCCCCGCCGAGCGACGACATCTGCTACGCCACCTCCAACCGCCAGGAGGCGGTCAAGGCGATGGCGCCCGAGTGCGACCTGGTGCTGGTGGTCGGTTCGAAGAACTCCTCCAACTCCAACCGGCTGGTCGAGGTCGCGGTGCAGAACGGCGCCTCGGACGCGCACTTGATCGACTACGCCGACCAGATCGACGACGCCTGGCTGGACGGGGTGAGCACGGTGGGGGTGACCAGCGGTGCCTCCGTGCCGGACGTCCTGGTGATGCAGGTGCTGGACCACCTGGCGGAGCGGGGTTGGGACTCGGTGGAGGAGGTCACCACCGCCAACGAGAAGGTGACCTTCGCCTTGCCGCGCGAGTTGCGCAAGGACCTCGACGAGAACCCGGACAAGCCCAAGAGCGTCCGCTGACGACGCTGTCCGAGCAATGCGAAAACCGGCCTGGTCCTCGAGCTGACCAGGCCGGTTTTCGCGGTCACGGGCGGCCGTCGCCGCGCGGCCAGCGGGGCGGCGGTTGATCGCCTCCCGGGGCCGGTGGACGTGGTCGGCCGGGCATCTGCCGGGGCGGCATGCCGCGGCGCGGTGGCATCGGTTGCCCTTCCCGGGGCGGGACGGGTTCGCCGCCGCGCGGGCGCGCCGGCCCGCCCATCGGCCGGGGGCGGCCCGGGACGTCCGGTCGGGGGCGTCCGGGGGCGTTGCCGCGGGCGCGGTCGCTGTTCTCCTCGCGCGGCCGACCGGTTTCTTCCCGCGGTCGGGCCGGGGGCTGTTCGCGGTTCCGGCGGGATTCCCCGCCCTGCTCGGGGCGCGCTCGGCGGCGTTCGCCGTCGGCGGGTTGGCGGCGTCGCGGACGGCGCGCGCCGGGCTCCGGTTCCTCGTCCGGGTTCGATCTGCTGGTTCTGCGGTTCCGCTTGCCGCTGTCCGCTGCTTCTTCCGACTTCTTGCGTGCTTCCGACTTCTTGCGGCGCTTCCGAGGAGCGTCTTCGGAGGTTTCCTCGTCGGGTGTGGTGTTCTTCGCGGGGGCTCGTTCGGTAACGAACATCCGCACCAGGCCGATAACCACAGCGATCGCCGTAGTCGCGGCCATGACGGGGAAGCTGTTGATCAGAGGGTTGACCACCGCGAGGGCTTTGCTGGCCAGGCCGGCGCCATCGCCGAGTCCGGTGAGCAGGACGACCAGCGGCATCACCACTGCCAGCACCAGCGGGGGCTGCACCATGGGGCCGAAGACGTTGCGCCGTCGCACCAGCCCGACCGCCAGGGTGCAGGAGACGAGGAAACAGCCTTTGTAGATCAGTCCCGGTTGGGACCAGATCAGGACGTCGAGCACCGTGCCGAGCGCGGTCAGGCCGGCGGCGAGCAGCAGGGCTCCCCCCAGCGGCAGCCCGCGGCTGCCGAAAGCGGAGTGTGCTGACCAGTCATTCGCGCCTTTTTCCGGATCGGGGGCGCTCTGGCTGTCGCGAGTCGCGGTCACGGTTCACAACGGTAACGGTCCAGTACTCGGGCTCGGGACGCCTCTCCGGAACTGGCGTTACGAATTGCGCCGAATTATCCACATTTCGTGGTGTTGTGATCGCTCCGTGATGTTCACGCCACCGTTTCGCTGCTGAATCACTTACCCGAGTGTGTGACCCTTGACACAACGAGTGCGGCGGACATAGCGTCCGGGCAATCGTTTTCTCGCATTGCGGCGAGCGGCGGGACGGGGGTCGGTCCTATGCGTACCGGACAACCGCTGGTGGAGATGGCCGGCATCACCAAGCGCTACGGAGGGGTGCTGGCCTGCGACGAAGTCGATCTGACCATTCGTTCCGGAGAAGTTCACGCGCTGCTGGGGGAGAACGGCGCGGGGAAGAGCACCTTGATGCGGGTGCTTTCCGGAGACCTCGTCGACTACGAAGGAAAGATCACGGTCGAGGGTCATCCTGTCGAGTTCAGCAAGCCGGCCGAGGCGCAGCGCGCCGGCATCGCCATGATCCACCAGGAGCTCGACCTGGTGCCCGCGCTCAGCGTGGCGGAAAACCTCTACCTGGGGCGGGAGCCGCGCACCCGCTACGGCGCGGTGGACCGGCGCAAGATGGCGTCCCGCACCCGAGAACTGCTGCGCCGCACCGGCATCGAGCTCGACCCGTTCCGGCCGGTCGGCCAATTGCGGGTCGGTGAGCAGCAGCTGGTCGTCATCGCGCGGGCGCTCTCCCTGAACGCCAAAGTGCTGATCATGGACGAGCCGACCTCAGCGCTGTCGGCGGCCGAAGTGGACCAGCTGTTCGCGGTGATCGACGAACTCCGCCGCGCCGGCACCGGGATCGTCTACATCTCCCACCGGATGGACGAGATCGGGAGGATCGCGGACCGGGCGACCGTGCTGCGCAACGGCCGGGTCGTGGGGGAGTTCGACGCCCGGGACCTGACCGCGGAGAAGGCCGCCGAGGCCATGGTCGGGACGAAGGTGGAGGAGGTCTTCAACACCCGCCGCGCCGGAACCGGTGAAGAACTGCTGCGGCTGAGCGGTTTCGCGCTCCAACCGCGCCGGACGCGCACCGGCCGTCGGGAACCGAACGGAATCGACCTGACCGTGCACCGCGGTGAGATCGTCGGCCTGTGCGGGCTGCTCGGTGCCGGGCGCACCGAACTCCTGGAAACCCTCTTCGGGGCCGGCACCCCCGGGACCTGGCGAGGCACGGTCACGCTGGACGGTCGTCCGGTGCTGCCGCGGAACCCGCGCCAAGCGCTGCGGGCCGGCATCGCGTTCGTGCCCGAGGACCGGCGGATGGCCGGTCTGGTGCTGGAGCACTCGGTGCTGGCCAACACGGTGCTGTCGGTGCTGGACCGGTTGGGCGCAGCCGGCCTGGTGCGCAAGCGCAAGGAAAGGAGCACCGCCGCGGAAGTGGTTCGGCGGCTGAACGTGAAGCTCGGCCGGCTGACCGATCCGGTGGGCTCGCTCTCCGGCGGGAACCAGCAGAAGGTCGTGTTCGGACGGATGCTGCTGACCGAACCGCGGCTGTTGCTGCTCGACGACCCCACCCGCGGGGTGGACATCGGCGCAAAGGCGGAAATCTACCAGCTCTTGCAGGACATCGCAGCGCGCGGGATCGGCGTCCTGCTGGCCTCTTCGGAGATTCCCGAGCTGGTCGGCGTGTGCCACCGGGTGGTTGTGCTGCGCGGTGGCCGCAGCGTGGCCGAGTTCAACACCACCGAGGTCAGTGAAGCCGAATTGTTGGCCGCGGCGATGGGGGAGACGCTGACGGCCAACAGCCCCGGTCCGGTGGCAGGAACCAGCGGCGCGGACGCCTCGGGAGGTGGACGGTGACCGAACGAACAGTGGAGCGGCCGCCATCGGGAGGCGGCGGGGAGGAACCGGAAGTCCCATCGCGCCGGTGGCAGGTGAACACCGAGACGCTGTTCCGCTTCCAGAGCTTCTTCGGGTTGCTCGCGGTCTTCGCCGCGGCGGTCGTCTTCTCGCCGCGGGCCGACGGCCGGGTGCTGTTCCTCACCCCGGACAACCTGTTCAACATCGTCCGGGCGGTCTCCGAGATCGGCATCATCGCCATCGGGCTCACCTTCGTCATCCTCATCGGCGGCATCGACCTCTCGGTGGGGTCGGTGCTGGGCCTGGCCGCCGTGGGGTCGGCCGTGCTGATGGTGGAGGACGGCCACGGGGTCTGGGTCACGGTGGCCCTGGTGCTGCTGATCGGCGTCCTCTTCGGAATCTTGCAGGGCACTGCGGTGGCGCTGCTCGGAGTGCAGGCGTTCATCGTGACCCTCGCCGGATTGCAGATCGCGCGCGGACTGGCGCGGATGTGGTCCGGTGGGGAGACGGTGCAGATCTCCTACGGCGACGGCCCGGGGCAAGCACCAGTGCTGTTCTCCCTGCTCGGGGAGCGCACCTTCGGTGGCGTGGTGCCGATCCCGGCGCTGATCTTCGCCGCGGTGGCGGCCGCGGCGATCCTCTTCCTGCGCACCAGCGCCTACTCCCGCCACCTGTACGCCATCGGGGGCAACGAGAAAGCGGCTCGGTTGTCGGGTGTGCCGGTCAACAAGGTGAAGATCATCGCTTTCGCCATCGCGGGTTTCTGCGCCGCGCTGGCCGGGATCGTGCACGCCGGGCAGCTCAACGCGGGCAGCCCCAACGACGGGATGGCCTACGAGCTCGACGGCATCGCCGCCGTGGTGGTGGGTGGCACCAGCTTGGCCGGTGGCCGCGGTTCGGTCGTCGGCACCATCGCCGGTGCGCTGCTGCTGGGCATGCTCAACAACATCCTCGACCTGAACAGCGTCAACACCGACCTGCAGTTGTTGATCAAAGGTCTGGTGATCGTCGCAGCCGCGGCGCTGCAACGGCTGCGTCCTGCCGCATGACCCAATCGGAGGGGGAGGAGCGCGGATGCGCAAGACGGTGAAGTCCCTGCTCGCTGCGTGCACTGTGGCCGCCATCGGCGCCGCCGGGTGCGGCACCACCAGCGAGAACAGCGGTCAGGTCCACGCCCAGGACCCGACGCAGGCCTGCAAGGGGCCGGACGCCCACTACACGATCGGCATGAGCCAGGCCAACCTCGCCGAACCCTACCGGGTGCGGATGGATGAGGACATCCGCAAGGCGGCCGAGAAAGTCCCCCAGTTCGAGGTGCAGTTCGCGGACGCCGCCAAGGACAACTCCAAACAGGTCAGTGACGTCGAGAACTTCATCACCAAGCAGGTCGACCTGCTGATGATCTCCCCAAACGAGGCCGCCCCGCTGACCGATGTGGTGAAGAAGGCCTACAACCGCGGGATTCCGGTGATCGTGCTGGACCGCAAGGTGGAAGGGGACGCCTACACCACCTACATCGGGGCCGACAACGTGGCGATCGGTCGGCAGGCCGGCGAGTACTTCAAGAACACGCTGCTCCCCGAGGGCGGCAAGATCGTGCAGATCAAGGGACTTTCCGGCTCGACCCCGGCCGCGGAGCGGGAAAAGGGCTTCATGGAGGGGATAGCGGGCTCGAACATCGAAGTGGTCGCCACCGCCGATGGTGAGTGGGAGCGCTCGGTGGCCCAGGAGAAGATGGACGCGCTGTTGAAGTCGCATCCGGACATCAAGGCGGTGTACGCGCAGAACGACCCGATGGCCGAGGGGGCTTACCTCGCGGCGCAGGCGGCTGGTCGGCACGACCTGGAATTCGTCGGCATCGACGGGTTGCCGATCCCCTCGGGCGGTATCAAGGCGGTCGAAGAGGGGAGGCTGGCGGCCACCAACCTCTACCCGACGGGCGGCGCGGAAGCGGTGGAGACGGCGAAGAAGATTCTGATCGACTGCCAGCCGGTGGAAAAAACGCAAATTCTCGAGACCGAATTGATCACCGAAGAGAATGCGGCGGAGGTCTACGAGCGGTTGAATCGGCGCTGAGCCGGACTTCGCGATTGCTGGCCGCGGTGGTGCGATGCACCCCGCGGCCTTTTCGTGGATTCACCCGGAAAGGTGTTCTTCGGCGGTTCCGGAGAAAGCCTCCCTTTTTCGTCCGCGCGATCACCACCAGGAAATTCAGTAATAACACCTGGATGGTGGTTGTTCCCGCAGTTTTCCGCGCTGATCATCGTATTGAGTGAATTCCGCTTGGCTTCGAGCCGACCCCTATGTCGCTCGTTGTGCAAAAGGAGAATTCCTAATTACAGTTCGGCGCTGAGTGCACACACGATCTTCTGCGGCGGTGTTGATCAATTTTCCAAACCGCGCGGTCGCACCCTGTCTCAATTAGACGGCCGGTGTAGGGAGGGCGAGCAGGATGAGAGACGGCTCAGCAACGGCGCCACGGAGCAGTCCGCGTCGGGGAAGACGGTCCGCGGTCTTCCTCAGCGTCGCTTCGCTCGCGGCAGCGGCACTGGTCGCTGATGCCGGATTCACGTCGAGAGAAGTGGCGGGCCAGCCACCCGCCATGACCGGAACGGGCTGGGATCCCTACCGGAACCTGGACCAGCTGTACCAACCGCGGCCCGCCCAGCAGAGCCGCCAGTTCTCCAGCTTCGACCGCACCGGCGGGAACAACGACGGGTTCGAAGGCACCTATTCCTGCTTGCGCACCACCGAACAGGGCTGCGTGATCGCCGAACACGCCGGTGCCGGCGAGATCACTTCCATCTGGTTCACCCGGGAACCGTGGGGGGACGTCACGGGGACCGGCAACATCATCATCGACCTGGACGGCCGGGAAGTGCTCAACGCGCCGTTGATCGACGTGGTCAGCGGCCGGCTCGGAGCCCCCTACGAATGGCCGCTGGTCGGCAACGCCGAGGACGCCGCGGGCGGAGCGGTCATCAAGGTCCCCATGCCGTACCGGAAATCCATGCGGATCACGGTCGAGAACAACCCGTACTTCTACCACGTCAACTACCGCACCTTCGCCGACGGCCAGCAGGTGCGGTCCTTCAACCCCGAAGACCGCGCCGAAGACGTGCTGGCGCGACTGCGCCGGTTCGGCGTCGCCGACCCCAAACCCGCTGCGCCGCGGGCGGAAACCGAGCGCCGGGACTTCGCCCTGCCGCCGGGTGGTTCGACGACGCTGGCGGAGCTGTCCGGCCCGCAGCAGATCTCCCAGCTGCGCCTGCGGATCCCGCAAGTGGCTCCAGCGCCGCAGGTGGTCGACGACGGGCACGCCTACGGCGAGGGCGGCGGCAGCCGGTTCTTCATGCGCGTCCACCCCGACAACGAGGGCATCCGGTTGATCCGGCGCTACGACGCCCAGATCGCCGACCAGACCGCCGACGTGTTCGTCGACGGCCAACCGGTCGGGCAGTGGCGCAGCGGGCCCGCTCGCCCCGGTGAATGGGGAGTGGAGGTCCTGGAGATCCCGGCCAGCATCACCGCCGGGAAGTCGAGAGTGGAGATATCCAACCGGTTCGTGTCCTCCTCCCTGGACGTCAACGAGTTCCGGTACGACGTGCACAGCAAGGTCGGCGGGGACTGGGTCCGCACCGACGTGCTCGACCTCGGGCCCAGCCACCCCGGGGAGGAAATGGCGCACAACTACCGGATCGACAACCCGGTGTTCCACCGGACCAAACTGCTCGGCCGCTACCCGTCCGACCCCGAGGAAGTGGCGGCGTCGGAAGAAGTGCTGGAGAAGGTGCGGTTGCGCATCACCTTCGACGGCAAGACCACCGTGGACGCGCCGATCGGCGAGTTCTTCGGCACCGGTCTCGGCGAGCACGACGTCCGGACCCTGATGAGCTCGGTGGACCCCGGACTCGACGGTTGGTACACGTCCTGGTGGCCCATGCCGTTCCGGCAGAACGCGCGGGTCGAGCTGGTGAACACCGGCGACGTCCCGGTCACCGAGGGCACCGCGGAGGTCACCAGCGCGTCGGCGGACATCCCGCCGGGGACCGCGTACTTCCACGCCACGCACCGCGCCGCGCACACCACCGAAGGGCAGGACTGGGTCTTCCTCGACGTCGAGGGGTCCGGAACCTTCTACGGGGTCACCCACAGCATGCGCGGCCTGATCCCACCGGGACAGGTGAAGTCCGACAACCAGCCGCACTCGGTGCGCAGCCAGCAGGCGAACCAGCGCAACTACCTGGAAGGCGACGAGCGGTTCTACGTCGACGGGTCCAAGAGCCCGGCTTGGCACGGCACCGGCAGCGAGGACTTCTACGAGTCCGGCTGGTACTTCCGGGACGGCACCACGTTCTCGATGCCGCTGGCCGGCAACCCGTCCCACGAGCTCAGCGTGGACGGCTGCCAGTACGACTGCACAGGTGCCTACCGCCTGCTGCTCAACGACGCGGTGCCGTTCTCCGACGGGCTGCTGGCCGGCATCGAGCACGGGCCGAACAACGACGAACCGGGGCTCTACAGCTCCACCGCCTACTGGTACGGCGGGCTGCCGGCCGAGCTGCAGCTCACCGACGAGATCGACCTGGCCAGCGAAGCCAGCCGCACCCAGCACGGCTACCTGGCCGAAGGGGAGTCCGCGGAGGAGGTCACCTCCACCTTCGAAGGGGGGCGCAGCCCGGAGCCGATGACCCGGACGACCACCAAGGCGACCGGCCCGATCTCCTTCAGCGCGTCGGTGGACCCGGAGAACCAGGGCATCCGGCTGGTGCGGGTCGGTGACCAGGCGGAGAGCTACCAGGCCGTGGACGTCCGCATCGACGGTCGACCGGCCGGCCGGTGGCTGCAGCCGCTGGGCAACCCGCACCACCGCTGGCTGGAGGACAGCTTCGACGTCCCGGCCGAGCTGACCGCGGGCAAGCAGTCGGTCCGGGTGGAACTGGTGCCGGTGGCCGGAGCACCGGCCTGGAACGCCTCCAGCTACCGGGTGCTCTCCCGCTGAGCACCCACCCGGTGCGGGGAGCGCCGGCCCGTCGTGGTCGGCGCTCCCCGCCTCTTTGCGCGGTCAGTTCCGCGAACTGCTCTGGCGGACCACCAGATGGGCCGACAGGGTCGTGGTGGTGGCCTCGGTGCGCTCCCCGCTGATCCGGCTCAGCAGCAGCTGCGCGGCCACCGTGCCCATGTCGTAGGCGGGCTGGGCGACCACGGTCAACGGCGGGTCGAGCAGGGTGGTCCAGGGGGCGTCGTCGAACACCACCACGCCGACGTCGCGCCCCGGGCGCAACTCCAGCTCGGCCATGGTCTCCAGCACGCCCACCGCCATCGCGTTGTTGGCCACCAGCAGCGCGTCCGGCGCGTTCGCCTGGGTGAGCAGGGAGTAGGCGGCGCGTTTCGCCCCGGCGGCCTTGAACTCGCTGCGCCGCACCAGCGCGTTGGAGGTGCTCCGCTTCGCCGCGCGCAGTCCTTCCCGGTAGCCGGCCAGTCGTTCGTCGGCGGTCAGCACCCCGCTCGGCCCGGTGATGCAGCCGATCCGCTGGTAGCCCTGCTCGGCCAGGTGCGCGGTGGCCTGCTTGGCGCCGAGCCGGCTGTCCACCAGGACGGCGTCACCCGCAGAACCCGGGAGCGGGCGGTCCACCGCGACCACGGGGGTGCCGCTGCGGAGCAGCGGTTCGACGTTGGCGCTGCGGCCCGAAGGCGACAGCAGCACCCCGGCCATCCGCTCCTGCAGCGCCACATCGATGTATTCGCGTTCTTTGTCCGGGTTGTCGTCTGAGTTGCAGAGGACAACGGAGTACCCGGCGGAGTGCGCCACGTCCTCGGCGCCGCGCGCGATCGCGGTGAAGAACGGGTTCTCCACGTCGGAGATGATTAACGCGATGACCGCCGTTTCCTGCTTGCGCAGGTTGCGCGCCGGACCGTTGGGCCGGTAGCCGAGTTCTGCTGCGGCCGCGAGCACGCGGGCGGCCAGGGCGGGGTCTACCGTGGTCTTTCCGTTGAGGGTGCGGGAAACCGTCGCGGTGGAAACCCCGGCCCGGGCGGCCACATCGCTGATCGTCGCCACGGAACCTCCTGTTGTCCTCTTCCCGCGTGATCACGGTAGACCAGCCTTGACAGCCCCTCGCAGCCAGAATAGCGTTCGAGAAAACGATTGCTCACCATCCTTTAGATCGATATCGGATGCAGCGCTCCGGCTGTGCGAGCCGCAAGAATCCGCTGTTGTTCTGGTGCGGGAGCACGGCGGGGCTGCTCGCAGCCGCCCGGTAGCAGTCAATGCCGCCTGTTGGATCTCGGAGGAACCGTGGCTCGCATCGGTGTCATCAGCATCTCGGACGGTCGTGATCACGTTCACGCCCGCAACGCCGACTTCATCCAGTCCAAGCAGGATGCTCTGGTGCAGGCGCTGCGGAACGCCGGGCACGAGGTCGTCGTCGGCGACGACCTGGTGAGCACCAACGCGCTGGCCACTTCGGTGGCGCGCAAGGTGGCCGCGGCCGATGTCGACGTCACGGTGCTCTACTACGCGGTGTGGGCGTTCCCGCACTTCACGATGCTCGCCTCCGCGGTCACCAGCAGTCCGCTGGTGCTGGTCGCCAGCACCGACCCCACCGAACCCGGCCTGGTCGGGATGCTCGCCGCCGGAGGTGCGCTGGACCAGATCGGCCGCCAGCACACCAGGGCCTGGGGCGCCCCCGACGACGCCGAGCTGGTCGAGAAGATCGGGGTGGAGGCGACCGCGGCGGCAGCGGTCAAGTCGCTGCGCGGCTCCACCTTCGGGCGGTTCGGCGGCCGTCCGATGGGCATGAACACCGCGGTGGCCAACACCGACCAGTGGCAGCGGCTGTTCGGCATCGACGTGGAGGAGATCGACCAGTACGAGCTGGTGCTGCGCGCCGAGAAGGCCGACCCGGCCGAAGCCCGCAAGGCGCGCGAGTGGATCGAGGCCAACGCGGCCGGGGTGCACTACGACGGCAAGCGGCTCACCCCGGAGCTGCTGGAACGGCAGATCCGCTCCTACCTGGCCATTCGCGACATCATCGAGGAGCGCAACCTGGACTTCTCCGGCATCAAGGCGCAGCCGGAGCTGACGGAGAACTTCGCCACCATGGACGTCACCGAGGCGTTCCTCAACGACCCGTACGACTGGAACGGGCCGAAGGAACCCCACGTGTGCGCCACCGAAGCCGACATGGACGGCGCGCTCACCATGCAGCTGTTCAAGTCGGTGGCCAACACCCCGGTGCTGTTCGCCGACGTGCGGCACTACCACGCCGACCGCGACATCTGGGACCTGTGCAACTCCGGGCAGCACGCCACCTGGTACGCCGCGCGCAGCGACGACCCGAAGGAGAACCTCTCCCGGGTCAACTTCTACCCGGAGGTGTTCTTCTTCCCGGCCGGTGGGGCGTCCGTGCAGCACATCGCCGCTCCCGGGCAGATGACCCTGGGCCGGCTCACCCGGGAGAACGGCGAGTACCGGATGCAGCTGATGCTCGGGGAGTTCGAGAGCTACGACGAGCAGACCAACCAGAGCCTGGTGCAGCAGTCCACTCCGGAGTGGCCGCACGCGTTCGCCCGGTTGGACGCGCCCGGTGAGCTGTTCCTGTCCAAGTTCGGTGCCAACCACATCCACGCCGTCCCCGGCGACCACCGCCCGGCGGTGCGCGCGGTGTGCGCCCAGCTGGGCATCCGGCTCGACGAGTGGAGCCGCAGCTGACCCGGGACCGGAACGATCGCCGGCGTGGCAGGCAAGGGAGGCATCGCCATGACCGAGTCGGTGCTGCTCGGAATCGACATCGGCACCTCGAGCTCCAAGGGCGTGCTGGTTTCCGCCGAGGGCGAGGTGTTGGCCAAGGCGAGTCGGCAGCACGTCACCGAATACCCGCACCCCGGCTGGGTCGAGCACGACGCCGAGTCGGTGTGGTGGGACGACTTCGTCGCCCTGGTGCGCGAGCTGCTGCCCGCGGCCGAAGGGCGGGAGCTCACCGGCCTGGGCGTCAGCGGGATCGGCCCGGTCCTGCTGCCCGCGGACGGCGCGGGCAACCCGCTGCGCAAGGCGATCCTCTACGGGGTGGACACCCGGGCGGTGAAGGAGATCGACGAGCTCACCGAGGAGTTCGGGGCGGAGGAGATCCTCCGCCGCTGCGGTTCGGCGCTCTCCAGCCAGGCGGTGGGGCCGAAGATCCGCTGGCTGGCCGAGCACGAGCCCGAGGTCTGGCAGCGCACCGAGAAGCTGCTGATGTGCAGCTCCTACCTGGTGCACCGGCTGACCGGGCGCTACGTGCTGGACCACCACTCGGCCAGCCAGTGCGACCCGATCTACGACCTGCACGCGCGGGACTGGGCGACCGATTGGGCGCAGCAGGTGGCGCCCGACCTGCAGCTGCCGGAACTGGCGTGGCCGACCGAGGTGGTGGGGCGGGTGACCGCCCAGGCCGCGGCGGAAACCGGGCTGCCGGAGGGGCTGCCGGTCACCGCCGGCACGGTCGACGCGTGGGCCGAGGCCACCAGCGTCGGGGTGCGGGATCCCGGCGACACCATGCTGATGTACGGCACCACCATGTTCTTCGTGCAGGTGCTGACCGACCCGCGCCCGCACCCGGCGCTGTGGGGGACCTGCGGGGCCTACCCGGACACCTACACGCTGGCCGCCGGGATGGCCACGTCCGGGGCGGTCACCGAGTGGCTCCGCTCGCTGGTGGACGGTGACTTCGCGGAACTGGTGCAGGAGGCGGGAACGGTGCCGGCGGGCAGCCGCGGCCTGCTGCTGCTGCCGTACTTCGCCGGGGAGCGGACGCCGATCTTCGACCCGGACGCGCGCGGTGTCCTCGCCGGACTCACCCTCCGCCACGGGCGGGCCGAGCTGTACCGGGCGGCGCTGGAAGGGATCGGCTTCGGGGTGCGGCACAACCTGGAGGCGATGAACGCCGCCGGTGGGCGCGCGCAGCGGCTGGTCGCGGTGGGCGGCGGCACCCAGGGCGGGTTGTGGACCCAGATCGTCTCGGACATCACCGGGCAGGAGCAGCAGATCCCGGCGGAGATGATCGGCGCCGCCTACGGGGACGCGCTGCTGGCCGGCATCGCCACTTCGACGGCGGTCGCGGTGGACGACTGGAACCCGGTGACCCGAACGGTGCGGCCCATTCCGGAGAACACCGAGCGCTACGAGGCCTTCTACGAGCACTACCGCCAGCTGTACGACGCGACCGCCCGCACCGCTCACTTCCTCGCCGAGCAGCAACGGGTGGCCGACCAGGACGGCTGAACCGCCCATCCCGACGACCTGATCTTGTTAAGCTCACCCTTCTGGGTGATCAGGTTGTTGGGAAGAGGGTTGTCCATGGCGGTGCGGCGTTCGCTGGCCGCTCTCGCGGTCGTCGCCGCGCTCACCGCAGCGGGGTGCTCCGGGGTTTCCGACGCCAACCAGTCCCCGCCCGCGCCGGTGGCCGAGCCCCGGCTCGGCGCTGATCGGGTGCTGACGGGGCTGGTCTACGCGCAGCGGGACAGCGGGCCGCTGCAACTGGACCTCTACCTGCCCGCCGACGACTCCGCGCCGCGGCCGCTCGTGGTGTACGCCCACGGCGGGGGCTGGAACGCCGGAAGCCGTTCGCTGACCGCCAACTTGCGCGCTGCGGAAGCCGTGGCCACCCAGCGGTTGCTGGAAGCCGGTTACGCCGTGGCCTCTGTGGACTACCGGTTGACCCAGGTCGCCAAAGCCCCGGCCCAGGTCGTCGACATCAGCGATGCGGTGCGCTGGCTGCAGCGGCGGGCCGAGGAGTGGAACCTGGATCCACAACGGACGGTGCTGTGGGGGTCTTCCGCCGGCGGGCACCTGGTCGCCCAACTCGGCGCGGTCACCGACGACCCCCAGCAGCCGGGCGGCGGGCTGCCCGGCATCCGCGCGGTCGTGGATTGGTTCGGCCCCACCGACATGAGCGCGCAGCAGCAGCTCGAGCACCCGGAACTGCAGGACTACGCCCACGGCGTGATCAGGCAGCTGCTGGGCTGCTTGCCGGTGGAATGCCCGGAGGTCGCCGACGCCTCCAGCCCGGTCAAGCACATCTCCGGCGCGGAACCGGCCTTCCTGATCCAGCACGGCGCCGCGGACCAGATGGTCCCCATCGAGCAGAGCCTGGACTTCGCCGCCGAACTGCGCCTGCGGGGAGTCGAAGTGCAGATGCACCCGTACGAATCCCTCGGGCACGGCTTCGGCACCGGGCCGCACTTGGACACCATTGTGGACACAATGGTGTCCTTCCTGGACGACAACGTCTAGTTCGGCGAGGAGTTCCCGTCCACCTCGCCGGCCCCCGTCACCAGGCCTTCGTCGTCCCGGCGCACCGCGTCCACATCGCCGGCGCCCGCCGCCTCGGCCAGCGGCTCCACCGCGTTGCG